>VAWY01000008.1 GCA_005888335.1 Actinomycetota bacterium
CTCAGCGTCCTGACCTTCCGCACACCGGAGGAAGCCGTCGAGAAGGCGAACAACACGCCGTACGGCCTCAGCGCCGGCGTGTGGACGGAGAAGGGATCGCGCATCCTCTGGATGGCACAGCGTCTGCGTGCGGGCGTGGTGTGGGCGAACACGTTCAACCGCTTCGATCCCTCGTCGCCGTTCGGCGGCTACAAGGAGTCGGGCTTCGGCCGTGAAGGCGGCCTGCACGGGCTCGAGCCGTATCTGAGGTTCGAAGAATGAGCCGGCTGCCCGTCAGGAAGACGTACAAGCTGTTCGTCGGCGGCGCGTTCCCGCGCAGCGAGTCCGGCCGCACCTACGAGGCGGAGGGGCAGAACATCGCGCGTGGCTCGCGCAAGGACGCCCGCGACGCCGTGCAAGCGGCGCGCGGAGCCCAGCCGAAGTGGGCGGGTGCGACGGCGTACAACCGGGGCCAGGTGCTCTACCGGCTCGCGGAGATGGTCGAGTCGCGCGTGGCCGAGTTCACGGAGCTGTGCACGGGTCGCGACGAAGTCGAGCGCACGATCGATCGGATCGTCTGGTACGCGGGCTGGGCGGACAAGCTGCCGCAGGTGCTCGGCGGCGCGAATCCGGTGGCCGGGCCGTACTTCAACTTCAGCATTCCCGAGCCGACGGGGGTCGTCGCGGTGCTCGCGCCGGACGAGCCGCCGCTGCTCGGGCTCGTGACGCGCCTGATCCCGCCGCTCGTCGGCGGCAGCGCAGTCGTCGCCGTCGCCTCCGAGACCCACCCGCTCGCGGCGATCGAGCTGGCGGAGGCCATCGCGACGAGCGACGTCCCGGGCGGGGTCGTCAACATCCTCACCGGGTACCGCAAGGAGATCGGCCCGTGGCTCGCGGCGCACATGGACGTGAACGCCATCGACGTCTGCGGCGCCGACGGCTTCGCGGCCGAGCTGGAGCAGCTCGCCGCGGAGAACGTGAAGCGCGTCGTCCGCGGCCGCCCCGACACGCAGAGCCCATGGGAGATCTCGAGCTATCTCGAGCTGAAGACCGTCTGGCACCCGATCGGGCTCTGACAGGGCCCGGATACGCTACGAGCCGAGCATGGCCGAACGTCGCTTCAGCCACGCGATCGCCGAGGGGGACGGCATCTCCGTGATCGCTGCAGTCGAGGACCCCGACGCGGCGCGAGCCGCGGAGTCGCAACGGGCCGAGGCGCTCGTCGTCCGCGGGAGCCCCGCACCGATCCGGGAGGCGACCTCGCTCCCCATCCTCTGGCGCGCGGACGTCTCCGTCGACGAGGCGGCGCAGGTGTCCGATGCGTATCTCTTCGTCTTCGACTCGCTGGACGACGACGACGGCCGGCTCGAGGAGCTGCACCAGCGCGCGGTCGAGCTCGGGCTCGACTGTGCCGTGGAGGTGCGCGGGGAGGAGGAGCTGGAGCAGGCGCTCGACCGCGTCGATCCGGAGATCTTTCTCCTCTCGCCGGTCGAGGCGGAGCGCGACGAGACGCCGCTCGAGGTCGTGCTCGACCTGCTCGCAGCCGTCCCGGCCGGCAAGCTCGCGATCGCGGACCTGCCGCACACCACCCCAGGCGAGGTGCGGGAGCTCGAGCGCGCGGGCTGCGACGCTGTGATCGTCTACAGCAGGGATCTCTCGCCGCTCGTCGGCGGGCCGCCGCCCGAGGTCTAGCGGCCGCCAGGAACCGCGGTACCCTGTCCGGCATGAGGGCCACGATCGTCGCGGGAGCCGCCGCGCTGGCGCTCGCCGCGCTGGTACCGGCCGCCTCGAGCGCGCCGTCGGCACGCAGCTGCCCCGCCGCCTGGAAGAACGGCTGGCAGGCGCTCGCAAACCGCATCCAGGCGCCCGTCTACTGCCCGACATGGATGCCGAATCCGCTCGACGCGAACATTCGCGGGCAGTACATCGACATCAACTCGGTGCACGCCGACCGCAGCTACCTGATCAGCTTCCTCGAGCACGGCGACGCCGGGAGCGGCGACGTGCACGTCAACTTCCGCGGCTATCCGGGTCGCGCGAGGATCCCGAACTGCACGACCGTCATCCCCAACGGCAAGAAGACGATTCGCGGCACGACACCCTGCTTCGCCGACGCTGCGGGCACGCGCAAGGCGGGCGCGATCACTGCGACCGTCTACCAGGTGAACCAGGACGCCGACCAGTGGCACATCCTGCTCGCATGGCACCACAAGGGCTCCCTGTACACCGTGAGCCAGCACGTGATTGCGCCCTACACTCACCGCCAGGTCGTGAAGAACCTCGACCGGCTGCTCGCGGGCCTCGTGCTCGTCCAGCCCGAAGGCTGATGCGCTTCACTCGTCGTCGGTTCCTCGGGGGAGCAGCCGCCGCCGCGCTCGGCGGTGCGGGCGTCTACGAGCTCGTGGACCAGCTTTCGGCTGCACCCTCGCGGCCCGTTGCCGCGCCCAATGCACCCCCCGAGCAGCACGTCTTCGACCTCAGGACGGTGCAGAGCGAAGGCGTTGACGTGCTCGTGCCGCCGCGCCACAGCGAGGTGGTAACCGCGACCCTGAACGTCGACGATCTTCGCGCCGCGCAGCACGATCTCGAGCAAACCCTGCTCGACCTCGACGCGCGTTACGCACCGAGCCCCGCGGGGCTCGGAGTCACGATCGCGTGGGGCCTGCCGTACTTCGAGCAGCGCGTGGCGGCGCAGGCGAAACAGCACCTCCCGTTCGACCGCCGCGCACGCAAGTCCGTGCTCCTGCCCCCGCGCCGCTTTCCGAGCGACCCGCACCACACGGTCCTCGAGCGCAACGACGTGGCCGTGCTGTTGCGCAGCGACAGCCGGGGCCGCATCGACGAGGCGCACAAGGCGCTCTTCGACGACCTGCCGGTCTTCAAGGTGACGAGCATTCGCCGCGGGTTCGCCGGCGGGTTCGACGGCGGTCCCGGCCTGCCGAAGCAGATGGCCGTCGCTGCAGGCATCCCCGGCGCCGACCTGATCCCGGACGGCTCCGAGCTCTTCCTCGGCTTCACGTCGATGCAGAAGGCGGGGCTCGGCCCGCGCAAGATCGCGAACCACGAGACGCTCGGCCTCGTCGACCTCCGGGCGGGCTACTTCCACGGCGGCACGCACATGCACCTCTCCCACATCACCGAGGACCTCGAGGCCTGGTACCTGAACTTCGATTTCGACGAGCGGGTGCTCACCGCGTTCCGGCCGGGGCTCACGAACGTGAAGCAGGGTGCGCAGACCGTGCCGCAGTTGCCGAAGGACGTCTCCGCGCAGCACGACGTCGCGCGTCAGTTCGGAACGAGCGGCCGCATCGGGCACAGCGGGCCGATTCAGACGACGTCGAGGCTGCAGGGCGACGTCGTCGGGCCCGACGGCACCGTGTATCCGAAGGGCACGGCGATTCCGCAGCGCGCGGACTTCAACACCCTCGACAACCCGTTTGCATTCTCGTCGCGGCCCGACCTCGACCGGTTGAGCAAGGAACCCGCCGCAGGCGTGCACTTCGTCGTCTTCAACCCGTCCGGAGACGACTTCGAGCGCAACCGGCTGGCGATGGACGGCGTCTTCCCGGACGGGACCAACCTCGGGCTCGGCGCGCGCTCCCGGGCGCAAGGGTTCAACTCCGTGCTCGAGACGACCCACCGGCAGAACTTCCTCGTGCCGCCTCGCCGGCACCGCTCGTTCCCGCTGGCGGAACTCTGACCGTCAGGCGCTGAGCCGCTCCAGCACGACGGCCACGCCGTCCTCGTCATTGGACGCCGTGACCTCGTCCGCGGCGTCGATCACGTCGGGATGCGCGTTCGCGACAGCGACCGCTCGACCCGCCCATGCAAGCATCGGCAGGTCGTTCAGGTAGTCGCCGAAAGCGATGACGTCGGCCGCGCCGATCCCACGCTCGTCACACACTTCGGCCAGCGCTGCCGCCTTGTTCACGCCGGCGGCCGACATCTCGACCACCCACGTTCCGGAGATGTACACCGACGCGGCGTCGCCGGCGAGCTCGCGCGCGACCGCTGCGATGACGTCGAGGGTGTGTCCTTCGTGGCGAAGGATCAGCTTCGTCGGCGGGCTATCGAGCAGGTCGAGCGCATCGCCGATCCGCGTGCCGGGTGGCGGCGTCCAGTTCCACGCGGCGAAGCCTTCCTCGTGCGCGAACGAGTCGCGCTCGACGCCGAAGAGGATCCCCGGCAGCCGTTCGCGCATGCCCTTGACCAGGCGGAGCGCGACTTCGGTTTCGATCGCCCTGACGCTCCGGATGGTGCGCGTCTCGAGATCGAGCACTGCACCGCCGTTGCTCGCGATCGCCGTGCCGGCGAGTCCGGCCGCGTCGACGATCTCGGCGACCCCGCGCGGCCCACGCGCGCTGACGAGCACGATCTCGAGCGGTGTCGCGCGGAGGGCCGAGGCCGTACGTGCAGACACCGAGCCGTCGCTGCGCAGCAACGTTCCGTCGAGGTCGATCGCCGCGAGCCTGGGAGTCAACTAGCCGAAGAAGGCCTGCGCCACCGCGTACCACTCGGGCGGCACGGTCTTCAGTTTGGCGGTGGCCTCCTCGAGCGACACCGCGACGACGTCGTCCCCGCGCAGCGCCGCCATCTGGCCGAACTGCCCGGTGTGCGCGAGCTGCGCGGCCTTCAGCCCGTACCGCGTCGCGAGCACGCGGTCGCGCGGAGTGGGGGAGCCCCCGCGCTGCACGTGACCGAGGACGGTGACTCGCGTCTCGAAGCCCGTGCGGTCCTCGATCTCGCGTCCGAGCACTTCGCCGACGCCGCGATGCGCCAGCGTCACGTGGCCGAACGCGTCGACCTCGCCGGTGTCCTCGAGACCCGGCAGCTCGCACCCTTCGCTCACGACGACGATGGAGAAATTCTTGCCGCGGGCGTGCCGTTTCCGGATGCCGTCGGCGACCTCTTCGTAGTCGACCGGCTGCTCGGGGATGAGGATGACGTCGGCGCCGCCGGCGATGCCGCTTGTCACGGCGATCCACCCGGCGTGGCGCCCCATCACTTCGACGACCATCACGCGGTTGTGCGACTCGGCCGTCGTGTGGAGCCGGTCGATGGCCTCGGTCGCGACGGTCACTGCGGTGTCGAACCCGAACGTGTAGTCCGTGCCGGAGAGATCGTTGTCGATCGTCTTCGGGACACCGACGATCGGAAGCTGGTGCTCGCGGTAGAGCCTGGCCGCGACGCCGAGCGTGTCCTCGCCGCCGATCGCAACGAGCGCGTCGAGGCCGCGGTCGTGGAAGTTCTGGAGCACGTTCTCAACCCCGCCGTCGAGCTTGTAGGGGTTCGTCCGGCTCGTGCCGATGATCGTGCCCCCACGGGGCAGGATCCCCGAGACCTCCGACGGGCCGAGATCGCGGAACCGCCCGTCGACGAGGCCCCGCCAGCCCTCGACGACCGCGACCGGGTCCCAGCCCTCGGCGTCGGAGGCGCGGACGACGGCCCGGATGACTGCGTTCAGGCCGGGGCAGTCTCCGCCGCCGGTGAGGAGGCCGATCGTCTTAGCCACGGGCGTAGTCATACCGTTTACACACCCGCGTCACTCGGATGAGCGATGGGCGGTTCCCCAAAACCGGGCGATGCTGTGTCGGTAGACGGCGGGCAAACTGCGGCGAAGGGCCTCTTATGTTTTCGAGCTCTCTCGCCGGCGCGGAAGGCAACCGTGTCGGCACTGGCTGAGGAAGGCGGTTTGCGGCCGCCCCAGGAACCTCTCGGGACGCTCCTCGTCAAGCGTGGCCTGATCACGCCCGAGCAGCTGACCGAGGCGCTCGCGGAGCAGCGGTCGACCGGCAAGCCGCTCGGCGCCATCGTCGTGGCACGCGGCTTCGTGGCGCCGGCGAACGTGGCCCAGGCCCTCGCGACCCAGCACGGCGGGATCCTCAAGACCGAGTACGGCTTCGCCACCGGCTTCGGCGAGGGGCTCCGCCCGACCCTGCAGATCGGCGAGCCGCCGGTCAGCAGCCGCCGGATCGGGAAGCCGAAGTCCTCGGACTCGGCGGTCGCCGACATGACGCCTTTGGTGTCCCAGCCCGCGGGTGACCGCGAAGCCGTGCGCGAGGAGCTGGCGATGGCATCGTCGGAGACCACGCGCCTCACGGAGGCGAACGACCGGCTCGTCGAGCTCCGCACCGAGCTCGAGCAGCGGGTCGCGCAAGAGACGAAGCGCGCCGCGACCCTCGAGGCGACGATCGTCGACCTGCAGACCCAGGCGCAGACCGCGACCCCCGCCGAGTCCGCGGAGCGGGTCGCGCGGCTCGAGGCGGCGGTCGCCGAGCTGCATGCCGGCGCTGTCGCATGGGAAAAGGCTTACCGAGAGCTCGAGGAACGGCTGGCGGGGGCGGAGTCCTCACGGGCCGAGCTCGAGCAGTCGCTCGGACACGAAGTCGATCGGAGCGCGTCGCTGCGGGCCGAGCTGGCGACGGTCGAGGATCGACGCGTTTCGGCGGAAGCGTCGGACTCCGTGCGCATCGAGCTGGAAGAGCGGCTGTCCCGAGTGTGCGAGCGCGCGAGCGCGCTCGAGGCTGAAGTCGCTGCGGGAGAGGAGCTGCGCGCGTCCGTGGCTGCGTCGAAGTCTGCGCGAGCCGAGCTGGAACAGCGGCTGCAGCAGGCATCGGAGCAGCTGCGCAGCGCGGAGTCCGTTCGCGCGGAGCTCGAGGAGCGGCTGGCGCGGGCGACCACGGGCGCAGCGGAGCTCCAGGCGACGGCTGCGGCGGCCGAGCAGCTGCGCGCATCGGCACTTGCTTCCGAGCAGGCCCGCGCCGGGCTCGCGCAGCAGCTCAACTCGCTCGAGGCCGAGCTGTCGAAGCGGAACGAGGAGCTCGAGGAGCTCCGCGCTGCGGCGGCGGCAGGCCCGTGGGCCTCGGCCGAGAAGCATCTCGTCTTCTTCCCGGGCGCGGAGTCCTACGAGCTCGTCTGGCGGGACGGCCCGCCGCCGAGCGAAGGAACGCGGGTCGGCGAGCACGTCGTCGCGCGGATCGCAGCGGGCGTCCTTCCGGGCGAGCTGCCCTGCGCGTACCTCGTGGTCTGACGCAGCACACGACGCATAAGCGTCGTCACCGAGACGTCACCGCTCCGTCACCGCCGGTTTGCCGTCATCCGTTGACTCGCACGCCGAACGGTGCAAGGGTGGATTGCTTCCAACGGCAACGAGGTGGGGACGCGCATTTGGCTTCCATCGTTGCTGCGGCGGGGACCCCGGGGAGAGCTGGGGGAGACTTGACCATCCGGGGCGGGGCGTCGGTGGAGCTTCGGCTGCTGTGCGGCTTCGACCTGCGCGCGGCGGGGCAACGAATGCGCCTACCGCTCTCCGGCCAGCGCGTCGTCGCGTTCCTCGCGTTGCACGACCAGCCCGTGCAACGTCTCTACGTGGCGGGCAGCCTGTGGCTTGACGCGCCGGAGGAGCGGGCGAGTGCACGACTGCGTACGGCGCTCTGGAGGCTGCGACAGCCGCAGTGCTGCATTGTCGAAGCCACGACCACCCACCTCTCGCTGGCACCGGACATCGCAGTCGACGTGCGCGACGCGGTCGCGGCCGCACGCCGCGCGCTCCGGGTGGGAACCGTGCCGGACGATCCGGAGGTCGAGGAGCTCTGTCTCGCCGGAGAGCTTCTGCCCGACTGGTACGAGGACTGGGTCCTGATCGAGCGCGAGCGCTTCCGGGTGCTCCGCCTGGAAGCGCTCGAGGCGATCGCAGCCGAGCTCGCAGGCGCGGGCCGCTACGCAGCGGCTGCGGAAACGGCACTCGCCGCCGTCGCCGGCGAGCCGCTGCGTGAGAGCGCTCACCGCGTCCTGATCGGGGTGCACATCGCGCAGGGGAATTGGTTCGACGCGCTGCGCCAGTACCGCTTCTACCGCGACCTCGTGCGCAAACAGCTCGGGCTCGAACCGTCGCCCGAGATGGAGCAGCTCGTCCAGCCGTTGCGGCCACGGTGACGTCTGCGTGACGGCGCGGGCGCAAGCTGCGCCCATGGCCGCTTCGAACGCTGCGGAGCGCATCGGCGTCGTTGTCGTGCGCGTGTGGATCGAGCAGCCGCCCGGCACCGGATTGCGCGCGCGGATCACCGCACAGGAGCTCGGAGACGGAGAGCAGACGTCGCAGGCGGCAAAGAGCATCGACGCGATCGTCGACAACGTGCGCGCATGGCTCGAGGAGTTCGTCAACCGGTGACGGCGCCGTGACGACGCCGTGACGGCTGCAGTGCACGCTCAACGCACATGGCCGGCTTCCGCGCGATCGCCGCAGCGGGCAAGAGCATCGAGCGACTGCTGAACACGGGCTTCGACGACGACGAGCCCGTAACCGGCAAGAGCACGAAAGCCACGCTCGTGCAGAGCAACGCCTTCGACCCCACGTCGGGCGGGCTCACCTTTCCGGCGCTGTCGATCTTCCTGTATCGCGTCGAGGTCAACAGGACGACGCGGGCGGCATGGTCGGCGGTCGGGTCGCTCGACGGAAGGCCGCACCTGCCCGTCGATCTGCACTACTTGCTCACGGCATGGGCCGACAACGCCGAGCACGAGCATGCCGTGCTCGGCCGCGCGATGCAGTGCCTCGACGAGTCGCCCATCCTGAGCGGGCCGCTGTTGCAGGCCGCCGGTGAGTGGGCGGCGAACGAGGTCGTTCAGATCGCGGTCGACGAGCTGGGCCTCGACGCCGTGATGCGGACCTTCGACGCTCTCGAGGCGAGCTACCGGCTCAGCGTCGGATACACGGCACGCGTCGTCCGCATCGACGGCGCACGGGCGCCGGACCCGGCCGTCACGTCGATCGTCGTCGGCAAGACCCCGACGCCGGTGCCGTGACCGTCACGCTGCCCACGCGCTACGACGCGGACGTCTACCGTCTCGCGCTCGGGATCGAGCCGATCGACGCGGCCCGCGGCCTGCGGGTCTCGCACGCGCTCGAGATCTCGCTCGAAGGCAGCGCAGGCGTGCTGGCCGTGCCCCGGCACGCGACCGGGCTGTACGCCGTGATCTATGCGGATGACACAGGCACGCCGCTCGACGTTCGCATCGACGACGCCACGCGGCGGTTCGTTCCTCGCCGCCTGCGCGTTCCGATCGCGACGCTTGCGCAGGTGCTCACGGCGGACGACGCTGGAACTCCGGTCCCGGCCGCGTCGCGTGCACGCCGGCCCTTCCTCTTCCCCGGCGCGGCGTACGACCTTGCCGGCACGGCGACCGCGTTGCGCGGCAGCGTCGTCCGCAGCGGGAAGCCGATGCGCTGGGCGCGTGTCGAGGCGCGCGTCGGCGGTCAGGTGATCGGACGCGCGCACGGCGACGACCGCGGCGAGTTCCTGCTCGTCCTGGGCGTCGACACCACCAACCTCGGCGACGTCGTCGCGCCGCTCAACGTGTCGGTAACCGTTACCGGCCCGCTGCCTGCCCCGTCACCGCCTCTGCCCGACCCTCTCTGGGACCTGCCGCTCGAGGTGCTGCCCGCGGCCGGTGCCCCCGATCCCGTGTCGACCGGGGATGAAGCTCCGGCCGCGTACGTCCCCGGCTCGTCCGTCTCCCGCACCGTCGCGCTCACGCCCGGTCGGCTGACGAGCGCGCAGCCTCCCTTCGTCATCCCGTAAGGAGCGACGCAATGCCCGAGTATCTCGCCCCTGGTGTCTACGTCGAAGAGGTCAGCTTCCGCTCCAAGACCATCGAGGGCGTAGCGACGAGCACGACCGGCTTTGCCGGCATGACGCGAACCGGACCTGTGCAGTATCGCGACGAGCCGCGCAGCGGTCCGGCGACGAGCGAGCCGCGCCTGATCACGAACTTCGCCGACTTCGAGCGGGTGTACGGCGGTCTGGAGCCGCTCAACGTCGGCCCGTCGGCCGGCGGGGCGGAGGAGCGCATCTGCTTCATGGCGCACGCCGCGCGTGCGTTCTTCCTCAACGGCGGCCGACGACTGTACGTCTCGCGGGTCTTCGCACCGCGCGATCCAGGTGGGGGAGCGGCTCTCGACGTCGGCGTCGCATCGCGTGCGGTGTCCGTCGGCGGCACCGCGGCCACCTGGCGTGCGCGCTGGCCTGGCGCCTTCGGCGACGTGTTCGTCGAGACGCGGGCCGTCCGCAGCAAGAACGTGGCGTACCAGCACCCGACGTTCGGTACCCAGGCGCAGCGTGCGAAAGCGGGTGCTGTCGTCGAGATCATCACGCCGCCGGCTGCAGTACCGGTGGAGAACGACCCGCTCGTCGGCGGCAACCTCGCCGTCGTATCCGTCGGTGTCGACGGCAAGCAGACGTTCAATCGTGGCGGCGGCCCGGTTGCGGTGGCTGCAACGGATGTGATCCAGCTGGTCGAGCTGTCGGTGCTCGTGCACGTCGACGCCGAGCGCGTCGACTCGTACAACGCGCTCGGCGCCGACCCGGCACAGGTGCGCTACATCGGCAAGATCCTCCAGAAGGACGATCCGGAGGACGAGAACGCGGTCGTCTGGCTGGAGTGGGATCCGTCCGGCGCAGGCCCCGACGCTCCGGCCGCGCTCATGGCTGCGCTGCAGGGGAATCCGAACGGGCGTCTGACCGGCGGTCACGACGGCGACCTCACGATGCCGGACGATCTGATGGGTGAGCCTGCCGCGCCCGACGACGCCACGATCAAGGCGACGGGCCTCGAGGCCCTACAGGAGATCGACGACATCGCGATCGTCGCGCTGCCCGACGGGGGCACGTACGCGGACCGGCTGCTGTGCGAGCAGGCGGCCGACCGGCTGATCACGCACGCGGAGCAGGGCCGCTACCGGATCGCGGTCGTCGACGGCCCGCAGAACAGCTCGATGAACGAGATCCGCGAGTTCCGCGGCAAGTTCGACAGCAAGTACTCCGCGCTCTACCACCCGTGGATCAGGATCCTCAACCCGCTGGAGCGCGCCGCCGCAGGCGCGCCGCCGGCCCAGCTCACGCTGCCGCCGTCCGGATTCGTCAGCGGGATCTATGCACGCAGCGATGTCGAGCGCGGCGTCTACAAGGCGCCGGCCAACGAGGTGGTGCGCGGGCTGACGCAGTTCGAGCTCAACATCAACAAGGGTCGCCAGGACGTCCTCAATCCCGAGGGGATCAACGCGCTGCGGTTCTTCCCGGGCCGCGGCAGCCGCGTGTGGGGCGCACGCACGATGAGCTCGGATCCGGAGTGGAAGTACGTGAACGTCCGGCGCCTGTTCATCTTCCTCGAGCACTCGATCGACAAGGCGACGCAGTTCGCGGTGTTCGAGCCGAACAACGAACGCCTCTGGGCGATCATGCGCGACACCGTCTCCGACTTCCTGTTCCTGCAGTGGAAGGGAGGCGCG
This sequence comes from Actinomycetota bacterium, assembly GCA_005888335.1. The sequence continues at coordinate 11,267 of VAWY01000008.1, forward strand.
TTGCTCGGCACCAAGCCGGCGGAGGCGTTCTTCGTTCGCTGCGACCGCACGACGATGACGCAGAACGATCTGGACAACGGGCGGCTGATCGTGCTCATCGGCGTCGCGCCGACGAAGCCGGCGGAGTTCGTGATCTTCCGGATCGGCCAGTTCACTGCCGACGCACCCCTGACCTGAGGCGGAGGAGGCCATGCCAACGTTTCGCGAGAACCCGTATCACGCCTTCAACTTCATCGTCTCGCTCGGCGGAAGTCAGGGCGACGGCGGCGAGGGAACGATCATCGGGGGCTTCTCCGATGTGAGCGGGCTCGGCGTCGACGTCAACTACGCCGAGTACCGCAACGGGAACGAGCGGGTGAACACGGTTCGCAAGCTCCCGAACACGCACAAGTTCGACGACGTGACGCTCAAGCGAGGGCTCGTCGGATCGACCGACCTGTTCGAGTGGCTCGCCACGGTGCGCGACGGGACGACCGATGCGCGCGACGTCTCCATCACGCTCATGGACGAGGCGCGGGATCCCGTCGCCACGTGGCGGCTGCATCGTGCGCAGCCGAAGAAATGGACCGGCCCGACCCTCGCGGCGAAGGGCGGTTCCGACGTCGCGATGGAGGAGCTCCACCTCGTCCACGAGGGAATCTCGTACTCGTAGCGTGAGCGGCGTCTCTCCTCTCGCGCTGGGAGCGCCGGGCGTTTACGAGCGTCCGCCGACGACGGTGCGCGCGCTCACGAACGTGCGCATGGACGTGTGCGCGTTCGTGGGCGTCGCTCCGCGCGGGCCCGCCCGAGTGCCCGTCGCCGGTGAGGACCTCACGCCGGACTCGTCGTGCGTCGCACCGGCACGCCCGCGCAGGCGCTCGACGGCGGTAGCGGTGGAGAGCTGGGACGAGTACGTCCGGCTCTACGGCGCGTTCGAAGGCGCAGGGCTGCTTCCCTTCGCGGTGGCATCGTTCTTCGACCAGGGCGGCCGGCGCGCGTACGTCGTGCGCGTAGTGCACGACTTCGGCGGGCCGGATGACGACACGGGTGCGGCCGCCGGGGAGCTCGCGCCCCTGGCAGTGGCCGGCGGCGTGCCCGTGACGTTGCGCGCCCGCAACGAAGGCTCCTGGGGCAACGGCCTCACGGCTGAGCTCGGATACTCGACTCGCCCGATTGTTGCGGAGCCGCTCGACACCATGCGGCTCGCGCTTGCGACCGACACCGATCTGACCGCGGGCACCGTGCTGCGGCTGCAGCTCGGTGGAGGTATCGCGCAGGTGCGCGTGGTCGCGTCGCTCGTCTCCGAGGGTCTCGCCGATAGGCCGGCGCGGCGCATCGTCGCGACTCTGGCGGAACCGGCATCCGCGCCGCCGGTGTCCGTCGAGGTGGTGGAAGCCACGTTGACGCTCGACGACGGCGCGGGCCGCCTGGAGCGATTCGAGCGGCTCGGGCTCTCTCCGGCGCATCCGCGCTTCGTCGCCGACGTCCTCTGCGCGGAGTCCGAGCTCGTCTATCCGGACTGGGCCTGGGTCGGGCGGGACATCCTGCCGGCCGACGAGACGCTGCCGCCTGCGCGTGCGCTCGCTTTCGCCGGCGGCGAGGACCGGGCCCACCTCGTCACGCCCGACGACTTCTTCGACAACGCGTGGACGTTCGGCGACGAGGATCCCGGCAGCGGCGTGCACGCGCTCGTCGAGCTGGCGGACCTCTCGCTCGTCGTCGTGCCGGATCTCTATTCGCCGTCCGCGCTCGAGCCGGCGGAGTCGGTCGCGGACGTCGTGTCGCTCGCAGGGCCGACGTTCGAGCGCTGCGAAGACCCCGCTCCGGTCCCGGGGCAGGAGGTGCCGCAGGACCCGCTCGACGGGCTCGCGCTCGACCCTCGCCTGCCGTCCGACCGGCGGCGAATCGTCGAGCTGCAGCAACGCCTGCACGACCTCGCCGGCCTCCTGCGCTCGTGGATCGTGCTGCTCGACGTGCCCCCGGGTCTCAGCCAGCGGCAGGTGCTCGAGTGGCGCGCGCAGTTCGATTCCGGCTTCGCGGCCGCGTACCACCCCTGGCTCCGTGTGGCGCCCCTCGGCGACCGCCGGCGCGACCTCGTCGACCTCAATCCGTCGGCGACCGCGGCGGGGATCATCGCGCGCCGGGAGCTCCGCTTCGGCGTGCCGTTCGGCCCGTCGAACGAGCTCGCGCTCCAGGTCGTCGACGTGACCGAGCGCGTCTCGCCGGCGCGGCACGACGAGCTGCATCCCCAGGGCGTGAACGTCTACCTGCACGAGCGCGACGGCATCCGTCTCACGGCGGCCCGGACGCTCTCGCGCGACCCGGCGTGGCGGCAGCTCAGCGTGCGACGGCTGGTGACGATGCTGCACCGCGCACTCGAGCAGCAGATGCAGTGGGCCGTCTTCGAGCCGAACACGCCGTCGCTGCGGGCGGACATCCGCCACCTGCTGGAGAACTTCCTGCGCCGGCTCGCGCGTGCGAATGCGTTCGCGGGCGCGACCGATGACCAGTCGTTCTTCGTGCGTTGCGACGATTGGGCAGTTGATCGTGGAGGTCGGCGTGGCGCCGGCCGAGCCGCTCGAGTTCATCGTGCTGCGGATCGAGCGCGACGGCGACGGGACGCTCACCGTGGAGACGACCGGTGGCTGACGAGAGCCCGCCGCTCGTCCGCACCTTCAACTTCCGCGTGCGGCTCTTTCGCAGCGCGCCGGGCGACGCCGAGGGCGCCGCAGACGCGCCGCGGGCGCGCGACGACCTGCCGAGCAGCGGCGACCCGCTCGGCGACGGCGGCTTTCAGGAGTGTTCCGGGCTCGGCGTCGAGATGGACGTGCAGGAGTACCTCGAAGGCGGGCGCAACGACGGCGTGATCAAGCGTGTCGGCCGGGCGAAGGTGCAGCCGCTCGTACTGAAGCGGGGCATGTTCTTCGAGCGCGGCGAGCTTGCGAACGACGACCTGTGGCGCTGGCTCGAGGACGTCGTCTCCGGCGTGCGGCCGGTCGCGCGCTACGACGGGATCGTCGAGGTGCTCGACGACACCGGCGAAGACGCCGTCGCCCGCTGGGTGTTCGACCGTGGGCTGCCGATGAAGATCGCCGGCCCGCTGCTGAACGCCAGAACCGGCGAGATCGCGATCGAGGAGCTGCACATCGCGCACGAAGGTCTCCGGCTCGCGAGGGGAACGCCATGACGCTCGCGAAGGCCACGCTCGTCGCGATCTCCGCCGACGCTCACCCGACCGAGCAGGGGACGCCGATCGAGGTGCAGTTCAACCCGACGTCGATGCGGCTCGCCATGACGAACTCGATCGACGTCGGCAGCGCGCGCGGCCGCGAGGCGGCACGGCACCTCGAGACGAGCGCGACGACGCTCAGCCTCGACCTCGTGTTCGACACGGCTGACCAGGCGAGCGCCGACGGGGAGGCGGTCAACGTGCGCGACCTCTCGAAGGGAGTCTCCCGTTTCGTGCTCCCGGAGGTGCAGGGCAGCAGGAAGCAGGCGCCGCCGCGCGTGCGATTCGCCTGGGGCACCTTCGTCTTCGACGGGGTGATGAGCCAGCTCACCGAGGACATCGACCTCTTCTCCGAGACGGGCGTGCCGCTGCGCTCGAAGGTCTCGATTGCGGTCAAGGAGCAGAACCCGGAGTTCATCGCGGGCCGGCTCGGCCCGGCCGCTGCGACCGGGGCCGGTGCCTCGCCCCCGGGCGGCGGCGGCGCGGGCCCGGGCTCCGCCGGGAGCGGCGGGGACTCGACGGGCCTCGCCCTCGGCGGTGAGAGCGCCGCCGACTTCGCCGCGCGCATGGGCCTCGACCCTGCAGCCTGGCGCGGCCTCGCCGGCGGTCTCTCCTCGACGCTGTCGCTCTCCGCCGGCCTCGAGATCGACTTCTCTGCCGGCCTGTCGGTCTCGGCCGGCATCGGCACGAGCGGTGGCGCCGAGGCGGGCGCCGCGACCTCCCCGGAGGCCGCCTTCGGGCTCGCGCCCGCAGCGGGCGGAGGCGGCGGGGGCGGCACGCCGGCCCAGGCCGGCTTCGCGCTCGCCGCGGGCGGAGGCGTGCGCGCCGCGGTCGAGTCCGTCGAGATCGCCAAGGCGTCGGACGCCGCCGCGCAGACGCGGGCGGCGTTCGCGGCCTCGCCCTCGCCCGTGCCGGGAGCCGCCGTCTCGCCGCGGCCGGCGGCGCCGGACCAGCCACATCCGCGGCTCGCAACGCAAGGGCTCCCGGCGCCCGGCGCGCAGGCGCCGCCGGCGCCCGCGCGGCCGCTCGCCGATCCCCGCGCGACGTCGTTCGGCTTCGGCATCCCGCTGCGCCCGCGCATCGAGGGTGCCGCGGCGGAACGCGGCGCAGCGACGAGCGGCTGGATCAACGTGCGCGCGCGCGAGCGCGACCCGATCGCGGTTCCGCTCGTTCGCGATCCCACGGCCCCGCCGTGGACGGCTCTGCCTGCGGTCGCGCCGTCGGGGGCGCACACCGACGGACCCGGCTGCAGTTGCGGCTGCGGAGGCGGTTGCCGGTGAGTGCGGTGCGCATCGACGAGCTGACGTCCGAGGTCGTGACCGAAGACGCGCAGACGGCCGGGGCGACGCAGCAGGCGGCGACTCGCGGCGATTCGGCCTCGACCGTCTGGCAGGAGCAGGCGCGCTATCGCGCGCTCCGGGAGCGCGTGCAACGCGACGCGCTGCGCACCCGTGCGGAGGCGTACAGTGACTGATCCTCTCTTCGCGTCGGTCGCTCCCGTCTTCAAGGTGGACGGCTCGACGAAGGGCCAGCTCGCGCGGGATCTCCTGCGGCTCGACGTCGAGGAGACGACCGCCGGCCTGAAGTCGCTGCAGGCGACGTTCCTCGGCGTGGGAGCGAACGACACCGGCGAGGTCGACGACTCGCAGTACCTCGACGGCAGCATTCTCGACTTCGGCAAGGAGCTCGAGGTCTCGATCGGGCCCACGGGCAACGAACGCACGATCTTCAAGGGCACGATCTCGGCGCTCGAGGCGGTCCACGGAGAGAGCCAGGCCGCGAACGTCACCGTGTTCGCCGAGGACAAGCTGATGCAGCTTCGCATGACGCGGCGCGCAAAGACGTACCTGAACATGAGCGACGCCGACATCGCGTCCGCACTTGCGGGCGAGCACGGCCTCCAGCCGGACACCGCCGCCGACGGGCCGACATACGACGTCGTACAGCAATGGAACCAGAGCGATCTCGCGTTCCTGCGCGAACGAGCCGCGCGCGTCGCCGCCGAGGTCTGGTGCGACGACACGAAGCTCTACTTCAAGACGCGCCCGAATCGCACGGGCACCACGATCACGCTCGTCAACGGCAACACCCTCATCGCCGTCGAGCTACGCGCGGATCTGGCGCACCAGCGCACCAAGGTGAAGGTGACCGGTTACGACGCGACGCAGCGCGACGCGATCGACGAGGAGTCCGGCAACGAAGCGCTGCAGGCCGAGATCTCCGGCGGCCGCACGGGGCCGAGCGTGCTCGAGTCGGCGCTCGGCGAGCGCGTGTCGCAACGCGTCCGCGACGTCCCGATCGCTGCCACCGAAGCCCGTGCATTTGCAAAGGGCGAGATGCTGCATCGCGGCCGTGCGTTCGTCACCGCCGTCGGTACGACGAGCGGCACGCCCGACCTCGTCGTCGGCAGCCGCCTGACGCTGCAGGCTGTCGGACGGCCGTTCGAAGGCGACGGGTACTACGTCACCCGCGTCGCCCACGCGTACGACCTGCGGAGCGGCCACCGGACGATGTTCGAGGCCGAGCGGGCGACGGTGAACGCATGACCCCCCGCCCGCCCGACGGCGACGCTGCGCGCTATTTCGGCCTGTACCCGGCGATCGTCACGGACATCGTCGACCCGAAGTCGCTCGGTCGCATCCAGGTGAAGCTGCCGATGCTCGGCGACGACGTGAGGGCGTGGGCGACGCTGATCACTCCCTATGCCGATGACGACCAGGGTCTCGAGATCCTGCCCTCGGTCGACACGCAGGTCGTCGTCGCGTTCGAGGCAGGCGACCTCAGCCGGCCGTACATCGTCGGTGCGTGCTGGAACGGCCGCGAGTCGCTCCCGGAGGCGCCGGCTGCCCCGAACAACATTCGGCTGCTCAAGACGCGATCGGGAAGCAAGCTCGAGTTCGACGACACCGACGGCGCCGCGAAGGTGACGCTCTCGATGCAGAGCGGCCATCTGCTCGTGCTCGACGACGCGGTGCAGCAGGTGCAGCTGAAGCACGCGAACGGCTGCATGATCACGATGAACGCCGCCGGGCAGGTCTCGATCACCGCGAACGCGACGGTGGAGATCACGGCTGCGGCGCTGAACGTCCACGCGCCGACGGCCACGTTCGACGGGCTGATCAACTGCACGACCGTCATCTGCAGCGCCGGCGTCGTCTCGCCGTCGTACACCCCAGGGGCGGGGAACATCTGGTGAGCGGCCAGCATCCCTGGCTGCTGGTCGCACCGTGGTACCGCTGGGCGCGCCAGGGCGGGCCGCCGCGTGAGACGCGGCCCGTGCTGCAGAAGTACGAGACGTCGGACCTCGTCAACGCCTTCCTCAAGGATCCGCAGCACTCGCTGAAATTCACCGACGAGGATCGTGTCGCAGTGCTGCAGTCGCCGCTCGCGCCGTCGGGCTTGCCGAAGCGGCTCTCGAGCGCCGTGCTCGTCCGCTCCGGCACCCGGAAGCTCTTCCTCGACGCGCACAAGCGGTTCTACCTAATCGTCTGCGAGCTGCACTGCGACGTCGCCGGCCTCCCAAACGCGAATCCCGCCGAGGTCTGCGAGACCGGCTTCGTCGTCCGCCGTCGCGCGTGCAACGTGCCGCAGCCGATCCGGCGGGAGACGGCGGCGCGGCTGCAACGGATCGCGGCGCGCCGTGCGCGCCTCGCGCAGGTCGACCGGATCGAGCCGGCGACGCGGATCGCCGTCCTGCGGCGTCCCGCCGCCTGTGAGGCGGTCGCACGTCAGCGGGTCGAGCTGACGCGCGCGCTCGTCGACGAGCGCGTGCAGCTGAAGGAGTTCCTGCGCGCGTCCGGCGCGGTCGACCTCGTCGAAGGCTGGATTCCGTCGTCGCTCGACAAGGTCGGCTCCTGGCAGGCGGTGCCGGAGGACCCGCAAGCCGTCTCCGAGTCGATCTTCCCGCTCTTGCGGCTGATCCCCGATCCGCGCGCGGAGCACCACGCCGCCGCCGGCCGCGCCATGTACTACGGCCTGGTCGCGACCGCGAGCGCCGACACGGACGCGCACGGCCACGCGCGCTTCGACGACGCGAGCTGCTACGAGATCCGCTGCTTCGTCCGCCGCCATGACCCTCGCTGCCCGCGCACCGGCGAGCGCAACGACTGCAAGGGCGAGCTCGTCTGGAGCGAGCCGACCGAGATCTACCGGATCGCGTCGCACTTCGACCTCGACGGGACGAGCAACCGGCCCGTGACGATCCAGCTGCCGGACATCCCGGCGCTCACGGCGCAGGCCGCAGCGCTGCCGGTGAAGGGCCCGCAGCGGGCGAAGGCCGCGCCCGTGAAGATGGTCACGCCTGCCGGCTCGAAGCTGAACATCCAGGTCTCCGGCGGGCTGCCGACGGGCGGAACGCTCGGCGGCCCCGGGTTCTGCCATCTCTCGATTCCGTTGATCACGATCGTCGCGACGTTCGTGTTCCAGCTCTTCCTGCCGATCGTCGTGCTCATCTTCGGGCTCTGGGCGCTGCTCAAGCTGCGCTTCTGCATCCCGCCCGAGATCTCGATCAGCGCCGGTGTGACCGCGGAGCTGCACGGCGTCACGGACGTCGATCTCCAGCTCCCGTCGGTCGAGTTGTCGGTAGCCATCGGCACGATCAAGACCGGTCTCAACGCCTCGGGGACGGACACCACGAAGCACGGCGTCGGCGACAGGATGCTCGGGCCGCCGCCCGTGTTCGGCGCCGATGCGCTCGCCGACTTCGCCGACTCGGTGAGCGTGAACCTCGGCGCGGCGCCGGCGGCGGACGACCCGCCCGAAGGCCCGCCCCTCGCCGACGCGCCGTGGGGTGAAGGCGACCCCAGCCTCGAGTGGGAGGAGGAGGTGGCCGTCGCATGACGAGCCTCGCCCACCTCGGCAGGGGCTGGACGTTCCCGGTGGCCGTGGATCCGCTTGTGCACGGCCTGCCCTACGTCGACGGCCCCGACAAGGTGCGGCAGTCGATCCGGATCATCCTCGACACGGACCCGGGCGAGCGCGTGATGCGCCCGACGTTCGGCTGCGGCCTGCGCCGCTATCTCGCGCAGCCGAACACGGTCTCGACGCGCGCGCAGATCAAGCGCGACGTGGAGCAGGGGCTCGCCGCCTGGGAGCCGCGCATCAAGACGACTCGGATCGACGTCATCGCCGGCGACGACCCGTCACTCGTCGAGATCGCGATCTCGTACGTGCACCTGCGCACGGGCCGCCCGGACAACCTCGTCTACCCGTTCTCCCTGGAGTAGCGGTGCCGCTGCCGACGCCGATCCTCGACGACCGCTCGTACCAGCAGCTGCGCGACGAGCTGGTCCGCCGCATCCCGGTCTACGCGCCGGAGTGGACGGATCACAACGCGAGTGACCCGGGGATCGCGCTGCTCGAGCTGTTCGCGTTTCTCGGCGAGAACCTGCTGTTTCGCTTCAACCAGATTCCGGAGTCGACGTATCTCGAGTTCTTGCGCCTCCTCGACATCCCGCTGCGCGCCGCGCAGCCGGCGAAAGCGCTCGTCGCACTCGAGACGAAGGTGCCCGCGGGCGAGCTCGTGGAGCTCGCGACGCCGTTGCGCGCGGGCTCGGTCGCGTTCGAGACCAAGACGGAAGTGCACGCCTGGCCGGTGACGCTCGTCGGGGTCGCGCGGGCCGCGAGCGCGCTGCCGGACAACGACGAGGCACAGGCGTTCGCGGCGCGTGCGCTCGACGCGCTCGAGCTCGCAGACGACGAGGAGGCCGTCTTCTACGTCAACAAGCTCGTGCCGGCCGATCCGGCGGCACCCGACGCGCTGCCCGTCGACTTCCGGCAGGCCGTCGACGGGATCGTCTGGGCCGCCGTCGTCGGGCCCGACAAGGACGCGACCGCGAAGGCGGCGCAGCTCGCGTTGATGCGCGAGGGGATCCTCAACGTCGGCTTCGCACCGGACGAGCCGGTCGCGAACGCGAGCGAGGTCGACGCGTGCCTCGGCTTCGGCGCGACGCGCCGCAGCCCGCCGCTCACGTGGCAGATCTCCACCGGCCGCGTCGACCGGGACACTCCGGTCTACAAGACGCTGCAGCTCGTCGGCGACACGACGCGCGGGCTCTCCCAGCAGGGAGTCGTCCGCCTGCAGCTGCCGCGCGAGCTCACGAACATGGGTGACTTCCCGCCCCCGGCGCTCGACCTCGCCGGCACCGGTGACCTCCCTCCGGAGCTCGAGGACGCCGAAGCGGCTGCGAAGGTGCTCTTCTGGGTGCGCGCCTTCCGCGAAGACGGGAGCCGCGTCGGCTCCGTGACGTGGATCGGAGCGAACGCAGCCGAGACGGAGCAGACCGCGCGTGCACTGCCGGAGTTCCTCGGCACCGGCACCGGCGACGCGGACCAGCGCTATCCGCTCGTGCACAGCCCGGTGATCGACGGCACGCTCGTCGTTGAGGTCGAAGAGCAGCCGGACACGTGGCAGTCCTGGACTGCCGTGGAGGACTTCCTCGCGAGCGGCGAGGACGACCGCGTCTACACGCTCGACGCCGAGGCGGGCGTGGTCAAGTTCGGCAACGGCGTACGCGGGCGCGCTCCGCAGATCGGCCAGCGCATCCGCGCAACCGGCTACCGCTACGGCGGCGGCGCGGTCGGAAACGTCGCAGCTGCCGCGATCTCGAAGCTCGAAGGACCCGCGACCGCGAAGGTGAGCAACCCGCTCGCCGCCGCAGGCGGCGCGGACGGTGAGACGATCGCTGCGGCACTCGAGCGGGTGCCGGGCGAGCTGCGGCGGCGCGACCGCGCCGTCACGGCAGATGACTTTCGCGAGCTCGCGCTCGCAACGCCGGGAGCAGGTGTCGGTCGGGCGGAATGCCTGCCGCGCTTCCATCCGCGCACGCGGATCGAGGACGCCGCCGGTGTCGTCACCGTCGTCGTCTGGCCACGGGAGGACCGCAAGCATCCGAACGCTCCGATCCCGGACCGGACGCTGCTGCGGGCGGTGTGCGAATGGCTCGACGCGCGACGCCTCGTCACCACCGAGCTCTACGTGATCCCGCCGACGTACCGGAAGGTCTCCGTTGCCGTCGGCGTCGCTGTCAAACCGGGCTTCGGCGTCGAGGCCGTTCGCCGCTGGGCGGAGCTGGCGATCCGCCAGTACCTCGCGCCGCTGCCGCCGTTCGGTCCCGACGGCGGCGGCTGGCCGCTCGGTCGCCGCGTGCACGGCCCCGAGCTCGAGGCGGCGGCGTTGCAGGTCGACGGCGTCGAGTTCCTGCAGGGTCTACGCGTCGCGTCGCTCGCTGCGGACGGAGCCACGTGGGTGGAAGGCTCGGTCGCGCTGGCGGTCGACGAGGTGGTGGAGCTGACCGAGATCAGCGTCGTCGACGGGCCTCCGCTCGATCCGGGCGCCGCACCGGCGCCGCCGCCCGCGAAAAAGCCGGTCCCGGTCCCGACGATCAAGGATCAATGCTGATGCCCGGGCTGCGTCCGTTCGCGCTCATGCAGACCGACGACCAGTGGGTGCGCTGCGCCCACTGGCAGACGCGGCTCCACGGCGGTGACGAGGGCATCGAGCTCGGCTTCCAGCCGGTGCAGCCGGACGACGCCCCGACCGCCGCTCCAAAGCTCGCGGCCGGGCTCGCATTCGACGCCGAGTGCCGCTTCTATCGCAGCGACCCGGAGCGGGGCGAGGTCGAGCGTTCGCTCTGGTCGCCCGCCGATGCGTGGGGCCACACCACCGGGCGTCCCAGCCCGTCCGACCTGATCGGGCCCTCTCCGTCGGCGCCGGTCGGCGACTTCGCGCCTGCCGAGCCGGTGCCGCCGCTGCGCGAGCCGCGGGGGCTCGCGGTCGACGTCGACGACCGCCTCTTCGTCGCCGAAAGCGGAGCACGCCGTCTCCTCGTTCTC
>VAWY01000285.1 GCA_005888335.1 Actinomycetota bacterium
TCGAGACCGGTCATCGGTGCCTCGGCGTGGACGCGCTCGCGCGCCTCGGGCTCGGGTGTGGCGCCCGGGAAGATGCCGCCGCGCATCGCGCCGGCGTCGCGGATGTGGCGCACCAGCGCGCGCGTGTCGACACCGGTGATGCCCGGGACGCCGCAGTCGCGCAGCCAGTCCAGCCAGCCGCCCTCGGCGCCGGGCGCGTCCTCGCGGTTGATCGCCGCGCGCATGATCACCCCGCGCGCGTGGATCGCGTCGGACTCCATCGCCTCGGCCGGCGGCGGTAGCTGGGGTCGGTGACCGACTCCTGGTAGCCCGACATCGCCGTGTTGAAGACGACCTCGCCGGTCACGGCGCCCGGCGCGCCGCACGCCTCGCCGTCGAAGCGCGTGCCGTCCTCGAGGAGCACGTAGGCGGTCATGCTCAAGCGGCGCTCAGAGCAAAGGCGCGCTCGCGGTACGCGACCGCGCCGGCGGCCACGGTGAGCAGGACACGCCCGCTCAGCGTCCGGCCTGCGTAGCAGGAGTTGTCCGAGCGGCTCTCGTAGCCGTGCTCGCCGACCGTCCAGCGGGCGCGCAGGTCGACGAGCGCGAGGTTGGCCGGGTCGCCGGGGGCGATGCGCGGCACGGGCAGGCCCATGACCTGCGCTCCGGCCGTCATGCGCTCGACGAGCAGGGCCAGCGGCAGGACCCCGGGCAGCACGAGCTCGGTGTGCAGCGCGGCGAACGCGGTCTCCAGCCCGGTCGTGCCGAACGGTGCCTCCTCGAAGGGGACCTCCTTCTCGTCGCGCGCGTGCGGCGCGTGGTCGGTGGCCACGCAGTCGATCGTGCCGTCGCGCAGGCCGGCGATCAGCGCGCGGCGGTCGGCCTCGGAGCGCAGCGGCGGGTTCATCTTCAGGCGGGTGTCGAGCTCGAGGACCGCGTGGTCGGTGAGCGTCAGGTGGTGCGGGCAGACCTCCGCGGTGACGCGGGCGCCGGCCACCTTGGCCGCGGCGACCGCCTCCACCGACTCGCGGGCGCTGAGGTGCTGGAAGTGCACGCGCCCGTCCTCGTCGAGGGCCAGCGCGGCGTCGCGGGCGACCATCGTCGCCTCGCTCAGCGACGGGATGCCCGACACGCCGAGGCGCGCGCTGGCCTCGCCCTCGTGCATCACGCCGCCGGCCGAGAGCGAGGGGTCCTCCTCGTGCAGGGCGAGCACGCCGCCGCACAGGCGCTGGTAGCGCAGCGCGCGGCGCAGCATGCCGGCGCTCACGACGGGCCGGCCGTCGTCGGTGAAGCCGAGCGCGCCCTCGTCGCGCAGCTCGGCCATCTCGGTCAGCGTCTCGCCGGCCAGGCCGCGCGTGATGGCGGGCAGGAAGCCCACGGGGACGCGCGCCTCGCGCTCGGCCTGCTCGCGCAGCGAGCGCAGCAGCGCGGCGTCGTCGAGGACCGGGTCGGTGTTGGGCATCGCGACGATCGCGCAGAAGCCCCCGGCGGCGGCCGCCCGCGTCCCGGTCTCGAGGTCCTCCTTGTACTCCTGCCCGGGCGTGCGCAGGTGGACGTGCGGGTCGACGAACGCAGGGGTCAGCGTGCGCCCGGCGCCGTCGAGCAGCTCGGCGCCCTCGGGCGCGCGCAGCGAGCCCGGCGCGCCGATCTCGGCGACAAGGCCGCGACGGACCAGCACGTCGGCGGGCTCGTCGAGCCCGCTGCGCGGGTCGAGCACGTGCGCCCCGCGCACGAGCAGGTCGGCGGGCGGCGTCGGGATCGAGACGAGCGCCGACCTCATGCCAGCTGCGGGGTCGGCGCCGGCGCCGGCGCCGGAGCGCGGACGCCGGCGAGCAGCTCGTAGAGGACGGCCATGCGGACGACGACTCCGGCCTCGACCTGCGCCGTGATGACGGCCTGCGGCGAGTCGACGACGTCGCCGCTCAGCTCGACGCCGCGGTTGACCGGTCCCGGGTGCATGAGGATCTGGCGCGGGTGCAGGCGCCGCCCGTTGATCTGGTAGCGGGCGACGTACTCGCGCAGCGACGGCACGTAGCTCGCGCGCATGCGCTCGTGCTGCATGCGCAGCGCGTACACGACGTCGGCGCGGCGCAGCTCGTCGAGCGTGAAGCGCACGTCGCACCCCAGCGCCTCGATCCCGGGCGGGATCAGCGTCGGCGGGCCGCAGACCGTGACGTGCGCGCCGAGCTTGGCGAAGGCGAGGATGTTCGAGCGCGCCACGCGCGAGTGCTCAACGTCGCCGACGATCCAGATGCGCCGGCCCTCGAGCGAGCCCAGACGCTGGGTGAGCGTGAAGACGTCGAGCAGCGCCTGCGTGGGGTGCTCGTGCTTGCCGTCGCCTGCGTTGACGACGGCGGCGGGCGTCCAGCGCGCGACCAGCGCCGCCGCGCCCGCGTGCGGGTGGCGGATGACGATCGCCGCCGGGTCGTAGGCCGAGAGCGTCTGGACGGTGTCCTTGAGCGACTCGCCCTTCTCGACGCTCGAGCCCGAGCTGACGACGTTGGTGACGTCGGCGCTGAGCGTCCGCGCGGCGATCTCGAAGCTCGAGCGCGTCCGCGTCGAGGCCTCGTAGAAGAGGTTGATCACGCGCCGCCCGCGCAGGGTCGGCAGCTTCTTGATCTCGCGCCCGGAGACCTCGGCGAAGCTCGCCGCGCGGGCGAGGATCCGCTCGATGCCGTCGCGGTCGAGGTCGGCGATGGAGAGCAGGTGGCGCATCTAGGCCTCGAACACCCCTTCCGAGCTTCGGTGGACAGAACCGTTCGACGGGGTGTTCGCGACCTCCGCGCGATCGGTGATGGTGACCTCGTCGACGCCGTCGAGCTCCTCGACGCGCACGTTGACGCGCTCGCTGCGGGCGGTCGGGAGGTTCTTGCCGACGTAGTCGGGGCGGATCGGCAGCTCGCGGTGGCCGCGGTCGGCGAGCACGGCGAGCTGGACGCGCGCGGGCCGCCCGTAGCCGAACAGCGCCTCGATGGCGGCGCGGACGGTGCGGCCGGTGTAGAGGACGTCGTCGACGATGACGACGGTGCGCTCGTCGACCGGGAAGTCGACGTGCGAGGCGTGGACGACGGGCTGCTCCGGGCGGCTGGCCAGGTCGTCGCGATAGAAGGAGATGTCGAGGTCGCCGAGCGGCACGTCGGCGTCGAGCAGGTCGGCGACCAGGCGGGTCAGCCGCGCGGCGAGGATCGCCCCGCGACGATGGATCCCGACGATCGCGAGCCGTTCGGGCTCAGCGTTCTTCTCGACGACCTCGTGCGCGATGCGTACGAGCGTGCGACGGATGTCGTCGCGGTCGAGGACGACCTTCTCAGGTGGGTCCATACCGTCCTTCCTGGCCTCACGGGACCTGGTTAAAGGAGCGTGCGATGTCGGCAGGCAACCTAGCAGCGCGCCCGGTCAGACCGGATTTCGACCGGGCGCTCAGGCCGGAGCCGGCCGCTGCTGCGCGTCCGCCCAGCGCACGAGCTCGGGCTCGCCCCTCTCCGGGAAGGGGATCTCGATGGCGTCGAAGTCGCGCGGGACCTCGGTGGCCGGGAACACCGCGCGCGCCTCGTCGCGGATCTCGCCGCCGCCGTAGCGCGTCGACAGGTGCGTGAGCGCGAGCAGCCGGACCTCGGCGTCGCGGGCCAGCTCGGCGGCCTCACGGGCGGTGGAGTGGCCGGTCTCCCGCGCGCGCTGGGCCTCCTCCTCGGCGAAGGTCGCCTCGTGGACGAGCACGTCGGCCTGGTGGGCGGCCACGGCGAGCAGCGACGAGGGGCGCGTGTCGCCGGAGATGACGACCTTGCGCCCCGGGCGCTCGGGCCCCACCACCTGCTCGCTGCGCACGCCGGCGACCGTCTCGCCGCGCTGCAGGCGCCCGAAGTCCGGACCGGGCGTGACGCCGAGGCGCTCGGCGAGCTCGGCGTCGAAGCGGCCCGGGCGGGCGTCCTCGACGAGCGCGTAGGACAGCGCCGGCCCGCGGTGGGCGGCGTTGATCGCGTGGACGCGGTAGCCGTCGCGCTCGACGGCGTCGCCGGGCGCGACCTCGGCGATGCGCAGCTCGTAGCCCAGCCGCCCGTAGACGATCCGCATCACCTGCATGAGCTCGCGCAGCGGCGCCGGGCCGTGGACGGTGAGGGGCAGCTCGCGGTCGCGCAGGTCGAACGTCTTGAG
>VAWY01000009.1 GCA_005888335.1 Actinomycetota bacterium
GGGCGACATCCGCTACACGCTGCGCACCGACGCCGGCGACCTGCTCTACGTCCGATCGCGCGGCGTGCGCCACGGGTCCGCCGCGGTCCTTGCGCGCCTCGGCCGGGGCGAGGACGTCGACGCCGCCGAATACACGTTTCGCACGGCGACGCTGATCGAGGCGGCGGCGCCCGGCCTCGACCGGCTCAACAAGGGCATCTTCATCGCCGTCGGCGCCCGCACCGCCGCGGGCGTGACCTACGAGACCTACCTCGTCGAGTGAGGTCGGATCGTCACCAGGGCCTCGCAGTGGACCGCCGGGGGTTGGGGTGGCCCTTCTCAACACAGGAAGAGGTCACGCGAAACGGACCGCCCGCTCCGCGTAGCTATCGGCACTCGGGCGCCGGCCGATCGCTTCTCGCGGCTCGGAAGAGGTCAGGCGGGGACCCAGAAGGGACCCACAAAGGACCCACAAGCCTCAGATGAACGGTGGGTCCACTTCGGAAGTCCGGCGAAAGCCCACCTAGAGAACTGCGGCCCTCGGGTCTGGGCACTCGGTCGGCGCTCGGCCGAAAAGAACGGGCCGTAGAGACGGCCCGTTCTGGGAGAGGGGATATGTAGTTGTCCCGGTACCTGGGCCTGGCGCAACAAGTCTCCTCGCCCAGCGTCAGTCTTTCGAAAAGACTGCGCAGTCGAGACTGTTGACCCCTACAGGGCTCCGCGCTGCCGCAGGCGTCGACGGAAGTGCCTCAAGCGAGACGCCCCAGCCGCAGTACCAGGAGCGCGACATGTGCGGTCAGATCGTCGGCGGAGTCGGAACCAACCGCGAGCCCCGTGAGCTCGTGGATGCGCGCCAGGCGATAGCGGATCGTGTTCTCGTGGACGCCGAGTGCCAGCGCAGTGTTGCGCACGCTTCGGGAGCTGTCGAAGAAGACCGCCAGCGTGTGCAAGAGATCACCCTTCGCGTCGTTCTCGAGGCGAAGCAGGGCCCCGAGCGCATCATCGGCGAAGCGCTCCGCCTCCGCGCGACTCGACGAGGCGAGGAACAACCGTCCGGCGCCCAGGTCCTCCGCCGCGAGCACGAGTGACCGGTCGCCGCCCGCGAACGCCTGGACGCAGCGCATGACCTGCCGCGCTTCCTCATGGGCCCGCACGTAGTGCGAGGCATCCGTGCATCGCGAAGCTATCCCGGCAACAAGCGGCGCCTCGGTCCGGAACCGGTCGAGCGCCTGCTCCACGTCGTCCCGCGCAGCGGCCATTGCCTCGAGCGGTGGTGCGTCGGCATCGAGCGGCAGGATCACGAGAACGCCCTCCGCGACGGCCGTCGCGAGGACGCGGCGCTCCCGCTGCGCGAACGCGGCCGCGACGTCGGCGACGGCCGGGAGACCAGCGTCGGACCGCGTACCGACGATGCAGACGACGTGCGGGGCGCGGAGGTCGACTCCGAGGTACTGCGCGCGACGCGTGATCGCCCCGAAGTCGCTGGTCGCACGGATCAGCTGCCCGGCGAGCGAGCCGCGAGCGTCCCACTCTGCGCGCGCTGCTCGCCGCTCCGCGGCGAGCTCGAGCGCGACGTTCGCGGCCGCTCGGCGCGCGATATGCGCATCGAGCGGGCCGAAGCGCGAGCCGTGCTCGACAACGACAAGCGAGCCCCAGAGGTCGTCGCGGGTCGCGATCGCCGCGAGCAGGTAGCGATGCGTCAGCCCGGCTTCGGGCAGAGGCCCTACGACGCCGCTCTCTCTGTCGTCGAGCCCTTCCAACGCTTCGCGAACGGCCGGGTGCGACCGCACGCCGGCATCGAACGTGCGCGGCTGGGGCTCGCCACGCGGCGTCGCGGGCGAAGCCGCTGCGAGCCGCCGGTGGTCGGCGCCGTAGATCTCGCACGGCTTGCCGGTGAGCTTCGTGACCGCCTCAGCGATCTGCCCGAGGCTGGCACCGGTGAGGACGAGCCCGGTCAGCGTCTCGTCCATCTCGGCGGCGCGACGCAGCAATTCGTTCTGTCGCGCAACGGTGTGAAGGCTGCGCCGCAGGCGCCCGGTCATCTGCGCCTGCGAGATCACGACCGCGGCGAGGTCGGCGAACGTGGCGGCGATCTCGCCCTCCGTCGAGGTGAAGACGTGCGGCTCGTCCGCGTTGTCGAGGAAGATGATGCCGATGGCCTCGCCGCGGAGGACCATCGGGACGCCGAGGATCGAGCGGATGCCCCACGAGAGCATCGCCGAGCGGATGGGCCGCGGGTCCGAGTGCGTGTCGGCAACGACGACGGGCCGGCGCGTCGTGACGATCTCGCGCGTGAACTCGTCAGCCTCGGTCCCGGCGACGAGGCGCTTGATGCGCTCTTGGGCGTCGGGTTCGTCTCCTCGCTCCCACGCCGGGCTCCAACCGGCCTGCCCGCGATAGAGCCCAGTCTCGTCGTCGCGCAGGTACACGCTGCAGCGCTCGATGCCGACCAGTTGACAGATGTGCCTCCCGATGAGTCGCAGCAGCGTGTCGCGGTCGCGCGTCTCGTTGAGCGCACCGGCGACCTCGCCGAAAGCTTGCGCTGCGGCGCGATACGCGGACGTCGCCGCCTTGGGGTCGTCGAACGGGGGCTTCGGCGCAAAGCCGGCATCAGGACCCATGGGCCGCCTCCTGGTGACCAGGACCGTTCGACTGTAAGCCGCCGCCGCCGACACGCCCGTGGCTCGTCAGGGGAGGCTTGTCAGCTTCTCTAACCGGTCGGCTCACGGAGGGTCGTGCGCGCCGGCCCCTGTTCGAACGTACAAGACCGCTTCGTGCCCGCGGCTATGGGCGCACTCGGCTTCCTGACGGCGCTGACGCATCCCGACCGTCGCCGACGTCGTCGAGCGCATCGTGCGCGACGCCGAGGACGTCATCGCCGGGCGGCTCGCCGCCATGGTCCCTTCGGACGTCGCCGCGTGATCAACGCGCGCGGAAGACCGGAGCCCGTCGGTCGAGGAAGGCCTGGACGCCCTCCCGGTGGTCCTCCGTTGCGAACAGCTCGGCGAGCGTCGCGCTGACCCAGCGCCCGAGGTCGCGCCAATCCGGGTCGAGCGCGCGGCGCAGGCCGGCTTTGAGCCTCATTACCGCAAGCGGAGGGTTGCCGGCGATCGTGTCGGCGAGCTCGAGCGCCGACGGCATGAGCCGCCCGTGCTGGACGACGCGCGAGACGAGCCCGATGCGCGCGGCTTCCTCCGCGCCGACCTCGCGGCCGGTGAAGAGCAGCTCCGACGCCCGCTCACGTCCCACCAGCTGCACGAGCCGGCCGAGACCGGCAACGTCGCAGCAAAGCCCGCGCCTGACGAACAGCTCGGCGAAGCGCGCCCGCTCGGACGCCACGCGCATGTCGGCCATGAGTGCGAGCTCCATCCCCCATCCGAGCGCGGCGCCGTTGACCGCGGCGATCACAGGTACGTCCGTGGACAACAAGGCCGCAGCGGCCGGCGTGATCGCCGGCGCGCGCAGCTGGTCGGGCAGCGGGGCGCCCGGAGCCATGAGCTCGCGGACGTCGTCGCCTGAACAGAAGGACGGGTCCGCGCCGGTGATGACGAGCACGCGCGCCTGGGTGCTGCGCACGGCGTCTTCGAGCTCGCGGTAAGACCGCATCCGCAGCGCGTTGTGCACCTGCGGACGCGCGAGCGTAATGATGCCTACGTGGTCGCGCACCACGTAGGTCAGGTCCTCGTAGGAGCTCGCCGGGTCGCCTAGAACAGGTCCCACCACGTGCCGCGCTCGCGCATCTCGTCGGCCGTGGCGTCGAGCGTGGTGCGGCCGCGGTGCATGATCACGACGCGATCGGCGACCTCGAGCGCGTATTTCATGTTCTGCTCGATGAGCAGCACGGTCATCGACTCGGAGTTCGCCAGCTCGCGAAGCGTGCGCAGGATCTGGTCGACCACGGCCGGCGACAGGCCCAGCGACGGCTCGTCGAGCAGCATGAGTCGGGGATCGGACATCAGCGCGATGCCGATGCTCAGCATGCGCTGCTGGCCGCCGCTGAACGTGCCGGCGCGCTGGTTGGCGCGCTCGCCCAGGATCGGGAACAGCTCGAGCACCTGCTCCATGCGCGCCTCGCGCCGCTCCGCGGACTGGTTGCTCAGCCCGCCCAGCCGCAGGTTGTCGCGCACGGACAGGTCGGCAAACACGAACTGCTCCGCCGGGGTGAACGACATCCCGTTGGCGACGTTGTCGCGCGGCCGGGAGCCGCCGATGTCGCCGCCCTCGTAGCGGATCGTGCCGCCGCGGGGCTTGACGAGGCCGAAGATCGACTTGACCGTCGTCGTCTTGCCGGCGCCGTTGTGGCCCATCAGCGCCACAACCTCGCCTCGACGCATGCGCAGGTCGGCGCCGAAGACGGCGGTCTGCGGCCCATAGCCGGCGCGGAGGTTCTCGACCTCCAGCACTGCGCCGTTGCCGGACGCTTCCTCAGGCCATGCCAAAGTACGCCTCCACCAGTCGCTCCTGGGACTTCAGCTCGTCCATGGTGCCCTCGGCGGTCACGGTGCCCTGCTCGAGGAAGACGACATGGCTCGCGAGCCGCTCGACCACCTCGAGGTTGTGCTCGACGATGCACACGGTCCGCCCTTCGGCGCGCAGTTCCCCGATCAGGCCGAGCGTCGTCTCCAGCCAGCGGGCGTCGATGCCGGAGGCCGGCTCGTCGAGCAGCACCACCTCCGCGCCCGTCGCCAGGACGCGGGCGAGCGAGACGAGCTTCTGGTCGCCATAGGGCAACACGGCGACCGGCACCTCGGCCTGGCGCTCGAGCCCGACGAACTTCAGCAGCTCCATCGCGCGCTCGCGGGCGGCCTTCTCGCCGACGCGCTCGCGCACGCCCGCCCCGTTCGCGCTGGCCGGAACGGCGAGCGCGACGTTCTCGCGTGCCGACAGGCGTCCGAAGATCCGCACGTCCTGGAACGTGCGCGCCAGCCCGCGCCCGGTGACGCTGTGCAACGGCATGCCGGTGATGTCCTCGCCGCGCAGGTAGACATGCCCGGCGTCGGGTGGGAACACGCCGGTGATCATGTTGAAGATCGTCGTCTTGCCCGCGCCGTTGGGGCCGATCAGCGCGGTCGTCTCCCCCCTCGGGAGCGAGAACGTGAGGTCGTGGACCGCGCGCACGCCGCCGAACGCCTTCTCGAGCCCGCGCAGCTCGAGCACCGCCCCGCGTCCGTCGGTCGGCGCCGGCGCGGGCGCGGCGGGCTGCGCCACGGTGAGGGCCGCGGGGGGGCCGTCGTGGCCGCCGCCCGCGGCCGCGGGCGCCATCGCGGCGGCGGGCGCCTGGGCTGCCGCGGTCTCCCGCTCCTCGTCGGCCCGTTCGGCGGCGGCGATCTCGTCGGGCGCGGCGGCGCGCCCGTCGCGCAGCCGCCGGCGCAGCGCCTTGCCGGCGCCCTCGGGGAGGATGCCCTGCGGCCGCAGGAACAGGACGACGACGAGCGCGATGCCGTAGGCCATCAGCCGCGTCAGGCTCGCCTTGTCGGGGTTGAGGTTGATCGCCTTCTCGAAGAACCCGACCGACCCGATGACGAAGGCCGTTCCGAGCAGCGCCCCGACGAGGTTGCCGCTGCCGCCGAGCACGATCATCACGATGATCGACATCGAGACGTCGAACCCGAAGAGGCCCGGCGCGGCGATGCCGTTGTAGTAGACGAGCAGCGCCCCGGCCAGCCCGGCCAGGCCAGCGGTCACCGCGAACGCCGCGACCTTGTAGCGGTAAGTGTTCTTGCCCAGCGCCTGCGTCGCGAGCTCGTCGTCGCGGATGCCGCGCAGCACCTGCCCGAACGACGACGCACCCATCGCCCAGCACGCCGCCCAGACGAGCGCCGCGAAGATCGCCAGCCATGGCAGGAAGTCGGTCGGGCGGACGAGGTCCTTGCCGAAGATGTTGGCCGCCTTGATCTCGGCCAGCCCGAACTCGCCGCCGAGCGCGCCGACGCTGGAGATGACGACCAGCACGATGGTCTGCGCCGTCAGCGTCAGCAGGATCAGGTACTCGCCGGCCAGCCCGAGCGCAGGCAGGCTCACAAGGAAGCCGACGACCGTGGCGAAGACCATCCCGATGACCAGGCACGCGCCGAACGGCACGCCGTGCTTCTGCGACAGGTAGCCGGCGGCGTAGCCGCCGACGGCGCCGAACGCCGCGTGCGCGGCGGATACCTGCCCGCCGACGCCCATCAGGAGGTTCAGCGAGACGGCGAAGATCGAGAAGATCAGCGCCTGGTCGAGGATGTCGATCCAGTAGGTCATGCCGTCCTCAGCGCAGGGTCGCGGTGCCGGCGGCGGCTCGAGCAGTGGCCGTCGGCCGGCGGCGCCGGCGGCGGGCGCGCTCCAGCGTCGCACGGATCTCGGTCTCGGACAGGTACAGCAGCAGCAGCCCGAACACGACCAGGCTGCTCAGCTTGGCCGAGAGCCAGATCGTGCTCTCGGCCTCGACCATCCCGATCGCGATGCCGGTGGCCAGCTGGAACAGCGGGCCGCGGTGCGTCCCCGCGAAGAAGGCCACTACGAGGGCGTAGAAGATCGGCTTGGTCCCCATGTCCGGGGTGGTGGCGAAGCGCAGGCCCTGGAAGATCGCCGCGACCCCGGCCAGCAGGCCACCGATCGCGAAGACGATCAGGAAGATCCGACCGACGTCCACGCCGACCGAGCTGGCCATCAGCGGGTTGACGCGCACGGCGAGGATCTGTCGCCCGAGCCCCGTCCGCCGCAGGATGCCCTCCAGGCCGCCGCACAGGACGAGCGCCGCGATCAGGAGCGCCAGCGCGAAGCTGGAGAAGATGACGCTCGAGATGTGGACGGTGGTCTCGTTGAGGCCGGTGAGCGACCGCGTCGTCGAGCCCCAGAGGAGGTTCATGGCGTTCTGGCCGGCGATGAGCAGGCCCAGCGACGCGACGAACACCGACAGCAGCGTGCTGACCCCCGCCCGGCTGGCCAGCGCGCGGTACACGATCCCCTCGCACAGCACGCTGAGCAGCACGCCGGCCGCGAGGCCGACGACGATGGCCGGCCCGAGCGGCAGGCCCGCGTCGGACTCGAGGACCGCCGTCAAGAAGCCGGCGAGTGCGTAGTTGAGCGCCAGCGCGAAGTGGAACCGTCCCGTCGTACCGAGGATCAGGGCGAACGCGGCGCCGAGCAGGCCGTACCCGGCGCCGTTGAGGATCCCGTTCACGAACAGCTGGGCGACCTCGCGGAACGAGTTGATGCCCAGGAACGTCGCCACCACCATGTCGTCTCCTCAGCCCGCCGGCCCGCTATGCGTCATGACGAGGCCGCCTTCTTGAGGACCTTGAAGCCCCCGCCGCCGACGTTGAAGCTCGCCACCTGCACGGGCTTGCCGTTGTGGATCTCCCACACGCCGTCGGGCCTGACCACGGGGCTGTGGGTCTTGGGATCGAGCTTGATGATCCCGACCTTGTTCGGGTCGCTGCCGTAGACGCTCTTGAACGTCGGGTCCTGCTCCAGCGCCTTCTGCCACGCCGGGCCGCTGCTGAGGTCGCCGCCGCTCTCGGCGATGCGCCGCGCCAGCTCCCAGATGGCCAGGCCGGCCTCGTAGAAGTTGGCCTCGTAGAACGAGGTGGGCGCCTTGCCGTAGCTCTCCTTGAAGTGCTTCTGGAAGAGCTTGGACAGCGGGTTCGGGTCGTCCTGCGGCTGCCAGTAGTCGACCGCGTACAGGTAGCCCTCGAACGACTTGCCGGCGATCGGCTGCATCTCGGGCAGGAACTCGTTGCCCAGCACCGGCTGCTTGAGCCCGGCCTGCTTCCACTGCTTGGTGAAGTAGGCAAGGTCGAGCCCGGCCATGTTCAGATGGACGGCGTCGACGTTCATGCCGCGCAGCTTCGAGATCGCGTCGGAGTAGTCGGTCGTCCCGATCTTGCTGCGGACCGTGCCGACGAGCTGCATCCCGTTGGCCTTCAGCGCGTCGCCGGTCTTCTTGGTCAGGGCGTTGACGAACGCGTCGCCCAGGTCCCAGATGATCTGCCCCACGCGCTTGACGTTGGGGTGCGTCTGCTTGATGTAGTGCCAGCCGCCCTTGAGCGCGTCGTCGGGCTCGATCCCGCGGAACCCCCACGCGAAGTCCTGGCCGTTGAACAGGCCGCCGGTCCCGCCGCCGGGATCGATCGCCAGCATCTTGTAGCGCTTGAACGCCGGCAGCTGCGCCCCGAAGACGAACTCGTAGGAGGTCAGCGTGACGGCGTGCCCGGACTCGCCGAGCGTGCGCGCCGCCATCGCGCCGGCCTGCGGGTCGGCGCTCTTGTGGTCCTGGTAGTTGATGTTCAGCGTCGGCCCGCCGGCGGCCTGGATGTCCTTCTTCGCCAGCTCGAGACCGCGGCGCATCGACGTTCCGTGCGCGCTCTCCGGCCCGCTCAGGGCGAGGATCGCGCCGAGATTGATCGTCTTGCCCTGGAGGGCCTTGAGGTCCTTGTTCGTGTAGCCCAGCAGCTTGACGAGCTCCTTGCCGGACGCCTTGGAGACGTTGCCGGCCTGCTGGCCCTTGTTCTTGTTGCCGCCGCCGCACGCGACCAGGCCGAACACGGTGAGCAGCGCGGCCATGGCGATGGCGACCGACCGCGAAATCCGCCGCCCGTGCCCTGCGACGGGAGGTCCGTCGCGGTCTTCTGAATTCATCTAGTCCTCCTCGCAGATACGTGCGACCTGCCCGAACCGTCAGCGGTCGAACCGTCGTGGAGAGGGAGGTTTGCCCGCGACGCCGCTCGCGCCAAGTCCGCGCCCGAGCGCCACTGTCGAGAACTCCAAGGTGCCGAACGGGCTGTTCGCACGGGAACGGATAGGCGCGCGGCCGCGGCGGGTAGCGCGACTGTCGAGGGAACACAGTCCGAACGGTCCACGTGCGCGGAGACAGACCTGATCGTGTCGGCGATGGAGTGTTCCGCCGTTGTGCGGTTCGGAGTTGCGCGCGGTGAGAACGTCGACGTCATCGTCGCCGACCACCGACGCGCCGACGGGGCCGCGGCCGGGCCGCTTCGTGCGAGGCCGCGCCCGGCTCGTACGCTTCGGTGACGTCGCCGACGCGCTGGACGACGCGGCGGCGCTCGTGCGTGCGGCAACCCGGAGGATCGGCGAGGTCACCTCGGACGAGGACGATCTGGTCGGGCGCGCGTTCAACGAGCTTGCGACGATGGCCGTCGTGCACGCTGCCGAGACGGACTTGCTGCGATCGTCCGCCGCGGAGGCGGCACGTGAGAACGCGCTCCTGCGGCGCGCGGCCGCGATCGACGAATGGCTTGACCAGATCGTCATCGAGGACGGCGGGCCGCGTGAGTTCGCGACCGCGGTGGCGCAGCTCACCGGCAAGCCCGCAGCGCTTCACGACACCGAGCTCCAGCCGCTCGTCGTCGCTACGCCGTCGAGCGACGGCGACGCGACGGTGCCCCACCTGCTCGGGCCGCAGGACGCAGAGGACGCGAGCGTCGCGGGCGCGCTCGCGGCACTGAACGGCCGGCAATGCGGGATCCTCGGCCCGCTCGGCAACGCCGGCGGGCGCGAGCGTCTTCTCGTCACGCCGGTCACGGTCGGCCGCGACCGGCGGGGCTACGTCGTCGTGATGGAGCATCCGCCGCCGTTCGGTCCGCTCGACCGGCACATCGCCCGCCGCGCGGCGACGAGCATCGCCCTCGTGCTTGCGGCCGAGCGCCGGGTCGCGGCTGCGGAATGGGACGCCCGCGCCGCGCTGGTCGGCGACTTGATCCGCAATGACCGGGAGCCGGCGGCGCTCGAGCGCAGGGCCCGGTTCCTGGGCGTCGATCTCGACGCACCGCACGTCCTGTGCCTCGTAACGGGATGCGACGCGGACGACGTGGTCCCGTCCGCGCCACAGCTCTGCGAGGTGTTCGCAAGGGTTGCCCCGGACCTGGCGATCCTCGCCGCCGGCGTGCCGGAGGGCACGCTCGGGATGCTCGAGTTGCGCGCCGAGCTCGATCCGTGCACAGCGCTGCGCGACGCCCGGACACACGTCGAGGCCGCGCTCGCTGGGCTCGTTCAAGGCCGCCGGACGATCGCCACGATGTCCGGCTGCTGCACCAGCTCGACCGCGTACGCGCGTGCGTACCGCGAGGCGAGGGAGGCGCTGGCCTGCCTGAAGGGGTTCGCGGCCGACTCGGGGACCCGGGTGCTCGCGGCGGGCGACGTCGGCCCGGCCAGTCTCTTGCTCGCGTCGTCGAGCAGGACCGACGCCGACCGCTTCGTGCAGGACGCACTCGGCGCGCTGTTGCAGGACGGCCCCGGCGTCGAGGACCTGCTCGCCACGCTCCGGGCGTTCTTCGAGCACGGCCGCAGCGTGCGGTGCTCGGCGCACGCGCTCGGCGTGCACGAGAACACCGTGCGCTATCGACTGGCGCGCATCGAGGGCATGACCGGCCTGCGCCTCTGCGACGCCGATCACCAGCTGACCGCCCAGCTCGCGCTGCTCGTCCTCCGGCTCGAGGGCCGGCTTCCGGATGCCCACGCCGGAGCGCCGTCGGCGGGCTGACACCGGGACCGCGTCGCGTGGGACTGGTCACCGTGTCGGCCACGTACGGCGCCGGCGGCAGCCGGATCGCGGACGCACTGGCCCGCCGACTCGGCGTCCCGCTGCTCGATCGCGCGATCTCGGTTGCGGTGGCCGAGCGGCTGGCGATCCCGCTCGACGAGGCGCTCGCCGCCGAGGACTCGGTCTCCAGCGTGGGCAGCCGCCTCATCGCCGGCCTCGCGGCGGCCGTGGTCGCGTGGGGAGCACCGGCGGATGCCGGAACGCTCGACGAGGCCACGTTCCGCGAGGAGATCGAGCTCGCGCTCGCGGACCTGACCGCCGCCGGCGCCGGCGTCGTCCTCGGGCGCGCCGGGGCGGTCGTGCTGAGCGACGATGAGCGGGCGCTTCACGTGCGCCTCGACGGGCCCGTCGAGCGGCGGATCGCGGCAGCGATGTCCCGAGCGCGGATCGATCGGGAGACGGCTGCGCGCCAGCTGGAACGCACCGACCGGGCGCGGACGGCGTACGTCCAGCACCTCTACGGCGTCGACCCGCGCGATCCGCGTCTGTACCACTTGATCATCGACTCGACGGCGCTCTCGCTGGAGACGTGCGTCGACCTCATCGCGACCGCGGTCCGCGACCGCGAGGCGCCGCCGGGCCGCACCTGATCGCGCGGATGCCGCCCGCAGCTTGGAGAACTCCACAGCGCGCGGTGGCCGGGCCGTTCCGCGCGCGGGGCCGCGGGCGTAGAACCGCCGCATGACTGCTGCAACCACGGTCTCCGGTCCAGAACAGGTCGCGCTGCAGCGCTCGCGCCGCCTCGTCCTGCCCGAGTTCCTTACCAACAACGCCGGCCTGTATCCCGACACGACGGCACTCGCTTTCGAGGACAAGACGCTCACCTTCGCGGAGCTCGAAGAGCGGGCCAACCGGCTTGCCAACGCGCTCGCGCGGCGGGGCGTCCAGCGCGGCGACAACGTCGCGGTCCTGATGTACAACTGCCTCGAGGTCGTCGAGTCGTGGTTCGGGTGCCAGAAGCTCGGCGCCTGCCCGGTGCCGGTGAACTTCCGGCTCGCCCAGCCCGAGGTCGACTACATCCTCGACAACTCCAACGCGGTCGGGATCATCGCCGACGCTCAACTCGCCGAGCGCGCTGCGGCCGCGGCCGCTCGCCTCGACGGAGTGCGCTTCCACCTCGGCGTAGGCGAACTGCCGCAGGGCGCCGAGAGCTACGAGGAGGCGCTGGCGAGCGCGCCGGCGGACCTCCCGGACACCATCGTCGACGACGAGGACCTCGCGTTCCTCATGTACACGTCCGGGACGACCGGACGCCCGAAGGGCGCGATGCTCAGCCACCAGAACCTGTGGCAGCACACGCTCAACTGGATCCACGAGCTCAACGTGACGCGGGACGACTCGTTCCTCACCGGGCTGCCGCTCTTCCACATCGGCGGCGTCAACGCCGTCCTGCCGTTCCTCTATCTCGGCGGCAAGGCGATCTCGCTGCCCTCCGGCGGCTTCGACGCCGGCGAGGCGATCGAGGCGCTCATCCGCAACGAGGCGACGATGTGCTACTTCGTGCCCACGCAGTGGCTCGAGATCTGCCGGCACCCGACGCTCGAGCGCTACGACCGCACGAGGCTCAGGACCGCGGCCTGGGGCGCCTCGCAGGCGCCGCGGTCGACGCTCGAGCTGCTGACGGACACCTTCCCGAACAGCGAGATCGTCAACGCGTTCGGACAGACGGAGATGTCGTCGGTCACGTGCATGCTGATGGGCCGCGAGGACTCCGTGAACAAGATGGGCTCGGTCGGCAAGCCGGTGATCAACGTTCGCGTCCGCATCGTCGACGACGAGATGAACGACGTGGCGCAGGGCGAGGTCGGCGAGATCGTCTACCGCGGGCCGACCGTGATGCAGGGCTACTACGACAACGAGGAGGCGACCGCCGAGGCCTTCGCCGGCGGCTGGTTTCACAGCGGCGACCTCGTCCACCAGGACGAGGACGGCTTCATCTACGTCACCGACCGCAAGAAGGACATGATCATCTCCGGCGGCGAGAACATCTACCCCGCGGAGGTCGAGGCCGTGCTGCTCCGGCACGACGCCGTGGCGGAGGTCGCGGTGATCGGGGTCCCGCACCCGAAGTGGGTCGAGACCCCGCTGGCGGTCGTCGTGCCCGCGAAGGACGCCCAGCCGTCCGAGCAGGAGCTCATCGACCTGTGCCGTCGCGAGCTCGCCGGTTACAAGAAGCCGTCGGGCGTCGTGTTCACGGACGAGCTCCCGCGCAACGCGGCCGGCAAGGTGCTCAAGCGCAACCTGCGCGACGAGCACGCCGACCGCTTCAAGAGGGCTGGCGCGACGTAGCCGATCGGAGTCCATGGAGGAGCGTGCCGGTCCCGAGCCGGCCGCTCCCCCGGCTCAACGCGGCGCCATCCGAAGCGCGCCGTCGAGGCGGATGACCTCGCCATCGAGCCTCATCGGACCGTCCACCCGCCGTCGACGGCCAGCGTCTGGCCGGTCACATAGCTGCTCGCGTCGCTCGCGAGGAAGAGCAGCGCCCCGTCGAGCTCGTGTGGAAGTCCGGGGCGCCCGACCGGCGTGTTGCGGCGCAGGAACTTCGCGGACTGCTCGTCCTCGATCATCTCCGCCGCCATCTCGCTCGGGAAGAAGCCGGGCGCCAGCGCGTTGACCCGCACGCCGCGTCGCGCCCACTGCGCGCCGAGCTCGCGCGTGAGGTGCACGACGGCGCCCTTGGAGGCGCAGTAGCTGGCCTGCATCACGGGCGCCGACGCGACGAGGCCGTACATCGACGCGATGTTGATGATGCTGCCGCTGCCGCGCTCGAGCATCGCCCGGCCGGCGATCTGGCTCAGGACGAAGACCGCGTTGAGGTTGACGTCGATGACGCGCCGGAAGTGCTCGCGCGGCTCTTCCTCGGCCGGGTACGCCCGCCCGATGCCCGCGTTGTTGACGACCA
>VAWY01000288.1 GCA_005888335.1 Actinomycetota bacterium
GTCATCGAGCGGATGGGCCTGGCACGCGTACAGACGCTGATCTTCAACGAACTCGCGGTCATGCCGTACCGGCTGGCGAAGGCAGGCCACGTCACCAGGTGGGACCGTTGCGCGGCGATGGGCTACTCCGCGTACGACGGGCAGACCGCCAAGGTGAAAAGCGACTTCCCGCCACGAGCGCGGTTTTTCCAGGCGGTACGCGACGCGTGCACGAACGGGATCGCGCAGGGGCTGGTCCCCCCGAGCGGCGCGCCAAGCCGCCGCAATACGGCCCTGCTCCTCAGCGAAGCACTCGCAAGACCGTCCAAATAGCCGCGATGCGACTTTGCGAGTGGCGGCTTTGCCGCCGCTCGCCCGACGGGCGTCCGCTTCTGCGCGCCCAAAGAAGGGGGACCACGGGGGAAACATGGTTTCCCCCGTGCAGGCGAGCGAAGCGATGCCGTAATGGGGGCGGGAGGATTCGAACCTCCGTAGGCTGAGCCGACGGGTTTACAGCCCGTTCCCTTTGGCCACTCGGGCACACCCCCGGGGGAGCGGCCGCCGGAGCTGACCCGAGCGTTTTCGCCACCGGCGTGCTCGCCCGCGCGCTTCGAATCGAGCACGCGGCCTGGACGCACGCGGAGGTGGCGGCGCGCTCCTTCGAACCGCGACGGCTCGAGGTCGTCCGCGACGACGGCGCTGCGGCGACTGTCGCGATCGACGGCGAGTACCGGCTCGCGTACCGACAGCAGGGTCAGAAGGAATGGCAGGGGTCGGGGAGGAGGATCCGCGGCCGGGCCCACCTCGCGCGCGTCGACGGAGAGTGGAAGGTCGCCGATCTGCCCGACTCCTCAGGCGGCATGGCAGCCCGAGCTATCGGAAGCGTCGAGCCGCTCACCGCCGACGGAGAGCTCGAGCTCGACGCTGTGTATGCGACGCACCCCAAGCGGGACAGCTACTCGGTCGCGCTGCGGAACCGCGGCGCTCGGCCGCTCCACATCGCGCGAGTGCGGCTGGAGGTGCGGGTCTTCCGCAGGCTCGCTCTGCAGCTGGCGCTACCGCTCACCGAGGAGCGCACCTTGCAACCCGGCGACGCCTGGGCGTTCATCCTGCCGTGGAAGGCGCCCTTTCGTGGGCGCGACGGCGCGCTCGCAGTCGAGGCCGTCGAGTCCTCCGGCCGCGTCCACACGGCGAAGGTTGCGACCCATCCGCCGGCCCGACCACCGCTCGCCACCCGGTTCCGGCGAGCCGTGACTCCGCCTGTGGTCCTCGAGGCCGCGGCGGTCGCGCTCCTGGTCTGGGGGCTGTTTCCGGGCTGGATCGTCACGAGCTACCTCCCGGGGATCCTGCTCGCGGGCGCCGCGTTGTACCGAGCCGCCTACCTCTTGTTCTTCGTGCGCTACCGCAGCGGCGGCGCCGCCCTGCCGCTGCTTGTCTCCCTGACGGCGGGCGAGCTGGCGCTCGGCAGCTGGATGTTCCTGCGCGAGGACCCGACGCTCAGCGGCCTCGTGATCCTCGGCAGCCTCCTCGCCCTGCTCACTCCGACAGCCGTCGCGCTCTTCCGCCGGGAATAGCATCTGCCCATGGAAGTCGACGTCGCGATCGTCGGCGGCGGACCGGCCGGCTCGACAGCCGCGTACCGGCTGGCGACGGCCGGAACGCACGTCCTCGTCGTCGACCGGACGGCTTTCCCGCGCGACAAGCCCTGCGGCGGCGGCGTCACCGGCCGCGCGGCACGGCTGCTGCCGTTCTCGATCGAGCCGGTCGTGGAGGACGTCGTCGACCGCCTCGACTGCCGGCTCCGGTACGGGCCGCGCTTCGTCCGGCGCGCACGTGCTCCGCTCGCGCTGATGACGCAACGCCGCCGCCTCGACCACTTCCTGCTCCGGAAGGCGGCCGAGGCGGGAGCCGACGTGCGCGACGGGGTGAAGGTCGCAGACGTTCGCGCGGACAGCTTGACCGTCGACGGCGAGGAGGTGCAGGCGCGCATCGTGCTCGCGGCCGACGGCTGCAACGGCACCGCCGCCCGTGCCCTCGGCCTCGGCGGCGACATCGTGCACGGCGTCGCGCTCGAAGCGAACTACCCCTACGACGCGCGGTATCGCGGCACGATGGTCGTCGCGATCGGCGTCGTTCACGGCGGCTACGGCTGGATCTTCCCGAAGGGCGATCACGTCAACGTCGGCGTCGGCGGCAACGAGAGCGAGGCGCCGCACCTCCGCGCTCGCCTCCGACGTCTCTGCGAGGAGTACGGCGTCGACCCGGATGCCGCACGCGACCTGCGCGGCTACCGGCTGCCGATGCGTCGCCCGACGAGCAGCCTCGCGCGCGGCAGCGCCGCCGTGCTCGGCGACGCGGCGGGGCTCGTCGATCCCTTCTCGGGCGACGGCATGTACGAGGCCTTCCTCTCGTCGCTGCTGATCGTGGAGCCGGCTCTCGACCTCCTGGCCGGCCGGGCCGCAGGGCTCGAGCCGTACGAGCAGGCGGTCGCGCGGCGGATCACGCCGCTCACCGCGGCCGGCTGGGGGGCAAAGGTCGCCTTCGAGCGCTTCCCCCGCACCACCTTCGCTCTCGCCCGCCTCCCGATCACCTTCCGGGCACTCGAGAAGCTCGTCCAGGGCGACCTCGGCCACCCGGGCGCCGCCGCCGGGCTCGAAAAGGGCGCCATCCGGCTGATCTACGCCGTCGCGCGCCATGCGGGCGACCCCGGGCGGGCCTTCAAGGCCGCTCCGGCTCAGAGCTAAAGCAAACCCCCTCAGCGGCCGATCCCTCGTTCGAGTCCGCATGGATCTGAACGCTCTGCTCAGAAGCGCCGTCGAGCTCGGTGCCACCGACATCCACCTGAAGGTGGGCCAGCCGCCCGTGCTCCGGCTCGACGGCGACCTCCTGCCGATGGAAGAACAGCCGGTGATGACCGACGACACGCTCGCGACGATTCTCGCGACGATCGGCCACCGGGCACCCGACAAGCTCCAGCTCTTTCACCAGCACGGCGATCTCGATATCGCCTACCAGGACGGCGATCTGCCGCGCTTCCGGGTGAACGCCTACCGCCAGCGCAGTGCGATCTCGTTCGCCTTCCGCGTGATCCCGAAGACGGTGCCGAGCTTCGAGCAGCTCAACCTCCCGGTCGGCGTGCAGAACCTCGCCGAGGAGCATCGGGGCCTGATCCTCGTCACAGGCGCGACGGGCTCCGGAAAGACGACGACGCTCGCGGCGATCATCGACTACATGAACCGCAACCGGAAGCAGCACATCATCACGATCGAGGACCCGATCGAGATCCTGCACCCCGACCGCGGCTGCATCGTCAACCAGCGCGAGGTCGGGCTCGACACGGAGTCGTTCGGCCA
Source organism: Actinomycetota bacterium (assembly GCA_005888335.1). The sequence goes on from VAWY01000288.1 coordinate 3,333, forward strand.
GGCGCTGCGCCGCGCGCTGCGCCAGGATCCGGACACGATCCTGATCGGCGAGCTTCGCGACGCGGAGACCGCGCAGACTGCATTGCAGGCCGCCGAGTCCGGGCACCTCGTGCTCTCGACCCTCCACACGATCGACGCCGCCGAGACCGTCGGCCGCATGATCGAGTTCTTCCCGCCGGAAAAGCAGGAAGTCATCCGCTCGATCCTCGCGGGCGTCCTCCGTGGCGTGATCAGCCAGCGGCTGCTGCCCAAGCTGGGCGGCGGCGGCCGGGTCGCAGCGGTCGAGGTGATGGTGATGAACGCGCGCATCGAGGAGCTGATCCGCGAAGGACGCGCCGACGAGATCAGCGACGCGGTCGCCGAGGGCGAGTTCTTCCAGATGCAGACGTTCACGCAGGCGCTGATCGAGCACGTGCTCGCCGGCCGGGTCGAAGAGGAGATCGCGGCGAATGCTGCGACGAACAAGCACGACTTCCTCGTTGCGCTCGAGCGGGCGGCCAAGCAGAAACGGCACAACGACGCGGTCGCGGCCGACGCCGTCCGGACAGCCGAAGTTGCCAGGACCGCGCTGCCGGACGAGCCGCTGCTCGCACCCGAGGAAGCCCCGCCTGCGGCACCCGTGACGGAGACGTCCACCGGTCTCCGCGTCGTGGGGTAGGGCATGCGCCGTCTCGCCCCGCTCGCACTCGTGCTCGCGCTGGCCTGCGTCGGCGGTTCCGCCCGCGCCGACACGTTCGCCGTCCTGCCCATGCAGGCGACGCCGTTCGTGCTTCCGAGCTTCACGACGCCGAATCTGACCGGCTCGATCCTGATGCCGCCGTCGCTTCAGACGGTGCCGAGCTCGCCGCAACAGCTCGACTACTCGCAGCTGCTCGGCATCTGGCAGAAGGCCGGCGCCTCCTACGGCATTCCCTGGCAGGTGCTCGCGGCGATCAACAAGGTCGAGTCGAACTTCGGCCGCAACATGGGCCCGAGCTCCGCCGGCGCGATCGGCTGGATGCAGTTCATGCCCTCCACGTGGCTCCGGTGGGGGACGGACGCGACCGGCGACGGCGTCGCTGATCCCTGGAATGCGACCGACGCGATCTACTCCGCCGCGCGGTACCTCGCCGCCGC
>VAWY01000010.1 GCA_005888335.1 Actinomycetota bacterium
CCCGGTCGCGGGATCGGGGCTGCAGACCGTGAAGTTGCCCTGCGCGTCGCGCGGCAGGCCGTCGGCGCCGGGATAGGTCCCGAAGTAGCTGTCGAACGAGCGGTTCTCCTGCATGATGATCACGACGTGGCGGATCTTGTGGATCCCCGCGAGCACGACGCCGACGTTGACGTCCGTCGGCGCCGAGACCGCCCCTCGGGTGCGCCGCGTCGCTCGGACGACCGCCCGGATCGTCCTCAGGCCGCGCGCGCCGAAGCGATGAACGATCGTGAAGCTCGAGTGCCGGCCGACCCGGCCGCGGCCGCGGGGCAGATTGCGCCAGCGCCCGCGGACGCGCTGCTGGAGGATCACGCGCTCGCCTCGCACGCTCGGCGTGACCTTGCCGGTGAAGCGGACCGGCGCGCCCAGGCGCGGCGCGGCCGGGGTCGCCGTCAGCGTGACGCGCGCCGCTGAGCGGCGGGCCGGGTGCCGCACCGCGCCGGCGTTGATCGACAACGCGCCCGCGACAACCGCGGCGACCGCCAGGAGGGCCAGGGCAACCGGTCCGAAACGCATCGTCGCCGCGATCTTGCACTCCGGCGCGCGCCGCGTGCTCGTCCGGCGGCGCGGCTTAACCGCAACCCAAGATGTTTCTCATGGAGGACTACGGCTTGACCACGGGCGCCAACGTCGACGCGCCGCGCCGCGCCGGTTGACCCCGCCTGATCGCTGTTCTTAGGATCGAACCGACCGGCACCGCGCTCCCGCCGGAGCGCGCAACCCACAGGAGGGGCCCATGACCGTCGCCGAGGTCAACGTGGTCGCGCAGGCGTTCCACGACGCAGTCGCGAACCAGGACGCCGCAGCGCTCGCCCAGCTGTATCACGAGGACGCGCGGTTCATGCCGCCGAACATGCCGCCGGCGGAGGGCCGGCCCGCGATCCAGCAGGCCATGCAGCAGCTCCTCGACATGGGCGCCCGCTCGCTGGAAATCGAGCCGCTCGACGTCCGCGAGTGCGGGGACATGACGATCGAGTACGGCCGCTACGCGCTGGGCCTCGAGGTCCCCACCGCCGGCGCGGTGACCGACGTCGGCAAGTACCTCGTCGTCCACGAGACCCGCGACGACGGCACCACGAAGATCCTCTTCGACTGCTTCAACTCCAACTCGCCGCTTCCCGCCTGAGCGGCGGCGCTCGCCAGTGACTCCCGGGTCGGGGCGGCTCGCCGCCCCGACCGCTTGCAACGCCCGGCACAAACGGTACGCTGGCCAAACCACAAGTGGCCGCGGACGATCGGCCGCGATCGGAGGAGGGTCCAGCATGACGCTGTTGAGGGGCATGACGCTCGCGCTGGTGGCGACCGTGGTCGCCGCCGCACCGCCGGTGGCGCGCGCCGCACCGCCTACCGGGTCGCCGACGGCGGCCGTCTCGCTCGGCGACAGCTACATCTCCGGCGAGGCCGGGCGCTGGCAGGGCAACAGCCCGAACTCGGCGGGCAGCCGCGACGGGACCGACCGCGCGTGCGTCTTCACCGCCGGCGTCTGCACGGCGTACGACAAGAGCCTCGTCTACATCCCGCCGTCGGACACCAACGGCTGCCATCGCTCCGACGTGGCTGAGATCAGGAGCGCCGCGATCAGCGTCGCCCAGAAGATCAACATCGCCTGCTCGGGCGCGGTGACGGCGAACATCTGGCGCGCCCAGAGCGGCGGGCAGACCTTCAAGGGCGAACTGCCGCAGGCCGACCAGCTCGCGACCCTCGCGCGCCAGGTCAACGTCAAGCTCGTCGTGCTGTCGATCGGCGGCAACGACCTCGGGTTCGCCGACATCGTTGCGGCGTGCGTGACCGCGTACGTCTCGAACGGCCCGCCGTGCCGGACCACGCAGGACGCCCCGCTGCGGGCGAAGATGCCGACCGCGATGGCCAACGTCCGCAAGGCGCTCGACGAGATCCGCTTCGCGCTCGCCGGCGACGGCTATGGGCCCTTCGACTACCGCCTCGAGCTGCAGAGCTACCCGTCGGTGATCCCGCGCGCGGCCGAGAACCGCTACGCCGAGGCCGACAAGGCGTCGCGCGGCGGGCTGGGCGGCTGCCCGTTCTACGACACGGACTCCGATTGGGCCCGCGACACGGTCGTCCCGCTGATCTCCGACAACCTGAAGGCCGCCGCGCTTGACCGGGGCGCGCAGTTCATCGACTTGCGCGACGCGTTCCAGAGCCGCGAGATCTGCGCGACGACGACGGCGCTCGCCGGCCCGACGTCGCCGCCCTCGCCGACGACGAGCGACTGGGGGCGCTTCCTCTCCGGCGTCACGCCGGTCCAGGGCGACCTGCAGGAGGCGATCCACCCCAACGCGTACGGCCAGAAGGCGCTCGGCACGTGCGTGAAGCTCGTCTTCGCCGCCGCGCCGTTCGACGCCGCGCACCCCAACGCGAAGGGCTACGCCTGCAAGAACACGCCGGGTGGCGACACGAGCGCGATGACGATCACGCCGACCCCCTGACGCCGGCGTCAGCCCGCCACGAGCGCGAGCCCCCCGCGCGCCGCGACCCGCCACGGCGCGCGGGCGCGCAGCGCGGCGAACGCGACCTCGTCGGGCAGTCCGGGCTCGACCTCGCAGACCACGCCGAGGACGTCGACGAGCCGGCGCAGCTGCGCCGTCACGCCCGCCGGCCGGCAGCGGCCGGCGGGCCCGCGCAGGCGCAGCGCGGCCTCGCCGTGGCGGCCGTCGGTCGTCCACCGCAGCGCGGTGGGCGTCCACCCGCGGCGATGGCAGGTGCTGACCAGGCGCAGCAGCGCGTCGGGCCGCTCGCGCATGAGCACCAACGCGGAGAGCTGGTCGAGGTTGTCGGGCATCGGGATCCTTCCGGTCGGCGGTCCCCGATGCCGCGCAGGCGCCGTCGACCGCTTGGTCACGGGCCTGCGAGCGTGCGCAGGTGCTAGGTGGCGATGATGAGGGCGCTTCGCCGTCGCACGTGCGAGAGCCTACGCGACCTCGTCGTCCGGCAGATGACTGATCCATGACGCCTCTGTCATGAAGCGCGATATCGAGGCCGCCGGCGCGCACACTGCTGACCATGTCGGCTTGTCTCACTCCCACTCCCGCCCCGCGCGGGATCGGCCCGTTCAGCGTCAACGCGAGCCGGGACGCTGACACCGCGCTCGTCGCCTTCCGCGGCGAGCTCGACCTGGCGGCGGCGCCCTGCGCCGACGCCGCGCTGGACTTCCTGCTCGACTCCGGCGCGCGCGATCTGCTGATCGACCTCGAGCGCGTCACGTACCTCGACTGCGGGGGCCTGGCCGTGCTCGCCCGGGCGGCCCGCTCGGCCCACGCGGTCGGCGCGCGCGTCTACGTCTTCCGCGCCCAAGGCGCGCCGCGCGAGCTGCTCGACCGGGCTCGCGAGCGCGTCCCGGTCCCGGTCTTCTGAGCGAGGTTGACGCGGCCGGGACCCGGATCTACCCTCGCCGCCCGGGGCGCTCGAAGCGAGGAGAACCCGATGACGCAACCGCAGGACCCCCGCGCCGCGCAGGCGGCCGAACAGCAGCGCCGGCTGGCCGAGCTGCGCGAGCGCCAGGCGCGTCTGGCGCAGCTGCGGGCGCAGTCGCATGCGCCGCGGCTGCCCGGCCACGGGCACCGCGAGCATCGCGGGAAGTGACGCACCGGCGGGGACCGCGGGACCGCCACGGCGCCCGCGGCCCTCGCCGTCCTAGCGAGACCGCAGGGCCTCCGCGGTGGCCGCGTCGGCGGGGAAGAACGACTCGACCGCGAGCTCGGCGACCGTGATGTCGACGGCGGTGCCGAACGTCGTGACCGTGCTGAAGAACGCCAGCTCGCCGCCGTCGGTGCGCAGGCGCAGCGGCACGACGATCCCACCCGCCAGGGGGTCGTGCACCTCGGCGGCGTCCGGCGCGGGGTAGCCCTCGAGCTCGTCGTAGAGCGCGGCGAGCCCCTCGTCGCCGGTCAGCGCGACCTGCCGGCCGAGGCGCTCGAGCAGGTGCGCGCGCCACTCGCCGAGGTTGGCGATCCGCGGCGCGACGCCGCCGGGGTGCAGGCTGACGCGCAGCACGTTGACCGGGGGCTCGAGCAGCTCGGGCGCGACGCCGGCGGTGAGCAGGGCGACCGGCGGGTTGGCGGCGACCATGTTCCAGCCGCGGTCGACGACGATGGCGGGATACGGCTCGTGCCCGCGCAGCACCAGGTCCAGCGCGTCACGTACCGGCGCCATCTCGGGCTCGTCGAGCCCGCGCTCGGCGTATCGCGGGGCGTAGCCGGCGGCGAGCAGGAGCTGGTTGCGGTCGCGCAGCGGCACGTCGAGCTGGTCGGCGAGGTGGAGCACCATCTCCGGGCTCGGACGCGACCGGCCGGTCTCGACGAAGCTCAGGTGGCGCGTCGAGACGCCGGCCTCGAGCGCGAGGTCGAGCTGGCTCAACCGGCGGCGCTGGCGCCAGTCGCGCAGAAGCGTCCCGACCGGGGAGCGGGCGGTCACGTCGGTCATCGCCGGCGACCCTAGCGCCGCACGAAGGCCATGACACTTACCTCAGAGGTCATCGACACGGCAACCTCCTGCTGCCACGGTCCTCCGCGTCACCGATCAACCAAGGAGGACGTCATGGCGGATGTCGCCACCGTCGTCGAGCGGTACATCGCGATGTGGAACGAGACCGACCCCGAGCGCCGGCGGTCGATCATCGCCGAGGCCTGGACCGACGACGCCACCTACCTCGATCCGGGCATGGCGGGCGACGGCCCCGACGGGATCGACGCGATGGTCGCCGGGGTGCAGGAGCGCTTCCCCGGCCACCGCTTCGAGCTCTCGGCGGGCCCGGACGCCCACCACGACCGCGTCCGGTTCGGCTGGCAGCTCTTCGCGCCCAACGGAGGCGGCGCGCTCGCCGCCGGGGTCGACTTCGCCACGCTCGCCGACGACGGGCGCCTGCGCGACGTCACCGGCTTCCTCGAGCCGGCGGCGGCCTGATCGCCCGCGCGCCGGGGCGGCCGCGCGGCCGCCCCGGCACGGCCTCTGGACGAATGTTCGATGCGCCCGATCGCATCCGGGGAGAGGCATCGGGTAACGGGGGCGACTGGACCGGCGAGCCCGGGCAGGGGTTTCGGCCCGGTCCTTCGTTCCCGCAGTCACGACCTCTTGGGAGGAGAGCGCCGTGCGACTCCCCGCATCGATGTCCTTCGCGAGCGCCGGCATCGCCGCCTGCGCCTTCGCGACGCCGGCCGTGGCGGCGCCGTCGAGCGTGTCGGTCCAGAACGACAGCTTCAACCCGAAGAACGTTGCGGTGAACGCCGGCGAGGCGGTCACGTGGAACTTCATGGAGGGCGGGCACAACATCGACGTCTACTCCGGTCCCGAGACGTTCAAGAGCACGAGCGGCAAGGACGCCAGCGGCACGTCGTTCGCCCACACCTTCAACACGCCGGGCAGCTACCAGTACATCTGCGACTACCACGGCTCGATGAAGGGCACGGTCGTCGTCGACGCTGCGCCGCCGCCGTCGAGCAGCCCGCCGCCGTCGAGCAGTCCGCCGCCGTCCGACAACCCGCCGGCGACGAGCCCGAGCCCCGACCAGCAGAGCGGCCTTGCGCCGAGCACGTCGCTGGGCACCCAGCCCGCCGTCGACGCCGCCCCGCCGACGGTCAGCGCCCTGCGCTTCCGCGCCAACGCGCTGAGCCTGCGGCTTTCCGAGGACGGAAGGCTCGTGGTGCGCTACGTCCGCGTCGGCGCCCGCGGCCACGTCGTCCACAAGCGGATCGTGCGCGCGCGCAAGGGCACGGTGCGCCTGCAGCTGCGCCGCTGGATGCGCGCCGGCCGCTACCGCGTCCACGTCATGGCCTTCGACGCCGCCGGGAACGCCTCGCGTCCGGCGCGCACGAAGCTCAGCCTGCGCCCCTGACGAAGCCGGGGGGCGCCTGACAGGCGGGCGGGGCGGCCGGCGGAGGCCGCCCCGCCCGCCGCCGTCAGCAGCGGCCCAGGCTCAGCGGTTGACCGTGGCCATCCCCGTGCGGTCGTAGCGATCGCCTGCGGCCTGCGGGATCTCCGCGTCGATGCGCGCGAGGTCCTCGGCGCTGAGCTCAACGGCCGCCGCGCCCAGGTTCTCCTCGAGGTAGGTCCGGCGCTTGGTCCCGGGGATCGGCACGACGTCGTCGCCCTGGGCGAGCACCCACGCGAGCGCGAGCTGGCCCGGCGTGCAGCCCTTCTCGGCGGCGAGCTCCTCGACCTTCGCCACGAGCTTGAGGTTCTGCTGCAGCGCGTCGCCGGTGAAGCGTGGGCCGTGGCGGCGGAAGTCGTTGGGGTCGAGCTCGTCGGGCGACTTGAAGCGTCCGCTCAAGAAGCCGCGCCCGAGCGGCGAGTAGGGCACGAAGCCGATGCCGAGCTCGCGGACGGTCGGCAAGATCTCCGCCTCGGGGTCGCGCGTCCACAGCGAGTACTCCGTCTGCAGCGCGGTGATCGGGTGGGTCCTGTGCGCGCGCCGGATCGTCTCGGGCGCGGCCTCGCTCAGCCCGAGGTGGCGCACCTTCCCCTCGGCGACGAGCTCGCCCATCGCGCCGACGGTCTCCTCGATCGGCGTGTTGGGGTCGACGCGGTGCAGGTAGTAGAGGTCGACGTGGTCGGTTCCCAGCCGCTTCAGCGAGCCCTCGATCGACCGGCGCACGTTCTCGCGCGAGCCGTCGAGGACGCGGTTGGTCGGGTTCTCCTCGGTCGGCGCGAAGCGGATGCCGAACTTCGTGGCGACGACGACCTCGTCGCGGCGGCCGGCGATCGCGCGGCCGACGAGCTCTTCGTTGGTGAACGGCCCGTACATCTCCGCGGTGTCCAGGAGCGTGCAGCCGAGCTCGATCGCGCGGTGGATCGTGGCCAGCGCCTCGTCTTCGTCGGCGGTCCCGTAGAAGGCGGACATCCCCATGCAGCCGAGGCCGATCTCGGAGACGGCGAGGGGGCCGAGGCGGCGCTGCTTCAGCGTGGCGGTCATGGCCGAAACGCTAGCTGTCCGCCATTCGTGGCAGGGTGCGCTCATCGTGGCGCGCGGCGACGAGGACGCACTCCTGCCCACGATGGGCGCGCCGGTGAACCTGGTCGTCGACGACGTGCGCGTCCGCGCGCAGATCGTCGGCGTCGCCGAGGGCCGGTTCGAGCTGGCGGCGACCGTCGTCCCCGACCCGCTGCGGGCGGCCGGGACGGCGGACGCCCGCATCGAGTTCGTCGCCGAGGGCGGCCCGTGCCGGCTGCTCGGCTCGGCGGCGCTCGCCTCGCGCGCGGCGACCGAGAGCCGGCCGGGGCTCAACGTCCTCTTCGCCCACGAGCGCCCCGGCCAGCTCCTGCTGCGCAGCGACCGCGTCCGCGCGCGCGTCGAGGTCGAGATCGAGGTCGACGTCCGCGGCCTCTCGCGGCGCACGCGCACGGTCGACCTGCGCGGCGGCGGCGCGCTCGTGCGCGGCCCGCTCGACGCCCAGATCGGCGACCGCGTCCGCTACTCGGTCCGCGTCCCCGGGCGGCGCGAGACCGTCGAGGGCTGGGCGCGCGTCGCGCGGGTCACCGAGGAGGGCGACGTGGCGATCCAGTTCGACGAGCTCGACGAGGACGACCGCGCCGACGTCATGCTCGCGGTGTTCCAGGCGCAGCGCGAGGCCCGCTGAGCAGCGACACCTGGAGGTGGAAGAGGACGTCCTCGAGCTCGGGCAGCTGCTCGGTGCGCCCCTCGACCACCCACGCCGAGACCACCTCGCTTGTCGCGCCGACGGCGGCGAGGTAGAGCTCGTCCGGCAGCTCCGGCGCGCCCGCGACGGACTCGACGAGCTCACGCGCGAGGGCGGCGAACTGGCGGTGCACGGCGCGCCGGCGCTCGATGGCCGCCGGTCCCGCGGCGCTGACCTCGATCAGGAACGTGCGGGCGAACGCCGGCTCGGCGGCGAGCGTCTGCAGGTACGCGCGGATGCGCGCGCGCGTGACGGCCAGCGGGTCGCGGGCGCCGTCCCCCGCGCGGCGCACGGTCTCCAGCAGCACCTCGACGCCCATCTCGTAGGCGGCGAGAAAGCAGTCGAGCTTGTCGCGGAAGTGCTCGTAGAACGTCTTGCGCGACACGCCCGCGCGCGCGATGACGTCCGCGACGCTCACCGCCCCGTAGCCCTTCTCGGCGACCGCCTCGGCCATCGCGTCGAGCATGCGGGCGCGCTGCGAGGCCTGCACGACTTCGCGCGCCAGGCCGTGCGGCCCGCGCGGGAGGACGCGAGGGAGCGGGGTGTCGACGGAGTCCGGGAAGGCCATGCGGGCTATGTGGGAAACATCACTGTACACTGCCAGAGAGAGCGTGTTTCCTATCCGGCGGTCCCTCCCATGACTCCCACCGCAGCCACGCAGCCCAACCGATCACCGCGCCCCCACACCCTGGTGCTGCGCATCCTGCTCGCGGCGCTCACCGCCGTGCTCGCGATCAACCTCTACACCGGCGCCCCGCTGCTGGCCATCTGGGCCGGCTCGCGCGTGCAGAACGGCACCCAGCTGACTATGGGCACCGTCGGCGTGGTGATCGGCGTGCTCGTCGTGAGCGTGACGATCCTCGTCTTCCTGCTCGTCCGGGTCGAGGCCGCCTACAAGGCGCTCACCAACCAGCCGACCAAGCGCCGCGTCGCGCCGTGGCTGCGCAGCATGCGCGGCGAGCGCGACGAGATCGAGCATCGCCGCCCGCTGACCGGGTTCGAGAAGGCCCTCGTCACCGCGGTCGTCGTCGCCATCGCCGGCTTCGAGGTCTGGTTCTTCTTCTTCTCCGGTTCGCCGATTGGATGACGAACGCCGACGTCGCGATCATCGGCTCGGGCTTCGCCGGCCTGGGCATGGCGATCCGCCTCAAGCAGGCCGGCCTCGACGACTTCGTGGTCTACGAGCGCGGCGAGGACGTCGGCGGGACGTGGTGGTTCAACACCTATCCCGGCTGCCAGTGCGACATCCCGTCGCACCTGTACTCGTTCTCCTTCGCGCTCAACCCCGACTGGAGCCGCACGTACTCCAGGCAGGAGGAGATCCAGCGCTACTTGCGCGACTGCGCCGAGCGCTACGACGTCCTGCGCCACATCCGCTTCAACACCAGCGTCGACGCCGCCGCCTGGGACGACGACGCCCAGCGCTGGCGGCTGCAGACAACGGACGGCGAGGCGGTCGCCCGCGTGCTCGTCGCCGGCTTCGGCCCGCTCAGCGAGCCCGCGGTGCCCGACCTCCCGGGCCTGGACTCCTTCGCGGGCACGACGTTCCACACGGCGACGTGGGACCACGACCACGACCTCACCGGCCGGCGCGTCGCCGTCATCGGCACCGGCGCCTCGGCGATCCAGGTCGTGCCGCAGATCCAGCCGCTCGTCGAGCAGCTGCACGTCTTCCAGCGCACGCCGCCGTGGGTCGTCCCGCACCGCGACCGTCCCATCACCGGCGTCGAGCGGCGCGTGTACCGCGCCTTCCCGGCGCTGCAGCGCTTCGTGCGCCACAGCGTCTACCTGCTGCGCGAGGCGCTCGTGCCCGGCCTGGCGTTCAACCCGCGGCTGCAGCGCGGCGTCCAACGACTGGCCGAGTCGCACCTGCGCAAGCAGATCAGCGACCCCGAGCTGCTCGAGAAGGTCACCCCCGACTACGTGATCGGATGCAAGCGGATCCTGCCTTCCAACGACTGGTATCCCGCGCTGAGTCAGCCCAACGTCGAGCTCGTGACCAGCGGCATCCGCGAGGTCCGCGAGCACGCGATCGTCACCGGCGACGGCACCGAGGTCCCGGTCGACACGATCGTCTTCGGCACCGGCTTCCACGTGACCGACATCCCGATCGCCTCGCGCGTGCGCGGGCGTGCCGGCCGCACGCTCGACGACGTCTGGCAGGGCAGCGCGCAGGCCTTCCGCGGCACGACGGTGAGCGGCTTCCCGAACCTCTTCATCCTGCTCGGGCCGAACACCGGCCTGGGCCACAACTCGGTCGTCTACATGGCGGAGTCCCAGCTCAGCTACGTGATGGACGCGCTGCGGCTCATGCGCGAGCGCGGCGTCGAGAGCGTCGACGTGCGCTCCGAGGCCCAGGAGGGCTACAACGCGAAGATCCAGCGGGTGATGGGCCGCACGGTGTGGAACAGCGGCGGCTGCTCGAGCTGGTACATCGACCGCAACGGCCGCAACACGACGATCTGGCCCGACTTCACGTGGCGCTTTCGCCTGAAGCTGCGCCGCTTCGACGCGTCCGCGTATGCGGCGCGGGTGCGCGTCGCGCAATCACAGCCGCAGCCCGAGCCCGCGCCGGCGTAATCGGGGGGTCGGGTCGCTCCGCGCCGACGTTTGCCTTGGGTCGCGGCGTGGTCGGATGGCACCGAGGGAGAGCGGATCGTGGTCTGCGCCCGGGCCGAGCGGCGACACGCCAGGGGCGGCTCCCCGGGATGACGAGACGTCACTTGGGGCGCTATTTCAGCCCCAATTGACGTCTCGTCTCACTTGAGCCTCCGTCACAGGGACAACCGACCCCTTCCCCTCGGTGCCATCGGACCACGCAGCGACCCGAAGCCACGCACGAGCTGAGCGCAAAAGCCCCATCACCCCGCGAACGCCTCGATCACCGCGCGCACCCCGTCCATCCCGCGGAACGCCGGCGGCCACAGCAGCGTGTGCTCGTAGACGCCCGCCCAGCGCTCGGCGAAGCGCGCGCGCACCTCGTCGGGCGTCCCGGCCAGGGCGATCGTGTCGAGCATCTCATCGGGGACGAGCGACACCGCGCGGGCGAAGTCGCCGCCGCGCCACGCCTCGCGGATGCGCTCGGCGTGCTCCTCGAAGCCGTGCAGGCGGTGCACCACGCGGTAGGTCTTGACCGTCGAGTTGAACGCGACGACCGCCGCGGCGGCCTGGCGCGCCGCGCCGCGGTCGGCGTCGACGCTGCAGGTCAGGTAGCCGGCGATCGGCACCGCGGTGTCGCGCCCGGCGCGCTCGGCGCCGTGGGCGAGCGCGGGCCGGGCGACCTCGCGCACGTACTCGGGCGTGAACAGCGGGTGGCCGACCAGCCCGTCGCCGACGCGCCCGGCGGCCTCGATCATCCGCGGGTTGACGCCGGCGAGGTAGACGGGGACATCGGGGCGCAGCGGCGGCGCGACCGCGGCGGTCGGGCGCACGTGCAGCCGGTAGAAGCGCCCGTCGTGGTCGACCGGTCCCTCGTGCAGGCGCCAGAGCGCCCGCAGCAGCGGGACGAGCTCCTCCATCCGGGGGGCGGGGTGCTCGCCGTCGAGGCCGTGCCAGTCGGTCTGCATCCGCCGCGTCCCGGCGCCGAGGCCGAGGATGAACCGCCCGCCGGCGAGCTCGTCGAGGTCGCGCGCCTCGGCGGCCAGCACGACCGGCGTGCGCCCGAACGCGTAGGCGATCGCCGTGCCGAGCCCGATCCGCGTCGTGGCCTGCGCCATCGCGGCGAGCGAGACCGTCGCCGAGCGGTCGTAGAACTCGGTCGCCCACACCGAGGCGAACCCCGCCGCCTCGGCCAGCCGCGCGGACGCGACGACGTCGGCGAGCCCCGAGCCGCCCGTGACCACCAGCGAGACGCCGCCCTCGGCCATGGCGGCGAACCGTAACCGGGCGCGTCAGGCTTGCGCGGCGCGGTCCCAGCCGGCGAGCAGCCGGTCGATGTCCGGCACGGTCAGCGGCCGCGAGAAGAGGAAGCCCTGCGCGCGCGTGCCGCCCATGCGCCGCAGCTCGCTGAGCTGCGCCTCGAGCTCGACGCCCTCGGCCACCACGTCGAGGCCGAGCGCCTCGGCCATCTTCACGATCGCCTCGACGATCGCGCGCTGCTCGACGTCCTCGTGGACCCCGGCGACGAACGTGCGGTCGATCTTGACCGCGTCGATGTTGAAGCGCCGCAGGTAGCCCAGCGACGAGTAGCCGGTGCCGAAGTCGTCGAGCAGGACGCGGACGCCCGCAGCGCGCAGCTCGCTGAGCACGCGCTGGGCCTCGCCAGGGTCCTCGATGAGCGTGTGCTCGGTGAGCTCGAGCCCGAGGCGCTCGGGCGCCAGGCCGGAGGCCGCCAGCGCCGCGCGGACGTCGGCGGCCAGTGTGCCGGCCGCGAACTGGCGCGCCGACACGTTGACGGTCAGCTCGAGCTCGCGGTCCCAGCCCGCCACCTGGCGGCATGCCTCGTGCAGGCACCAGCGGCCGATCGGCACGATCAGCCCGGTGCGCTCGGCGGCGGCCAGGAAGTCGGCCGGGGCGAGCAGGCCGCGTTCGGGGTGCGCCCAGCGCAGCAGCGCCTCGACGCCGGTCGGGCGCCCGCTCTCGAGGTCGACGATCGGCTGGTAGGCGAGGCGCAGCTCGCCACGCTCGAGCGCCAGCCGCAGCTCGTTCTCGGTGCGCAGGCTCTCCAGCGCCTGGGACTGCAGGTCGTCGTGGTAGGTCGCCCACCCGTAGCCGCGCTCCTTCGCGCGGTACATCGCGGCGTCGGCCTCGCGCAGGAGCTGCTCGGCGCTCGCCTGGCGGCGCGGGCCGGCGAGCGCGATGCCGATGCTCGCGCCGGCGAACAGCTCGCGGCCGGCGATCGCGAACGGCCGCTCCCACGCCGAGGCCAGGCGCGCGGCGAGGACCTCGGCCGAGTCGGGCCCGCTGAGGCCGGGGCACAGGACGACGAACTCGTCGCCGCCGAGGCGCGCGACCAGGTCGCCGCCGCGCACGACCTGCCCCAGCCGCGCCGACAGCGCGCGCAGCAGCTCGTCGCCGATCTCGTGGCCGAGGCTGTCGTTGACCAGCTTGAAGTCGTCGAGGTCGAGCAGCAGCACCGCGAGGTGGTCGGGCCGCGGCTCGGCGAGCAGCGCGTGCAGGCGCTCGAGGAAGCAGCGCCGGTTGGGCAGGTCGGTCAGCGGGTCGTGGAGGGCCTGGTGGCGCAGCCGGGCCTGCGCCTCGGCGCGCTCGACCGCGGTGGTCAGCAGCTGGGCGACGCTCGTCACGAAGGCGAGATCCTCCTCGGCGAAGCTGCGGTCGGCTGCGCCGTGCCCGACGAGCAGGCCGAAGGGGTGCTGGGCGGTGCCGATCGCCGCGCTGACCGCGGCGCTCGCGGTCTCCCCCGCGGCCAGGCGCTGCTGGCCGACCGCGCCGGCCGGCCAGCCCGCCCCCGCGCTGAGCAGGTACTCGCGGCCGTCGGGCGCCAGCTCGAGCACGCCGACGCGCTCGAGCCCGAGCCGCGCGGCGACGACGCGCGCGGCGTCGTCGAAGAGCTCGGGCAGCTCGAGCTCGGCCGCGCGCTCGCCGAGGCGGGCGATGACCTCGCGCTCGAGCTCCACGCGCTTGCGATCGGTGATGTCGGTGACCATGATCAGCAGCGCCTCGTCGCCGCCCGCGTCGCGGAGCCGCGCGGTCGAGGCGATCGCCCACAGCGTCCGGCCGTCGCGGTGGCGCAGCTCGACGTCGACGGCGCCCTCGCCGGCCTCCGGCAGCGCGCCGGCCAGGAAGCGCTCGGCCGGCCGGCCGAGCAGGTCGCCCGGCGCGTGGCCGAGCATCGCGGCGAGCGGGCCGTTGACGAAGCTCACGTTCCCGCCGGCGTCGACCGTGCAGACGCCCTCGTTGGCGGTCTCGATGATGCGCCGGTAGCGCTCCTCGGAGGCCTCGAGCTCGTCGCGCTGGCTCGCCTGGGTGTCCGCGAAGCGCAGGCACATGACGGTGGTCGCGGCGAGCACGAAGGCGGGATAGATCGCCCGGCCGACCTCGTCGAGGCCGGTGAGGACGGCGACCAGGCCGTAGAGCGCGAGGCCGAAGCCGCAGACGACCGCCACCGACGCGCGCTCGTAGGCGAGCGCCGCGAAGACGATCGGCACGAAGAACAGGCTGGCCAGCGGGCTGCTGACCCCGCCGTCGAGGACGGACATCACCGCGATGAGCACGAGGTACGAGCTGCTCCAGGCGATGAAGAAGGGCTCGCGCCAGCGCGTCGCCAGCACGGGGTCGAGCCGCAGCTTCCGCACGATGGCGCCGATGACGAGCGCGGAGACGAACGACGCGACCAGCGTCGGCCGGTGCGGCGCGCCGTCGGTGAGGACCGCGTAGACGACGCCGCCGCCGGCGAGGAAGAAGGTCAGCGCGACGCCGAGCCTGACGTGCGCCCACGCCATGGCCAGCTGGCGCGCGGCGCGCTCCGCATGCGGTCCCATGTCAGACGGCAATCGTCCGGTTTGCCACGAACTGAAGTGGGACCGGACGGCTGTCAGGATGCGCGCGGATGCCGGCGCGCCGCGAGTCCCTGTCGGCCGCCGAGGCGCGGCGCGTGGCGCTTGCCGCGCAGGGCTTCGGCGCGGGCGCGCGCACGCTGCGCTCGGCGCTCGACCGCATCGCGCTGATCCAGCTCGACTCGGTCAACGTCCTCGTCCGCGCGCACTACCTGCCGGCGTTCAGCCGCCTCGGGCCCTACCGGACCGACCTGCTGGACCGCGCCGCGCACCGCGCGCCGCGGCGGCTGTTCGAGTACTGGGGCCACGAGGCGTCGCTCATCCGCGTCGACCTTCAGCCGGCGCTGCGCTGGCGGATGGCGCGCGCGGCCGACGACGCGTGGCGCGGGGTGCGCCGCGTTCAGCGCGACCAGCCGCAGCTCGTCGCCCGGGTCCTCGACGCCGTCCGCGAGCGCGGGCCGGTCGCCGCGAGCGAGCTGGCGGAGAAGCGGCCGCGGCGGTCGGGACCGTGGTGGGAGTGGTCCGACGTCAAGCGCGCGTGCGAGTGGCTGTTCTGGAGCGGGCAGGTGACCTCGGCGCGCCGGCGCGGCTTCGAGCGGCTCTACGACGTGCCCGAGCGCGTGCTGCCGGCGGCGGTCCTCGCGGCGCCGACGCCGGCCGTCGACGAGGCCCAGCGCGAGCTGGTCCGCGTGGCCGCGCGGGCCCTCGGCGTCGCCGCCGAACGCGACCTGCGCGACTACTTCCGCCTGCCGGCGGCGGACGCGCGCGCTCGCGTCGCCGAGCTGGTCGAGGCGGGCGAGCTGCTGCCGGTCACCGTCGAGGGCTGGCGCGAGGCGGCGTACGTGCCGCCGGGCGTGCGGGTGCCCCGGCGTATCGACGCCGGCGCGCTGATCGGTCCGTTCGACTCGCTGCTGTGGGAGCGCTCGCGCGTCGAGCGGCTGTTCGGCTTTCGCTTCCGCCTGGAGGTCTACGTCCCCGCGCCGCGCCGGGTTCACGGCTACTACGTGCTGCCGTTCCTGCTGGGCGACCGGCTCGTCGCGCGAGTCGACCTCAAGGCCGGCCGCCAGGCGGGCGCGCTGCTCGTCCGCGCCGCGCACGCCGAGCCGGGCGCGCCGCCCGGGACCGCCGCCGCGCTGCGCGACGAGCTCGACCGGATGGCGGCGTGGCTCGGCCTGGAGCGGATCGAGATCGAGCGGCGCGGCGACCTCGCGGGCGCGCTGGCGCGCCGCACCGGGCGGGCCCGGGCCGCGTAGAGTCGCGCCATGGAGTTCCGGGTGCTCGGGACCGTCGAGGTCGCGGGCGCCGACGGGCCGCGCCCGCTGCACGGACGCAAGGAGCTCGCGGTGCTCGCCTACCTGCTCGCCAACGCCGGGCGGTCGGTGCCCGCCGACGAGCTCGTGTGGGCGGTCTGGGGCGAGGACGCCCCTCCGAGCGCGCACAAGTCGCTGCAGGTCCGCCTCTCGCGCCTTCGCGCCGACCTCGGCGGCGGCGCCGCGCGGATCGCGCGCGACGGGGCCGGTTACCGCCTCGCCGTCGAGCCGGGCGAGCTCGACGCGCAGCGCTTCGAGCGCCTCGTCGGCGAGGCCGCCGCGCTCGCGCCCGCCGAGGCGGCCGAGGCCTACGGGCGCGCCCTGGCGCTCGTGCGCGGGCGCCCGTACGCCGACGTGGCCGACCTCGACGCGCTGCAGTCCGAGATCAGGCGCCTCGAGGAGCTGCGCCTGGCGGCGGTCGAGGGACGGCTGCGCGCGCTGGTCGAGCTGGGTCGCCACGGCGACGCGCTGCCCGAGCTCGACCGCGCGGTCGACGCCGAGCCGCTCCACGAGGGCCTCGCCGCGCTGCAGCTGCTCGCGCTCTACCGCGCCGGGCGCCAGGCCGACGCCCTCGCGGCCTACCGCGCCCTCGTCCGCCGGCTCGACGACGTGGGCCTCGAGCCGTCGGCGGAGCTGCGCGAGCTCGAGCGCCGCGTGCTCGTCCAGGACCCGCGGCGCGCGCCGCGCCGGCCACCAACCTCGGTGAGCGGCTGACGAGCTTCGTCAACCGCGTCGCCGAGCTCGAGGCGGTGCGCGAGCGGCTCGCCGACCACCGGCTCGTGACGCTCGCCGGCCCCGGCGGCGTCGGCAAGACCAGCCTGGCCGCGGAGATGGCCTTGGGCCTGCTCGCCGCGTTCCCGGGCGGCGTCTGGGGCGTCGACCTGTCGGCGGTCAACGACGCGGCGCGCGCGCCGGCGGCCATCGCGGCGGCGATCGGCGTGGCGGGCGGCGGGCTCGACCCCGGTGGCGCGGCGGGTGCGCTCCCGCTCGTCGTCGAGCACCTGCGCGACCGGCGCGCGCTGCTGGTCCTCGACAACTGCGAGCACCTGGCCGCGCCGGTCGCCCGGCTGGCCGAGCACCTGCTGCGCGGCGCGCGCGAGCTGCGTATCGTCGCGACCAGCCGCCAGCCGCTCGGCGCCGCCGGCGAGGCGCTCGTCGACGTCGCGCCGCTGCGCGAGTCCGACGCCGTGCGCCTGTTCGCCGACCGCGCCCGCGCCGTGCGCTCCGACTTCCGCCTCGACGAGGCCACCGAGGGACCGGTCGCGGCGATCTGCGCGGGGCTGGACGGCCTGCCGCTCGCGCTCGAGCTGGCCGCGGCGCGGGTGCGGGCGCTGCCGGTGGCCGAGATCGCCGCGCGGCTCGACGACCGCTTCCGGCTGCTGGCCAGCGCGCGGTCGGGCGCCCGGGAGCGCACGCTCGAGGACGTGGTCGCCTGGAGCCACGACCTGCTGAGCGACGACGAGCGCGCAGTCTTCCGGCGGCTGGCCGTCTTTCGCTCGGCCTTCGCGCTCGCCGACGCCGAGGACGTGGCGGCGGGCGGGACGATCGCCACCGCGGACGTCGCCGACCTGCTCGCCGCGCTCGTCGAGCGCTCGATGGTGCGCGCGGGCGACGACGGCTACCGGATGCTCGAGACGCTGCGGGCGTTCGGCCTCGCGCGCCTCGAGGAGGCCGGCGAGCGCGTCGAGGTCGCCGATCGCCACGCGGCGCACTTCGCCCGCCGCGCCCGCGGCGCGGTCGGGCGGCTGTGGAGCGGCGGCACCGACGGCGTGGTGGCCGAGGTGCGCGCCGAGCGCGCGGACCTCGCGGAGGCGGCGCGCCACGCGCTGCGCCGCGGCCGCGCGGACTGGGCGCTCCCGCTGGCCGGGGCGGTCGGCCTGCTCGAGTCGCGGGTCGGCGACGTCGAGGCGGCGCGCCGGCGCCTCGACGCGGCGCTCGCGCTGCGGTCCGGGTCGCCCGCCGACACGCTGGCCGCGGTGCGCCTGCACGCCTCGCTGCTGCTCCTCGAGGGGCGGCTGCGGCGCGGCGCCGAGGCGGTCGAGTCGGCGCAGCTGCTCGCCGACCAGCTCGGCGACGAGGGCGAGCGCGACCGCACGCGCGCGATCGCCGGGCTCGCGCTGCTGCTCGCGCGCGACGCGCCGGCCGCGCTGCGCGCGTTCGCGGGGCTGGAGGAGCGCTTCGCTGCGCGCGGCGAGCGGTGGATCGCCGGGTTCGTCGCGGGCTGGACGGGCTTCGTCTCGCTGCTGGGCGGCGAGCTGACCGAGGCCCGCGCCCGGGCGCAGCGGGCGGTCGAGGCGTTCGCGGCGTGCGGCGACCTGTGGGGGCTGCTCTCGGCGAGCGTCACCCTCGGCCGCGCGGCCACGGCGCTGGGCGCCTACGACGAGGCGGCCCGCGCCTACGAGCGGGCGCTTGCGGCGGCGGGCGACCGGATCGGCGACCGCGTCGTCCCCCTGCTGCACGACCTCGGCGTCGTCGAGGTCCGCCGCGGCGCGCCCGAGCGCGCCGCCGCGCTGTGGGCGCGCTGTGCCGAGGCCGCCGATCGCGACCTGGGCACGACGGGCGGCTGGGTCCTGCTCACCGCGCGCGGGCTGCGCTGGTATCCGCTGCTGGCCGCCGGCCACCTGGCCGGCATGCGCGGCGACGGCGCCGAGGCGGCGCGGCGCTACGGCGAGGCGCAGGCGGTGCTCGAGGCCGTCGAGCGCGACCCGCGCGACCCCATCGGCCTGCACGGCGCGATGGCGATCACGCTGCTGCTGCGCGCGCGCCTCGCCGAGGACGGCGGGCGCGGCGAGGAGACGACGCGGCTGGCCCGCGAAGCGCTGGCCCGCGCGCAGCAGTCGGGCGACCGGCGCCTGGTCGCCCGCTCGCTCGACGCGGTCGCGGCCGGGCTGTCGCTCGGGGGCGACGCCGCGGAGGCCGCGCGGACGATGGAGCGCGCCGAGGCGCTGCGGCGGGAGGCGGGCGGCCCGCTGCCCGCTCCCGAGCGGGCCGATGTCGAGCGCGTCGCGGCGCGGCTGCGCGCCCGGCAGGGGGTCACCGTCTAAGCCACTCGCTCGCGGCGGCGCTCGTGCCCGGTGCGGCGCTCGGTGTGCAGCGGGCCGCCGCAGAGGATGCAGCGCCCCCAGCCGACGACCGTCATTGCGAGCGGGCTGTACCAGACCGTCCCGCAGTCATCGCAGCGCATCGCGCGGTCCTCGAGCCGTCTGCCGGCGCGGCGCTCGCCCGCCCGGCGGTCTCCACGCGCGCGTAGCGGAGCCATCGCCCCGGTCATGCCAGGATCGGGGGGCGGCTAACCGTCCTCGGGCTCGAGCACGAAGACCTCGCACGCGAGGTCTTCGCGGGAGTCCAGGCCGCTGATGAAGGCGCGGACGCGGCGGCCGGTGAGCTGCTCGACCGCGGTTGTGAACTCGGCCTGGGAGGCGTGCTGGAAGAACAGGCGGTGGTCGCGGACGCGCTGGTGCTCGCCCATCGCGACCAGCCGTCGCTCGACCGCCGTCAGCGTCTCCTCGAGCGTGACGACGAGCTGGTCGGGGCCGGCCCACTCGGTGCGCGCGCGCGTCGGGCCGCGGCCGAACTGCTCCTTGTAGAGCCGGACGATCGCGTTGGAGACGGAAGCAAGGACCTGGCCGTCGATCTCCGAGGGGGTCGTCACGGCACGAGTGTCGCGCCCGCGGCGCGCCGTTCGGCCCGGCACGTCAGAGCTAAGACCCGCCCGGTTGAGGCGCGAGCGCCAGAACTGGACGAATGGCCGAAGCGCGCGCAAGCACGGGCCGGTACCGTTGCGGCGTGGATGGATCCCGCAGCCGGGCCATGGAGGCCCCGCCGGTGGTCGTGCTCGCCGGACGCCGCTGGACGCGCGCGCTCTTCGCCGTCTGGGCGCAGCGCCCGCTGCCGGTCTTGGCGCCGTGGGCGCTCGGCGCGCTCGCCCTCGGGGCGGCGCTGCTCGGCGCGGCGCTCGTCGTCGCCCTCGCCAGCGGCCCGAGCGGCGTCTATACCCCCGTGTTCGCGGACCCCAGCGCCGGCGTCTCCGACGTCGCGCGCATCGTGCTGCGCAACACGACGGTCCTCACGCTCCAGGTCGTCGTCTGCACCGGCGTGTACCTCGCCCTGCGGACCGGCGCCGAGCCGCGCGCGCGCGCGTACGGCCTGCCCGTGATCGTCGCGCTGTGGGCGTACTCCTTCGCCTCGCAGGCCTGGCGTCTCGGCCACGAGCTCGCCAGCGCGGCGCACACGCTCGGGCTCAGCTCGGCCGGCCTGCTCGCCCGCCTGTGCGTCCACGCCGTGCCCGAGCTGACCGCGGTGTTCCTGCCGCTGGCCGCGTGCGTCGCGCTCGTGCGCCGCGGCCGGGCCGACGACCTCGCCGCGGCGACGCTCCTCACCGCCGCCGTCGCGTTCCCGCTCGTCGTCTGCGCGGCGATCGCCGAGGTCTTCCTGACGCGCTACGTGGTCTAGGACGCCTCGGGCGGCAGCCCGTCTGGGCCGCGCACCGGCCAGCGCGGGACGCGCTCGCGCCGGCGCCGCCGCACCGCGGGACGGGCCGCGCGCGCCGCCGGACGCGTGGGAATGACGTCGAGGAGCTTGTCGACGGCGATGAGCTCGAAGAGCGCGAGCAGCTGCGGGTTCTGGGTGACGATCGTCAGGCGATGGCCGGCCGCGACGAGGCGCTCCTGTTCGTCGCGCAGGGCGTGCAGCGCCGCGACGGCCATGAACGTCACCGCGGTGAGGTCGACGATCGCCGAGCGCCTGCCGTCCCGGGTCGCCGCACGCAGCCAGGCGCGCAGCGCGGGCGCGCTGCCCACGTCGAGCTCGCCCCGGACCGTGAGCACCGGACGGCCGTCGTGCTTGTCGGCGGCGAGGAGGGCGAGGACGTTTGGAGGCATCGGCAGGTGAATCCGGCGAAAGACCGGCGCCTGACCGCTACAGCGAGCCTATGCCGGTGGCGAGAACCGGGCAAGCGAACCGTCTGCATCGGTCCTCGCACTCCTGCTCGGTGCAACGGATCCTGCAGGCGGAAAACTGGAGC
This sequence comes from Actinomycetota bacterium, assembly GCA_005888335.1. The sequence continues at coordinate 20,477 of VAWY01000010.1, forward strand.
GCTGGTAGCGTCGCCGCGCCGAATCGCCGGCGCCCCGCGCGGCCGGCACGCCGACGATGTCGCATCGAGTCCTCCGCCCGCTCGCTCTGTTCTGCTGCGCCGCGGCCGCCGCGCTGCCCGCGGCCGGAACCGCCTCCGCGCACGACCGCGTGCTGCACCGCGGCGATCGCGGGCGCGCGGTCAAGCGGCTGCAGCGCGCGGTGCACGTGCGCGCCGACGGCGTCTTCGGCCGCAGCACGGCGCGCGCGCTCAAGCGCTTCCAGCGCCGCCACGGGCTGCGCGCGGACGGCATCGCCGGCTCCGCGACGTGGCGGGCCCTGCGCCGCGCGCACGGCTCGTCGCGCGCGCGCATCGCGCGGCGCGGGCCGAGTGTCCGGCTCGCGCAGCGCCGCCTGGGCGTCGCGGCCGACGGTGTGTTCGGCCCCGCGACGCGGCGGGCGGTCAGGCGCTTCCAGCGCGCGCACGGGCTGCAAGCCGACGGGATCGTCGGGCCGGCGACGTGGGCCGCGCTCGGCGTGCGCGGCCGCCACCCGGTGCTCAAGCCGGCCCACCTGCGCCACGCCGCCCGCCGCCGCCCCGGCGGCGGCGTGCCGGCCGCGGTGCTCGCCGCCATCCGCGGGGCCGACCGCATCGCCGGCAAGCCGTACAGGTACGGCGGCGGTCACGCGTCGTTCTCGGACTCCGGCTATGACTGCTCGGGCTCGGTGTCCTACGTGCTGCACGCCGCAGGGGTGCTCGCCGGCCCGCTGGACTCCGGCGAGCTGATGTCCTTTGGGGCGCGCGGGCGCGGGCGCTGGATCACGGTCTACGCCAGGCCCAGTCACGCGTTCGTCGTCATCCGCGGCCGGCGCTTCGACACCACGGGCCGCAGCGAGACCGGCACGCGCTGGCAGCCGAGCATGCGCTCGACCGCGGGCTACGCCGCGCGCCACCCGCCCGGGCTGTAGGGGTGGATCTCGAGCACCGCGGCGCCCTCGAAGCGGCCGTGGCGCAGGTCGTCGAGGGCCTCGTTGGCGCGCTCGAGCGGATAGCGGGCGACCTGCGAGCGGACCGGCACCTGCGCCGCGACGGCCAGGAACTCCTCGCCGTCGCGCCGCGTGAGGTTGGCGACCGAGCGGATCTGGCGCTCGTGCCAGAGGGCGGCGTACGGGATCGGCGGCAGGTCGCTCATGTGGATGCCCGCGCAGATCACCGCGCCGCCGCGGTCGCACGCGCGCAGCGCATCGAGCACGAGCGCGCCGACGGGGGCGAAGATGATGGCGGCGTCGAGCGGCTCGGGCGGCGCCTCGCCCGCGGCGCCCGCCCACTCGGCGCCGAGCGAGCGCGCGAAGTCCTGCGTGCGCTCGTCGCCCGCGCGCGTGAAGGCGAACACCCGCCGCTGCTGCCAGACCGCCACCTGGGCGATCAGGTGCGCCGCGGCGCCGAACCCGTAGAACCCGAGGCGCTCGGCGTCGCCGGCCATGCGCAGCGCGCGGTAGCCGATCAGCCCGCCGCACAGCAGCGGCGCCGCCTCGACGTCGTCGAGATCGTCGGGCAGGTGCAGGCAGTAGCGCGCGTCGGCCACCGTCCGCTCGGCGTAGCCGCCGTGGATGTCGCGGCCGGTGAAGCGCGCGCGCACGCACAGGTTCTCGCGGCCCGACAGGCAGAAGCGGCACGTGCCGCATGTCCATCCCAGCCACGGCACGCCGACGCGCCGGCCGGGTCGCATCGCGGCGCCCGGGCCGGCCTTGACCACGCGCGCGACGATCTGGTGGCCGAGGACGAGCGGCGTGCGCGGCACCTCGACCTCGCCGTCGAGGAGGTGCAGGTCGGTGCGGCAGACGCCGCAGGCCGCGACGTCGAGCAGCAGCTGGCCCGGGCCGGGCTCCGGCTCGGACCGGTCGACCTCGACCAACGGGCGCCCGGGCGCCTCGAGGACCATCGCGCGCATACCGAAGTCAGGATCCCACGCCGCAACTTTGAGCATCGCGACGTGTTGGGCACCCCATGCAACGACTGAAGACCCATGTCCCCATCGGGGTCCTCGTGCTGCTGCTCGCCCTTCCGGGCGCGGCGCAGGCCCGAACGAACGTGAGGGTGTCGATCGCCGACCAGAACCAGGCGATGTTCGACGCCCCCGCCTACCGGGCGCTCCATCTCAAGACGACCCGGTACTTCATCCGCTGGGACGCGATCCGCAGCCCCGCGGACCTCGCCCGCGCCGACGCGTACGTCCGGCGCGCGCGGGCCGCGCACGTGCGCGTGCTCATGCACATCTCGACCAACGACTTCACGCCCAAGCGCGCTCACCTGCCGAGCGTCGCCGAGTACCGGCGCAGCGTCGGGGCGCTCGTGCGCCGCTATCGCCCGCTCGGGGTGCGCGAGTGGGGCGCGTGGAACGAGGTCAACCACAAGACCCAGCCGACGTGGAAGTCGCCCAAGCGCGCCGCGCAGTACTTCAAGACCATGCGCGCGCTGTGCCGCGGCTGCACGATCGTCGCGCTCGACATCCTCGACCAGGCCGGCGCCACGCGCTACATCCAGCGCTTCTACCGCGCGCTCGGATCCTCGCGCCGCTTCGCGCGGATCGTCGGCATCCACAACTACTCCGACACCAACCGCGCCACCCACCGCGGCCGCGGCACGCGGTCGATCATCCTCGCCGTGCGCACCTTCAACCGGCGCACGCAGTTCTGGATGACCGAGACCGGCGGCGTGGTCAACTTCGGCCGGTCGTTCCCGTGCAACGAGCAGCGTGCGGCCAAGTCGGTCTCGCGGATGTTCGGCCTCGCGCGGTCGTATCGCCGCTACATCAAGCGGCTGTACGTCTACAACTGGACGGGCTCGGACTGCAACGGGTTCGACACCGGGCTGACGAAGGCCAACGGGCAGCTGCGTCCGGCGTACTACACGCTGCGCAAGTACCTGCGCTCGTTCCGGCGCTAGACCCGCCCGGCGGGTCGCTCGCCGATCTCGTGCAGCAGGTCGGCGAGCGCCTCGGGCGCCGAGAACATCGCCCAGTGGCCGGTGGGCAGCTCGTGCAGCTCCCAGTCGGGGTCGGCGAAGAGCGCGGCGCGCGGGTCGCCCTGCGCGATGAGGTCGCGCAGCGCCGCGACGGTCATGCCGCCGGCGGCGGCGAAGATCGCGACGCGCCGGACACCCGGCGGCCGGTCGTGCGCCAGGCGCAGCGGCGAGGTGAAGGTCGCGTACGGCTGGGCGGTGCCGCGCTCGGCGAACAGGCGGAAGTGGTCGTCGTCGAGCCCGCTGACGCTGCCGTACGTCCCGGGCTCGAGCGTGGCGCGGTCGGGGACCGGCCAGCGCCAGCCGTCGCCGCGCTCGTCGACGTCGCGCCGCTGCTGCTCGCGCTGCTCGGGCGCCTGGACGTCGACGATGGCCATGCCGTCCGGCAGCGGGCCGGTGTCGAGGTAGACGACCGCGGCGAGGCGCTCGGGCCGCCGGTCGGCGACGCCCGTGACGACGACGCCGGCGTAGCTGTGCCCGACCAGGATCGCGTCGCGGAGGTCCTCGTAGTCGAGCAGGTTGACGACGTCGGTGATGTGCGTCTCGAGGTCGACGTCGGGCCGGGACAGGTGCACGCGGTCGCCGAGGCCGGTCAGCGTCACCGGGTGGACGTCGTGGCCGCGCTCGCGCAGGCGGGCGGCGACGTCGCGCCACGCCCAGCCGCCGAGACACGCCCCGGGGACGAGGACGAGCGGCCGGGTCATCCGGCGTCGGCGCCGCCGAGCCACTCGAGCACGGCCGCGCGCGCGAAGCGCCACTCCTCGCCGAAGCGCCGGCCGGGCAGGTCGCCCGCCTCGGCTCGCGCGCGGACGGCCTCGACCGGCAGCCGCAGCAGCGCGGCGACCTCCTCGAGCGTGAGCACGTCGTCGGCCGGCCGGTCCTCGCGGATCTCGATGTGACCGACCGCGAGGCGGTCGCCGAGCAGCTCGCTGACGACCTCCTGCTTGCGCCGGCCGGTCGCGTCGACCAGGCGGTCGAGAGCGGCGACCTGGTGCTGCGGCAGGCGAACGAAGAGCGGGACGCGGTCCTCGGCCATCGGTGTTGACGATAGCACTAGCTATCACTCGATAGCAGAGGCCACACCGGGTCCATCTCGTACTGCTCGTCCCCGATGACCACGACCAGGCCCTCGCCCTGCCGCGCGGCGAGGGCGAACGGCGTCTCGCCGTCTGCGGCCGGGAAGCGGACGAGGGCGACGCTGCGGCCGCCCAGCGCGGCCGCGAGCGCGCGCACGCCCTCGGCCAGGTGCTCGAGCGCGCCGAATGGCCCGCTGACCTCGCCTGCCTCGGCGTCGACGCGGAACGGCGGCAGCTCGCGGACCGCAAGGGGGAGCGGCAGCAGCTCGGCGCCCGCCGGGTCGAGCGGCTCGGCGACGGGCGAGCCGGCGGGCTCGAGGCTCGCCGAGCCGTCGGCGTCGACCTCGACCGTCCCCGCCTCGACGAGCGCGCTGGCGCCCAGCGCCCCGCTCGCGCGCACGTAGCCGAGCAGCGTCGCCGCGACCGTCTGCGGGTCGGTCATCGCGCGGCTGCGGGGGCGACGGCGGGGTCGCGGCTCGCGCCCACCGCTGCGCCGCCCGGGCAGTTCGCGCACGGCACCGAGCGGCGGGGGTTCTCGATCCCCACGGCCGACAGCACCCCGCCGACCACCACCAGCCCGCCGGTGACGAGCATCGCCACGCGGAAGGCGTGGACCGCGGCGTCGTCCAGGGAGGTGCGAACCCGGGCCGAGGCCTGCGGCGGCGGCGGCGCGAGCGGGCGGTAGTCCGCTCGGGCGCCGAGCGTGCGCTCGATCGAGTTCGTGTACGACGCGGCCACGACGGCGCCGATCGCGGCGATGGCCAGCAGGCCGCCCACGCGCGCGGTGGCGTTGTTGATCGCCGAGGCCATGCCCGCGTGCTCCTCGGCGACGCCGCCGAGGACGGTCGCGGTCAGCGGGGCGACGGTCAGCGACAGCCCGAGCCCGAAGATGAGGATCGCCGGCAGCACGTCGGCGGCGTAATCGCCGCGCGCGTCGAGACGGGCGAGCAGCGCCAGCCCTGCGCCGGCGATGATCGGCCCGACGCCCATGAACACGCGCGGCCCGATGCGGTCGGCGGCCGCGCCCCAGCGCTTGGACAGGGTGAACATGATCGCCGTCACCGGAAGCAGGGCCACGCCCGCCTCCAGGGGCGTGTAGCCGGCGACCTGCTGCAGGAAGAGCACGAGGAAGAACGGGACCGCGCTCAGGCCGCCGTAGATCGACAGCGTCGCGGCGTTGCCCACCGCGAAGTTGCGCTGCGCGAACAGCTCGAGCGGAAGCATCGGATGCGACGCGCGCCGCTCGTAGATGACGAAGGCGGCGAGCAGGACCAGCCCGGCGACGAGCGTCGCGACGACCAGCGGGTCCCCCCAGCCGCGCGTGGGCCCTTCGATCAGCGCGTAGACCGGCCCGCCGAGGCCGAGCGTGGCCAGGATGCCGCCGACGACATCCACGTGGCCGGGCTCCGGCGCGTCGTGGGTGGCGTCGAGCCGGCGGACGAGCTCGAGCGCGACGGCGAGGGGGATCAGGTTGATGGCGAAGATCCAGCGCCACGAGCCGGCTTCGAGCAGCAGGCCCCCGGCGAGCGGCCCTAGCACCATGGCGATCCCGGACCACGCCGTCCACGAGCCGATCGCTGCGCCCCGCTCGGAGGGCTCGAAGCGCGCGACGATCAGCGCAAGGGTGTTGGGGACCAGCAGGGCGCCGGCCACCCCCTGCACCCCGCGCGCGACGATCAGCGCGCCGATGCTCGGCGCGGCGGCGCAGAGGACGCTGGCGAGCGCGAAGCCGACCAGTCCGGCGGCGAATACCCGCCGCCGGCCGTAGAGGTCGCCGAGCGACCCGCCCACCAGCAGAAGCGATCCGAGCGTCAGCAGGTAGGCGTCGGTCAGCCACTGCTGGCCCGCGAGCCCGCCGCCGAGATCCTCTCGAATGCGGGGCAGTGCGACGTTGACGACGGTCGAGTCGATGAACGCGACGAGCGACCCGAGGATCGCCGACGCGAGCGTGAGCCGCTTCTGTGCGACGGTCACAGACCGACAGCCTAACCTTCGAGAAGATCTCAGTGGACCCGACGCAGATCTCTCGCTACACTGTCATCTCAAAGGTTTACGACTTCAAAGGTTGCCTGTGACCACCCTCCTCCTCATCCCCCTCGACGACACGGTCGTCTTCCCGACCATGGACGTCACCCTGCCCGTGGACGTGGGCGACGAGGACCGCGTCGTGCTCGTCCCTCGCCACGAGGGCAGTTTCGCGCAGGTCGGCACGATCGCCCGCGTCGCCGACCGCGTCCGCCTGCCCGGCGGCATCCGCGGCGCCTCGCTGGAAGGCGTGGCCCGCGGCGTGCTGGGCGCCGCGCAGAACGACGGGCGCGGCCGCCTGCTCATCGAGGTCGAAGAGCGCCCCGACGCCGTCCCGGTCGACGGGCGCACGCGCGAGCTCGAGCGCGAGTACCGCGCGGTCGTCGACGAGATCCTCGACCTGCGCGGCGACGACGGCCGCATCGCGTCGTTCCTGCGCTCGATCACCGAGCCCGGCGCGCTGGCCGACACGTCCGGCTACTCGCCCGACCTGACCTTCGAGCAGAAGGTCCAGCTGCTCGAGACGACCGACGTCACCGAGCGGCTCTCGCTCGCGCTCGAGATGCAGCGCGAGCGCCTGACGCAGCTGCAGGTGCGCCGCAAGATCCGCGAGGACGTCGAGACCGGCGCCCAGAAGCAGCAGCGCGAGTACTTCCTGCGCAAGCAGATGGAGTCGATCCGCAAGGAGCTGGGCGAGGACGAAGACGACGTCATCGCCGAGTACCGCGCGAAGATCGACGAGGCCGGCATGCCCGAGGACGTGCGCGAGCAGGCCGAGCGCGAGGTCGGCCGCCTGGAGCGCATGGGCGAGGGCGGCGGCGAGGCGTCGATGATCCGCACGTACCTCGACTGGCTGATCGCCGTGCCGTGGAGCAAGCGCTCCGAGGACAAGCTCGACCCCGTCGCCACGCGCGAGGTGCTCGACGCCGACCACGCCGGGCTCGAGGACGTCAAGGACCGCGTGGTCGAGTACGTCGCGGTCAAGAAGCTGCGCGAGGAGCGCGGCATCCAGGCCGACAAGAAGTCCGGCGCGATCCTCACGCTGATCGGCCCGCCCGGCACCGGCAAGACCTCGATCGGTGAGTCCATCGCCCGCGCGATGGGCCGCGAGTTCGTGCGCATGTCGCTGGGCGGCGTGCGCGACGAGGCGGAGATCCGCGGCCACCGCCGGACGTACATCGGCGCGCTGCCCGGCCGCCTGGTCCGCGCGCTGCGCGACGCCGGCACGATGAACCCGGTCATCCTGCTCGACGAGGTCGACAAGGTCGGCGCCGACTGGCGCGGCGACCCGAGCGCGGCCCTGCTCGAGGTGCTCGACCCGGCGCAGAACTCGACGTTCCGCGACCACTACCTCGACGTGGAGCTCGACCTCTCGCAGGTCGTCTTCATCGCGACGGCCAACACCGCCGAGACGATCCCCGGCCCGCTGCTGGACCGCATGGAGGTCATCCCGTTCGACGGCTACACGACCGCCGAGAAGGTGGCCATCGCGCGCGGCTACCTGTTCCCGCGTCAGCGCGGGCGCAACGGGCTGCGCGAGGACGAGGTCACGATCTCCGACGAGATGATCGAGCTCGTCGTGCGTGAGTACACGCGCGAGGCCGGCGTGCGCAACCTCGAGCGCGAGCTGGGCAAGCTGCTGCGCAAGGTGGCGACGAAGATCGCGTCGGGCGCCGTCGAGGCGCCGGTGGTGGTCGACGCCGACGTCGTGCGCGACGGCCTGGGCCGCCAGAAGTTCTTCCAGGAGGCGGCCATCCGCACGGCGGTGCCGGGCGTGGCCACCGGGCTGGCGGTGACCGGCGTGGGCGGCGACGTGCTGTTCGTCGAGGCCACGAAGATGAAGGGCACCGGCGGCCTGGTGCTGACCGGCCAGCTCGGCGACGTCATGAAGGAGTCGGCGCGGATCGCGCTCTCGCACGTGCGCAGCCACGCCGACGAGCTCGGCATCGACGAGCACGCCTTCGACGACACCGAGTTCCACGTCCACGTCCCGGCGGGCGCCATCCCCAAGGACGGCCCGAGCGCGGGCATCACGATGACGACGGCGATCGCCTCGCTGCTCAGCGGCCGGCCGGTCAAGCACACGGTCGGCATGACCGGCGAGGTCACGCTGCAGGGCCGCGTGCTGCCGATCGGCGGGCTCAAGCAGAAGGTGCTGGCCGCCCACGCGGCCGGGCTGACCGACGTCATCCTGCCCGAGCGCAACCGGGCCGACCTCGACGACGTCCCGGCCGACGTGCGCGAGCAGATGACGTTCCACCCGGTCATGAGCATCGGCGAGGTGCTCGAGACGGCGCTCGAGCCGGCGCCGGCGCACCACGCGGGCGTGTAGCCGACAGCGGCGGGCGGCACCTGCACAGGCGCCGCCCGCCGATCAGCCGGTTGTGACGACCAGCTGCGGCTGGCCGGTCGTGGCCGTGGAATTGCGGGAGCGGAAGATCACGCCGTCGGTCGTCGGCGTGCGCCCGACGACCAGCGTGACCGATCCATCGCCGGCGATGAGCGGGGTCACGTTCCACTCGACCGTCGTGCCTGGGGAGATCGCCCCGACGTCGGCGGTCGCCGTCGTCGCCCGCGTGGGACGGTTGTTCCACGTGATGCCCGTCTCCGACCACGTCGTGCACCCGGTGGCCGTGCACCCGTAGATGCCCGGCCCGTCCACGGTGCCCTCGGTGGGCACGAACAGGCGCAGCTTGGCGCTCTGGATGCTCGCGCCTCCCACGCCGGAGACGCTGAACCGCAGGTAGCTCTCGACTGCGACGCCCGTGCCGTTGTCCGAGGTCAGGCTCGGGCTCAATCCGAAGTTCGCCGACGGCGAGTCCTGCCGAACCGTGGAGTCCGCGACCGCGCTGAAGGTCAGGGTCGCGCCAGGGGGAGGCGGCGGCGGAGGTGGCGGCGGAGGCGGCGGAGGCGGCGGCGGCGGAGGCGGCGGCGGCGGAGGCGGCGGCGGCGGAGGCGGCGGCGGCGGAGGCGGAGGCGGCGTGCCGCCGCGACACGTGTCAGAGCCGGCGTCGACGAAGCTG
>VAWY01000121.1 GCA_005888335.1 Actinomycetota bacterium
GAGGGAGAGTGTGCGTTGCATGGTGGGACCTCCGTGTCCCGACGCCTCCCAGAATCCGGAGCGCCAGCCTAACGCACGCGCAGCGTCGCGCGCATGCCCTTCGCGGCATGCCCGGGCTTGAGGCAGATCAGGCGGTAGACGCCGGGGCGGCGCAGGCGCACCTGGAAGGCGACGTCCACGCCAGGACGGACGTCGGGCGAGACGGCGCTGCGATAGCCGCCCGGGCCGAGCACGACGAGATTGTGCGCGTCCTCGCCGAAGTCGTGGAGGTTGAAGCGCACGGCGCCGGCCGGCACCGCGGTGCGGTACACCCCGAAGCGGTACTCGTGGGCTCCCACCCCGACCGACGTCGCGAGAGCGGCCAGCGCAGCGGCGATCACCGGACCACCGCCAGGCGGCCGAAGGCGGACGCGTTGGGGATGACCTCGGCGGCGTCGGTGCTCAGCCAGCCCTCGAGCAGCGAGCAGTAGACGCGCCGGAAGTCGATCGTCACGGCGAGGTTGTCCTCCCGGTCGAGGCGGCGCAGGTCGGGATAGTCGGTGAGGATCCCGCCGCGGGCGCGCGTTCCCTGCACCCAGGCGATGCCGCCGGCGCCGTGGTCGGTGCCGCTCGAGTCGTTGCTCTGCGGGCGGCGGCCGAACTCCGACCAGACGAAGGTCAGCACGCGGTCGGCGATCCCGCGCGCCTCGAGGTCGGCCTGGAAGGCGGCAAGCCCCTGCGAGACCTCGCTGAGCGCCGCGGCCAGCTGCTTGGGCTGGTCGTCATGGGTGTCGAAGTCCGAGGGCGCGTCGATCGCCGCGACGCGGATGCCCAGCGGCTGGGCGAGCAGGCCGGCCAGGCGGCTGAGGTGGGTCGCGAAGTCGCTGTTCTCCGGATAGGCGACCGGCGGCGCGAGCGGGTCTGGGGCGTTGTCGTCCGCCGGCGCGTACGGCGCCAGGCGGTCGCCGATGTCGCGGGCGAGCTGCGCGGCGCGCTTGGCCGCCGCGGGGCCGGCGCCGGCGCCCGGCGTCTCGGCCGCCACGCGCGACCACGCGGCGACGGTCATGTCCGCCGCCGGGCCCCACGTGCCGCCGAAGCGCAGCTGCGCGCCCGCCGGGTCGTCGATCGTCGCGACCGGCGCCCCGCCGGTGCGCAGCAGCGGCGACAGGCCGCCGAGCGACAGGCCCTGCAGCGGGTTGTCGGCGCTGCCGTGGCGGTCGAGCCAGCGGCCGAGCCAGCCGGGCGCCGTGCGCTCGGTGATCAGGCCGGTCTCCCAGAAGTGGCGCGAGTGGAAGTGCGAGAGGTCCGGATTGGCGTAGTCGATGCCGGGCAGGAAGCCGACCTTGCCCGCCTCGAAGAGCCCGCGCACGCCGCCGTCGAGGCCCTCGGAGAGGCTCGGGTGCAGGCCGACGCGCGACTCGGTGGCGAGCGGCGCCGGCGCCTCGGTCGTGATCGAGCGGCGCAGGTCGGCCAGCCGGCCGGTCTGGTCGAGCGGGGTCACCGTGGAGAGCAGGTCGCAGCCGCCGGGCAGGAAGACGCTGACCAGCACGGGCGCGTCGGGCGCAGCGGCGGCCTGCGCGCGCGCGTCCTGCAGGAGGCGGCTCGGGCCGAGCGCGGTCGCGGCGTAGATCGACAGGCCGCCGAGCACGACCTGGCGGCGGGTGAGCTCGACGGGGCGGCGGGCGCGGCGGAAGTCGTCGCATCCCTTGAACGGGTCGCGTCTCGGCATCAGTGCAGGTGGGCGTCGGGGCCGGAGAGGATGAGGTGGCGCAGCGAGCGCTGGAGCATGTCGGCGCGCTGCTGGCGCGGCTTGCCCTGCTGCCAGGGCTTGACGAGGTCGGCGAAGTACCCGGCGGCCAGGTCGACCAGGACGCGCCGCGTGGCGTCGGAGATCCACGGGCGGCCGAGGGCGTCGAGCGCGCGGTCGAGCTGGGCGTCGGGGCTCAGGCCGGGGTCGCCGGCGCCGTCGGGGACCTCGAGCGGCGGATGGTCGTTCCAGGCGAGCATCGCGTTGCCGAAGCGCACCCGCGCGGCCATCGTCTGCGACGTCAGCCACGCCGGGCCCCAGTCCCAGCCCGCGACGCTGGGCGGGTCGAAGGGGAACTGGCCCATCTGCTCGAGCAGCCAGGAGTAGTCCTCGATGGTCACCCCGAGCCCGGCCAGGCGCAGCGTGCCGGCGACGTAGACGAGCGGGCACTTGACCATGTCGGGGGCGTCGAGGCGCGCGTAGAGCGCCGGGTGGCGCAGGATGCGCTCGACCACCGCCGCGACGCGCAGGCCCGACTGGCGGTACGCGCGCGTGAGCGAGCGCAGCGTCGCGCGGTCGGGCGGCTCGGTGACGAAGAAGTCCCAGAGCTTGCGCACGAGGAACGGCGCGTGGCGCGGATGGCCGACGACGAGGTCGAGCAGGCCGTCGGCGCCGAAGCGCCCCCGGCGCCCGAAGATGCGCTTGACCCCGGCGTCGTGGAGCGAGGGGTCGAACCAGATCCGCTGCAGCCCGCCGTCGCCCCACTTCGAGCGAAACCCGGTCAGCGCGCGGGCGGCCTCGCGGATGTCGCGCTCGGTGTAGCCGCCGCCGAGCGTGAAGAGCTCCATGAGCTCGCGCGCGTAGTTCTCGTTGGGCGCCTCCTTCGTCGAGTCCGCGAGCGACAGGAAGACCTGCATCGCGGGGTCGCGCGTGACGGCGCCGAGCAGCTTGCGGAACGAGCCCAGCGCGCGGGCGCGGAACATCCGGTTCTGGGCCAGGACGAGCGGCGTGTCGGCGACGCTCGGGAAGTGGTCGCTCCAGAACAGCGTGAGCTTCTCGTCGAGCGGGCGACGGGTGCGCACCATGCGGTCCAGCCACCACAGCGCGCGGTGCGACCACTCGTTGAGCGGGTCGAGCGGACGGCCGCCGAGCAGCGGCGCAGGCCCGGCCAGGCCGCGCGCGCCGTCCAGCAGGTACTTGATGGTGGCGTCCTGGCCGGCCTGGGCCCAGCGGGCGGCCTCGGCGGGCGTGGCGCCGAACCCGGCCCGCCAGAACAGCCGGCGGACGTGGGCCTCGGACCAGGGCATGCCTCTCCGGCAATCGGCACGGCGCCGCCGGATTTGAGTGCCGCCCGGGCGCTTCGGCCGGATGGAGGACTCCGCTTTCCGGTGTCGAACGGGGCGAGCGTTATGTTGCCCGTTGCCGCCCGTCTCTCCCGCCATGCCCGCGCGGTGCCGCCGACCGTGCTGCTCGCCGCGCTGGGTGCCTCCGCGCTGACCGCGATCGCCGTCGTGGCCGGGACCCACCTGGGGCCCGTCGCGCTCGCCCTCGTCGGCCCAGCCGCGCTCGCCGGCGCGGCCGCGCGCCGGCGCATCGACGCCCACCAGGCCGGCCTGCTGCACCTCGCGCACGTCGACCCGCTGACCGGCCTCGGCAACGCCCGCCAGCTGCGTTCCAGGCTCGCCTATGAGCTGGCGCGCCACCGGCGCATGCGCCGCCGGCTGACCGTGTTCGTCCTCGACCTCGACGGCTTCAAGCTCGTCAACGACCGCTTCGGCCACCAGGCGGGCGACGAGGTCCTGCGCGAGGTCGCCCGGCAGCTCAAGCGGGCGGTGCGCGAGCAGGACACGGTCGTGCGCCAGGGCGGCGACGAGTTCTGCGTCCTCGCACCCGAGACCGGCTGGCGCGAGGCCGAGCTGCTGGCCGAGCGGCTCGGCTACGCCGTGGCGCGAGCGGCCGGCGGCCTGCCGGGCCTGTCGGCGAGCATCGGCTTCGCGGTCTTCCCCGACGAGGGCACGACGGCGCAGGTGCTCATGTCGCGCGCGGACGCCAACGGGGCCGACGCCAAGCGCCGCACGCGGCAGGCGCGGCCGGAGGGCGAGGGGCGCCAGAAGCTGAGCCGCGTGGCTTAAGCGAGCCTTGCTCACGCCGGCCTGCGCGTTCTGCCCCTGTTTGCGGGGCGGCGCGCCGGGATGCTCTGGGATCGCCGCCGACCATGCTGCGACGACCCGCCCCGACCTCCCTCCGCCGGCTCTCGGCGGCCGCGCTGGCCGCCGCGCTCGCGCTGCTCGGCGCCGGTGACCTCGCGCCGGCGGCCGTGCCGCCGACCGCCGCGCCCGACACGGTGAACCTCATGGCGGCGGCGACGGTCGGTAGCTCCAACGGCGAGATCGCCTTCGTCCGGATGGTCGCGCCGGGCGACTCGGAGATCTACGCGATGGACGCGGACGGCACCGGTGTCACGCGGCTGACGACGAGCCCGGGCGAGGACGCCGACCCGGCCTGGTCGCCCGGCGGCACGAAGATCGCCTTCACCAGCGACCGCGGCGGCAACGAGGACGTCTACGTGATGAGCGCGGACGGCACGGGCGTCCGGCAGCTGACGAACAGCCCGGGCGCGGACTCCGACCCCGCGTGGTCGCCCGACGGGCGCCGGATCGCCTTCACGAGCGACCGCGACGGCGACCAGGAGGTCTACGTCATGAACGCCGACGGCTCCGGTGAGACCGACCTGACGAACAGTCCGCTGATCACCGCGTCGACGGCGCCCGGGGCGCGGACCTTCGGCAACGACTCCCAGCCCGCGTGGTCCCCCGACGGGACGCGCATCGCCTTCACCAGCGACCGCGACCTCAACGACGAGATCTACGCGATGAACGCCGACGGGACGGGCCAGGTCGACCTCACCAGCGCGCCCGACGCCGAGGACGAGGCGCCGTCGTTCTCGCCCGACGGCAAGACGATCGCCTTCCAGAGCAGCCAGCGCGATGCCGGCGACGGGATCTACGTGATGAACGCCGACGGCACCGGCGTGCGCAGCTACGCCGACGCGGACGTCGCCGACGAGGAGCCCGACTTCTCGCCCGACGGCGCGCGGATCGTCTACTCGGGGCCGTTCGGGGTCGACGGCGACGGCATCTACGCGATGGACGCCGACGGCACCGGCGCGACGCTCGTGAGCACCAGCCCGCTCGGCGACTCCTCGCCGGACTGGCAGCGGTGCACGACGTGCGCCGCGGGCGCGCCCGGTGCGCCGGCCGCCGGGCCGGTGTCCGACGGCTTCGGCGGCACGGTGCCGATCCTGCCCGGCGGCCTCGGGGCGCTGCTGCGCCCGGGCGGCGCGGCGAGCGGGGCGGCGCGCGGCGGGCGCGTCGCGGTCGCCGCGCGGGCGGTGTCCGTGCTCGCCGGCGACCGGCTCCGCGTCCGCTCGACGGACAGCTCCCGCGTGCGCGTGACCGTGCGCCTCCTCGGTATCGCTGCGCCGAGCCCGCGGCGCTGCGGCGGCGGCGCGTCGCGGCGCGCCCTCGCACGCCTCGCCCCGCCGGGGCGGCGGCTGTGGCTCGTCATCCGGGCCGGCGCGCGGCCCGACGCCGCGGGCCGGCTGGCCGCGCTCGTCGCGACGGCCTCGGGCAAGCAGCTCCAGGTCGCCCAGCTCCAGGCCGGCTGGGCCGCCATGACGCGCTCGAAGGCCGGGCTGACGAGCGGCGTCCGGCGGACGTTCGCCGCCGCCCAGCGCCGCGCGCGCGCCCACCGCCGCGGCGTCTGGTCGCTGTGCGGCGGGCGTTTCCGTTAGGCGGGCGCGCGGGCGCGGGGGTCCCCGGCACCCACCGGCGCGGGCGCGGCGAACGCCGCTGCCGGGGCCACGCTCCGGATTTGCGCAGATTGCCGGCGGGAGTTCACAAACCTGCAACGAGATCGGCCACGCTTCCTCTTCGGATCGCGGTGGCCGCCGGGCAGGATTGCCGCCATGGCGACTCCCCCGCTGACCACGATGCGTGCCGCGCTCCTCGCCGCCGCGCTCCTCGCGCTGCTCGCCTTCGCGGCTCCCGCCTCGGCGTCGCTGGCGACGCTGAAGGCCTCGTGCACGCGCAAGGACGCCGCCGACGACAACACCGCGAACGGGTTCCAGCTGCCCTACTTCTTCTGCGACGACGGCGTGCCGAACTTCGGCGGCCGGACGCCCAACCCCGGCGCCCAGGACGCCGTCGCCGTGCCGGCGAAGTACGCCGGGTACGCCGAGCTGCCCCCCAAGGCGGCGGACGCCGCGAGCGTGCCGGGCGCCGACGCCAACGGCAACATCGCGCTCGACGTCGACGTCTCGCTGCCCGACCCGAGCTTCAGCAAGCCGCGCGGTGGCTACCCCCTCATGGTGATGATGCACGGCTGCTGCGCAGGCAACAAGACGAGCTGGGAGGCGCCGACGATCGACGCCGCCGGCGAGGAGTGGCACTACAACAACGCCTGGTTCGCCGCGCGCGGGTTCGTCGTCCTCAACTACACGGCGCGCGGGTTCGTCAATGGCCCGCCGACGCTGAATCCCGTGGGTCCGACCCCGGGCGAGCGCGGGTCCACGGGTGAGACGCAGCTGGACTCACGGCGCTACGAGATCAACGACTACCAGTACCTCGCGGGGCTGCTCGCCGACGACCGGTCGTTCTTCCACATCAACCGCCACAAGATCGTCACCACCGGCGGCTCCTACGGCGGCGGGTTCTCCTGGCTCACGCTGACCGACCCGACCTGGGACAGCCCCGGCGGACGCCACATGCGCCTCGCCTCCGCGGCGCCGCGCTACGGCTGGACGGACCTCGTCTACTCGCTCGTCCCCAACGGCACGCACCTGCGCGACCAGCTCCCCGCCTTCGACGGCAGCGACTCGCTGAACCCGATCGGCCGGCCCAAGCAGTCGATCAACGCCGCCCTGTTCGCCAGCGGCACGGGCCTCCTCGGCGCCGACCACACGACGTTCCCGCCCTCGATCTTCGACGCGTTCACGTGCCTCGCCACGCTCGACCCGGAGACCAGCCCGGCGTGCGCGAACACGGTCAACAACACCCTGCCGGAGTTCATCCGCGACCGCTCGGCCTACTACCAGAACGACTTCTTCCGCGGCCTGGCCAAGCACGGCCACGGGCGGGTCAAGCCCGTGCCGCTCTTCAGCGCCGGCACGCTGACCGACCCGCTGTTCCCCAGCCACGAGCACCGCCTCATGGTGGACCGCCTGCAGTCGGTCGACCCGCACTACCCGGTCCAGGAGTACTACGGCGACTACCAGCACTTCGTGCAGAACAAGGCCAAGGAGTGGGGCGACGTCTGCGGCGCCGACCACCACGTGTGCCGGCTGGCCGACTACCCCGACGGCGACCTCAACGAGGACCCGACCGGGTTGCTCAGCACCGGCGTGACCACGCGGCTCAACCGCTTCGTCGACCACTTCGTCCGGCCCGCGGGCGACCGCCACCAGCGCAAGCCCGACTTCGACGTGACCGCCTCGCTGCAGGCGTGCGCCGACAACGCGGCGAGCCTCGGCGTCCCCGCCGACGAGCCCGGCCCGCGCTTCACGGCCGACAAGTTCGACGACCTGGCGCCCAACACGCTGACGATCGACGGGTCCGGCGCGCCTCAGGTGACGGCGTGGGACGCCGTGGACGCGCACGGGCTGCACTCCGACCCGGTGGCGACGTTCGCCCAGGGCTCGGCCGGCGGCGAGAAGTGCATCGTCGAGAAGCCGGACACCCCGGCGAGCCCCGGCGTCGCGAGCTTCACGACCGACCCGCTGGCGCACGACGTCACGATGATCGGGCGCACGCGGGTCATCGTTCCCCACACGGGCGCCGGCAGCGGGATCCAGCTCAACGCGCGCCTCTACGACGTCTTCCCCGGGGGTTCCGAGGCGATCATGGTCGACCGCGGCCCGCGGCGGATCGTCGATCCCAACGAGACGACGACGTTCGACATCCAGGGCAACGGCTGGCGCTTCCCGGCCGGCCACCAGATCCGCATCGAGCTCACCCAGAACGACGCGCCCTACGTCAAGGCCTCGACGACGCCCTCGTCGCTGACCATCACCGGCGTGACGCTGCAGATGCCGGTCCGCGAGCCGTCCGAGACGATCGCGGCGAGCGTCCCGTAGGCCTCTAGACCAGCTCGACCGAATCGATCCGGGCCTCGGCGCGCGGCTTGTCGCGCGCGTCGGTCTCGAGGCCTTCGATCTTGTCGACGACGTCCATCCCGGCGGTGACCTCGCCGAAGACCGTGTGCTTGCCGTCCAGCCACGGCGCCTGGCCGGTCGTCACGATGAAGAACTGGGAGCCGTTCGTGTTCGGCCCCGCGTTGGCCATCGCGATCGCGCCGCGGACGACCTTGTGGTCGTTGATCTCGTCCTCGAACGTGTAGCCGGGCCCGCCGGTCCCGGTGCCGGTCGGGTCGCCGCCCTGGATCATGAAGTCGCGGATGACGCGGTGGAAGATCACCCCGTCGTAGAAGCCCTTGCCGGCGAGGTCGGTGAAGTTCGAGACCGTCTTCGACGCGTCCTCGTCGAAGAAGGCCAGCTCGATGTCGCCGTGGTTGGTGTGCAGGATCGCCTTGGACATGCGCCGCGAGGCTACAGACCGGGCGGGTGGCGGGCGGTGAAGCCGCTGATCGACCGGTAGGCGGGCTGCCAGCGCGAGCCCGACTGCCGCAGCCCGACCGTGTCGAACCGCGCTCCGCCGACGACCATGAACGCGTGCCCGGCGTTCGCGTAGATCGTCACCCACTTCCCGCGGCCCGGCTTGCCGAAGTGCGCGAGCCCGGTCGAGTCCAGAGGCGAGTCGAGGTAGCCGGCGTTGGCCAGCGCGAACGAGACCGAGCCCGAGCAGTCGTAGGCCGAGTCGACCCACAGGCCCTCGGGTCCGCCGCGGCCGTGGCCGCCGCCGTAGACATAGGGCAGGCGGGCGACCTGGTTGGCCGCGGCGACGATCCGCTGCAGGCGCTCCGGCGCGTCAGGGGGCGCGGAAGCGAGGCCGTCGCTCAGCGCGACGGTGCGCGCATCCGCGGGGTCGGCGCCACCGGCCTGGCCGTAGAGCTCGCGCAGCTGGGCGCGGACCTCCGCATCGCTCGGCGCGCCGGGCGAGACGCCACCGGCGGCGGAGGCGGCCGAGGCGGGGGCCACCGCGATCGGGGCGGCGGCCGCGGGGCGGTGCGCGCGGTGGCGGCGCTCGTGCGGCTTCGGCGCCGGGGGTATGTGCGGGATCAACGGCGCGCGCGGGAACGACCAGGCGCGCAGGCGCTCGGCCGGGCGGTCCGCGCGCGACGCGCAGCCGACAAGCGCGGCGCAGAGGGTCACCAGAGCCGCGGTCCGTCGCACGCCGGGAGTGATAGCGGGCCTAGGAAGCGGAGCGCGCCGGCTCGAGGCGCACCTTGAAGCCCTTGACGAGCGTGCCGTCGACGCGCTCGATCACGCGCGCCACGTCGGCGGCGGGCACCGACAGGATCGCGAAGCGCTCGAGGAGGATGACGTCGCGGATCGCCTCGCCGTCGAGGCCGGTCTCCTCCGTGACCGCATGCACGAGGTCGGCGACCTCCAGGCCGGCGGCGCGCCCGCCGCTGGCGATCACCTTGACGTAGGGCTCGCGGCCGTTGCGGTGCACGTGCGGCTTGGAGTGGCGCCGCGGGCGCTCCTCGACGCGCGCGGGCGCCACGTGCTTGCCCGGCGACCAGGGCGCGATCGACGTGCCGACGTGGCGCTCGATCGCCTCCATCTCGCGCTTCTGGCGCGGCTCGGCGAAGGTGATGGCGCGCCCGGACCGCCCGACGCGCCCGGTCCGCCCGATCCGGTGCACGTAGACGTCCGGCGACGTCGGGACGTCGTAGTTGATGACGTGGGTGACCGTCGAGATGTCCAGGCCGCGCGCGGCGACGTCGGTGGCGACGAGGATCGGCAGGCGGCCGCCCTTGAAGGCGAGCATCACACCGTCGCGCTGGCCCTGCGTCATGTCGCCGTGCAGGGCCTTGACGTTCATGCCCTGGCGGTCGCCGGCTCGGCCGCCACTGCCGCTGCCACCCTCCTGGCGACCACCACTGTCGCGCAGCTTGCGGTAGAGCTGCTCGCAGCGGACCTTGGTGCGCACGAACACGATCGCCTGGTGCGGGCGCTCGGCCTCGAGGACCTCGGCGAGCTTGGCCGCCTTGTCCGCCGGCTTGACCTCCAGTGAGAACTGCTCGACCGAGTCGACCGTCAGCGTCGCCGTCTCGACCTTCACGAGGACCGGGTCGAACAGGTAGCGGTCGGCGAGCTTGCGGATCGGCGGTGGCATCGTCGCGCTGAACAGCGCGGTCTGGCGGCCGGTCGGGGTCAGCGCGAGGATGCGCTCGACGTCCTCGAGGAAGCCGAGGTCGAGCATCTCGTCGGCCTCGTCGAGCACGACGTAGCGGCAGTCGTGCAGCATCAGCGAGTGGCGGGAGATGAGGTCCTTGACGCGGCCGACGGTGCCGACGACGACGTGGCCGCCGCCGCGCAGCTGCGCCTGCTGGGTGCGGATCGGCGCGCCGCCGAAGACCGCGACGACATCGACGGCCTTGCGCGCCCCGTAGGCGCGCAGCGCCTGCGTGACCTGGATGCACAGCTCGCGCGTCGGGGTGAGCACGAGCGCCTGGACCTCGTCGAAGCCGGGGTCGACCTGCTCCATCATCGGCAGCCCGAACGCGGCCGTCTTGCCGGAGCCGGTCTGCGCCTGGCCGATGACGTCGCGGCCCTCGAGCAGCGGCGGGATCGCCTGCTCCTGGATCGGGCTGGGCGCTTCGTAGCCGACGTCGCGCACGGCGGCGAGCGTCGACTCGGACAGGCCGAGGTCGGCGAAGGTGGTCACTGCTCCAGGGTAGTGGGCCTTTAACGCGACGGATCAAGGAGCAGCTTGCCCCGGGTCCGGCGCTCGGCGAGGTCGATCTGCGCCTGCGCCGCCTCGCTGAGCGCGTAGGTCCCGCCGACCACGACGCGCAGCTCTCCGCGCCCCGCGCGCGCGAAGAGGTCGGCGAGCGCCGCGTCGACCATCGCCGGGCGGTCGAGGCAGTCCCACAGCCAGAAGCCCACGACCGCCTGGCTGCGGCGCATCAGCCGGCCGGTCTTGACCTCGTTCTGCTCGCGCGAGGCGATGCCGTAGACCACCAGGCGCCCGAACGGGCCCAGCGCGGCCATCGACTCCTCGAAGATGCGCCCGCCCGCCATCTCGAAGACCACGTCGACGGGCTCGCCGTGGTTGGCCTCGATCAGGCGATCCCGCAGGCCGTCGGGACCGCCGTCGACCGCCGCGTCGGCGCCGAGCTCGAGCGCGAGCGCGCGCTTGTCCTCGCTCGTGGCGGTCGCGATGACCCGGCCGGCCTCCATGCCGGGCCCGAGCTGCACGGCGAGCGAGCCGACGCCGCCGGCCGCCGAGTGCACGACGACCGTCTCGCCGTGCGCGACGCGTCCGGCCGTGCGGTACAGGTGCCACGCGGTGAGGCCCTGGACGAGCAGGGCCAGGGCCGTGCCGTCGTCGACGCCGTCGGGGATCGCGAAGCACAGCGCCGCGGGCGCGGTCGCGTACTCGGCGTAGCCGCCGTGGCCGCACAGGGCGAGCACGCGCTCGCCGGTGTCCTCGCGCACGCCCGCCACCTCGCTGCCGGGGATCATCGGCAGCGACTGCTTGGCGACGTACTGGTCCTGGCGCTGGTGCGTGTCGGCGAAGTTGACGCCTGCGCGCGCGACGCGGACGAGCACCTCGCCGGGGCCGGGCTCGGGTTTCGGCGCGTCGACGAGACGGAGGACCTCGGGCCCGCCGAACTCCTCGATCTGGATGGCGCGCACGGCGCCGGAGGCTAGTCTCCGCCCGCGATGAGCGTCACCGTCGTCGGTTCCATCGCCTATGACCGCGTCAAGACCCCGTTCGGCGAGCGCGAGCGGATGCTCGGCGGCGCGGCGACGCACTTCGCGCTGGCCGCCTCGTTCTTCGACGACGTGCGCGTCGTCGGGCCGGTGGGCGACGACTTCGCCGACGAGGACCTGCGCGTGCTCCAGACGCGCGGGACGAACACCGACGACGTCGAGCGGGTCGCGGGCGGCAAGACGTTCTTCTGGCACGGCGAGTACGGCTGGGATCTCAACTCGCGCGAGACGCACGACACGCAGCTCGGCGTCTTCGAGCACTTCGAGCCCAAGCTGAGCCCGGCGAGCCGGGAGAGCGAGGTGCTGTTCCTGGCCAACATCCAGCCCGACCTGCAGCGCGGGGTGCGCGAGCAGTGCCCGGGCGCGCGGTTCGTGGCCCTGGACTCGATGAACCTGTGGATCGAGATCGCGCGCGACTCGCTCGTGCGCACCATCGAGCAGGTCGACTGCGTGATCCTCAACGACGCCGAGCTGCGCCAGCTGACCGAGAAGCCCAACCTGGTGCAGGCTGCGCGCGAGATCCACGCCATGGGCCCGAGCGTGGTCGTCGCCAAGCAGGGCGAGTACGGCGCGGCGCTCCTCGCGCGCGACACGTTCTTCGCGCTGCCCGCCTATCCGCTCGAGACCGTCGTCGACCCGACCGGCGCCGGCGACACGTTCGCCGGCGGCTTCGTCGGCTACCTCGCCGCCCGGCGCGGCGAGCTCGGCGACGAGGCCCTGCGGCGCGCGATGGCGTTCGGCACGGCGCTGGCGTCGTTCAACGTCGAGGAGTTCGGGACCGAGCGCATCGCTCGCCTGACCGCCGACGAGATCGCGGAGCGCGTCGACGACCTCGTGCGCATCACGCGCTTCGAGACGGTGCCGCTCGAGTTGCGCGCCTGACCGCGGCTCTTGTGGGATCCCGCAGCGACGGGTAGCTTGCCGTCGCGGGGATGAGTTGGACCTTCATCTACCTGATGATCGGGCTGAAGATCCCGATCGCCGCCCTGCTGTATCTGGTGTGGTGGGCCATCCACCAGACCCCCGAGACGGCGGATCCGAAGGCCGGTGACGACGGCGGGGCCCGCCGTCCGCGCCACCCGCGCCCGGGCCTGCCGCGCCATCCGCGGCCGCGCGGCGCCCACGGGCTGCCGGTGCCGGTGCCGCCGAAGCGGATGCGGGTCGTGCCGGCGAGGTCGCTGGCGAGGGCGCGGGCGCGGGAGCACGCCCGGCCGTAGCGCTCCGCTCGGGCGTTTGTCTCGGGTCGCAGCCGGGTCCGAGGCACCGAGGGGAAGCGGACCGTGGTCCGCGCCAGGGCCGCGCGGCGTCCTTCGCGGTCCCGGCTCCCCGGGCGGCGAGCGCCTACGCGCCAGCGTCAAGTAGCGCATGACTGTCATGCGGTTCTTGACTCGCGCGCTCGTGACCGAGCGGCAACGCGCCTCGGTGCCACGGACGCGGCCGCGACCCGAGACAAACGCCCGAGCGAGCGCTACCAAACCCTCCGCCGCGCCGCCGGGAACTCCCGCAGCACCCCAGGCAGCAACGGCAGCACCCTCCGCACGGACGCCGCCGACGCGGCCAACGCCGCCTCCCGCCGCGGTCCCCACTCCAACCCATAACGCTCGCGCAACACCCGGGGCAGCAGCCCCACCGTCACCAGCCCCACCACGCCCTCGAACACCGCCCTCACCGGCCAGGGCAGCCCCGGATGCAGCACGCCGTCCGCGATCCGCCGCGCGTCCTCACCCACGACGCATTCGTCCCGAACAACACGCTCGAAGTACTCCACGAACGCGCCGTGGGACCCCGGCCACCATCCCTCCGGCACCCCGCACGCCACGGCGAAGCGCGTCTGCTCGCGGTAGTAGCGCTCGACCTCAGCGAGCGACAACGAGCGCACGTAGCGCTGATAGACGACGAGCGCGCTGTCCACGAGCGTCGCCCAGACCCACAGCAGCAGGTCCGGATCGTTCGCGTCATACCGGCGCCCGTCCGGCGCCACGCCATGCACGCTCGCGTGCCGCGCCCGCAACCGCCGCGAAGCCTCCGCCGAGACCGCCGCGTCGCCGAAGACGATCTTCGTCGTGAGGTCGAGCGTGCGGTAGAGCCGCCCCCATGGGTCGGCCTCATACCGCGAGTGCTCAACGACCCCCGCCGCCACGAGCGGGTGGGCCACCTGGAGCAGGAGCGCCCGACCGCCGCCGGCCAGCAGGACGGCCTCCCGGTTGACCCGCCAGGTGACGGTGTCCGGACCGAACAGGCCGATCCGATCGGTTGCCATCCCGGCCGGACCGTACCATCGGGGCATGCCCACCTCCGTGCTCTCGGACGGGACGATCCGCCGCCTGGTCGAGGAGGGCCGCGTCGGCCTCGAGCCGTGGGATCCCGGCATGGTCCAGCCGGCGAGCGTGGACCTGCGGCTCGGGCGCTCGTTCCGCGTGTTCCACAACCACCGCGCGGCGGCGATCGACCTGCGCGAGCCGCCGACGAACCTGACCGAGCACATCGTCGTCGAGCAGGACGAGCCCTTCGTCATCCACCCCGGCGAGTTCGTCCTCGGCGTGACGCAGGAGTGGGTCTCGCTGCCCGACGACATCGTCGCGCGGATCGAGGGCAAGAGCTCGATCGGCCGCCTCGGGCTCATCGTCCACGCGACCGCGGGCTTCGTCGATCCCGGCTTCGCCGGCACGCTGACGCTGGAGATCACGAACCTCACGCGGGTGCCGATCAAGCTCTGGCCCGGCCTGGCGATCTGCCAGCTGAGCTTCATGGCGCTCGACAAGCCGGCCGAGCGGCCCTACGGCCACCCCGACCTCGGCTCGCACTACCACGGCCAGGTGGAGGCGACCGAGAGCCGCTACGAGGGTAGGGTCCAGGCATGACCGCGCTGTGGATGCTGGCCGCCGAGGCGGCAAAAGAGGAGCCCTCGCACACCGCCTTCTACATGGCCGGCGGCGCGCTGGCCGTCTGGGCGCTCGTCGTCTCCGCGCTGGGGATCACGCAGCACGACTTCCCCAGCGGCCCCGGCGGACGCGTCGCGGTCATCACGCTGAGCGTGATCCTCGTGGTCGCCGCGACGTCGACGGCGGTCATCACGGCGGGCTAGCGGCCCGCGACCTGCGAAGATTCGGTGCTCCACAAAGACAGGAGCGCCCCGTGAGCAGCGAGACCCAGGAGAAGGCCGGTGTAGCCGGCGACGGCGCCCCCGAGGATCGCCGCGACAGCCTCACGATCACCGACAACCGGACGGGACGGACCTACGAGGTCCCGATCGAGGACGGCACCATCCGCGCGCCCGCGCTGCGCGACATCAAGGTGAACGACGACGACTTCGGGCTGATGAGCTACGACCCGGCGTTCATGAACACCGCGTCGTGCCGCTCGGCGATCACCTTCCTCGACGGCGAGAACGGCGTCCTCGAGTACCGCGGCTACCCCATCGAGCAGCTCGCCGAGAAGTCGACCTACCTCGAGGTCGCCTACCTGCTCATCCACGGCGAGCTGCCGACCACGGACGAGCTGTCCAACTGGTGCCACGAGATCACCATCCACACCTTCGTCCACGAGAACGTCAAGACGTTCATCCAGGGCTTCCGCCACGACGCGCACCCCATGGGCATGCTCGTCGGCTCGGTCGGCGCGCTGTCGACGTTCTATCCCGACGCCAACAACATCAAGGACCCCGACAACCGGATGGCCCAGACCATCCGGCTGATCGCCAAGATGCCGACGCTGGCCGCGTTCGCCTACCGGCACTCGATGGGCCAGCCCTACAACTATCCGGTCAACGAGCTCGCCTACAGCGAGAACTTCCTGAACATGATGTTCCGGATGACCGAGCTGCGCTACGAGCCCGATCCGAAGATCGCGCGCGCGCTCGACATCCTCTTCATCCTCCACGCCGACCACGAGCAGAACTGCTCGACGAACGCGGTGCGCTCGGTCGGCTCGTCGCAGGTCGACCCCTACTCGGCGGTGGCCGCCGGCGTCGCGGCGCTGTACGGCCCCCTGCACGGCGGCGCCAACGAGGCCGTGCTGCGCATGCTCAGCCGCATCGGGTCCACGGACAACATCCCCGACTTCGTCAAGGGCGTGAAGGAGGGCAAGGAGCGCCTGATGGGCTTCGGCCACCGGGTCTACAAGAACTACGACCCGCGGGCCAAGATCATCAAGCAGGCGACCGAGGACGTCTTCGAGGCGACCGGGGCCAAGAACCCGCTGCTCGCCATCGCCACCGAGCTCGAGCGGATCGCCCTCGAGGACGACTACTTCGTCTCGCGCAAGCTCTACCCGAACGTCGACTTCTACTCGGGCCTCATCTACGAGGCGCTCGGCCTGCCCGTCGCGATCTTCCCGGTCATGTTCGCCATAGGGCGCACGAGCGGCTGGATCGCCCAGTGGCTGGAGCTCGTCCAGGACCCCGAGCAGAAGATCGCCCGGCCGCGGCAGATCTACACCGGCGAGCGCGGCCGCGACTACGTGCCGATCGAGCAGCGAGGGTGACACCCGAAACCGCGTGAGCTGGCGGCTGACCGTCCGCGCGGGCTCGCGGGTCCAGCACTCCGAGGCGGCCACGCTCGAGGACGCGCTGGGCGCCGTGCGCGAGCGTCTCGCCACGCTCGAGCCGACCGCGCGGCGCGGCCCCGCCAACGCGCTGTTCCGCGAGATCCCGTCGGAGGAGCAGGTCGCCGCGCGGCTCGAGCTGCGCGGGCCGCGGCGCGGGCCGGCCGCCCGCCGCGGCGGGGTCGACCTGCGCGGCGACGGCTCATTGGCCGCATGGACGGGGCGGGTGAGCAAGCGCGAGCTGGCCGCGGAGCGCGGAGAGGACGCGGTCGCCGCCCTGGGCCGCGCGCTGGGCGGGTGAGCTACGGCGGCCCGATCGCCGAGACGTCCGCCCCGTACGGGCCGCGGCCGCAGAGGCATGTCGCGCCGCATCGCGCCGCGTAGGCGAGCGCGTCGTCGAGCGGCCGCCCGGCGCCGAGCGCGAGCGTCAGCGCCGCGGCGAACGTGTCGCCCGCGCCGTAGGAGTCGACCGGCTCGCCGGGCAGCGCGGCGGCTCCCCACGTGCCGGTGCGGCCCTCCTCGGCCGTCCACTCGCCGCCCGCTCCGCCGCGCGTGCGCACGACCAGCTTCGGCGGCGGGTCGAGCGTCCCCTCGGCCACGCGCTCGCCGGGGTCGTTCGCGCTGGCGACGAGCGCGTCGAGCTCGACGTGCGCCTCGGCGAGCGCGGGCAGCGCCCGCGGCGTGGCGACCACGACGCGCCCCGCGCGCGCGGCGCGGATGGCGTCCGCGTCGCCGCCGGTCACGTAGACCGCGTCGAGCTCGCGGACGAGCGCCCACGGCAGCGGGTCGGCGCCGTGCGGGACGAGCCGCGGGCCCAGCACGGTGATCGTGCGCTCGTGGGCGGCGTCAAGGTAGGTGAAGCACCGGCGCTGCGCGCGCTCGCGGACGGCCGCGTGCAGCTCGACCCCGTGCTCGCGCAGCCGCTCGCGCGCGTCGCCCCCGAAGCGGTCGTCGCCGACCGCCGTCAGGAAGGTCGACGCGCCGACGAGGCGGCGCATCTGCACCGCCGCCACCGCGCCGCCGCCGCCCGCGTCGGCGAAGTGCTCGCGCGCGTGGAGGATCGCGCCGTGCTCGGGCACGCGATCGACGACGGCGAAGTCGACCCACTCGACGTGCCCGACGACGCCGGCCCTCACAACACCAGCGTCGCCCCGTGGCGCCGCAGCCACGCGCGCGGCTCGCGGTAGCCGGGCACGTGGCGCTCGACCAGCGCCCAGAAGCGCGGCGAGTGGTCCATCACGGCGAGGTGGCAGGCCTCGTGCCAGACGACGTAGTCGAGGACGTCCTCGGGCGCGAGCAGCAGCCGCCAGTTGAAGCTCAGCGCGCCGGTCGACGAGCACGACCCCCAGCGCGTGCGCTGCCCGCGGATCGTCAGCGAGCGATACGCGCGGCCGATCGCCGCCGCGGACCGGTCGGTGCGCGGGGCGATCTCCCCCCGGGCGGCGCGCCGGTACCAGCGCTCGATGGCCTCGGCGCGGCTCGGGCCGGCCGGCACGAGCAGCTCGTCGCCGCGGCGATGGACGCGCGAGCGCCCCGCTTGAGGCACCAGGCGCAGCCGCACGCCGAGGTACGGAACGGTGTCGCCGCGCGCCTCCAGGTGCGCGCGCACCACATCGGCCTCGAGCAGCCGGCGCTCGATCCACGGGCGCAGCTCGGCGACCGCGGCGGCCGCCGCGCGGGCCGGCGCGCGGGCCGGCAGCACGACTTCGACGCCCGCGCGCGGGTCGACCGAGACGCGCACGCGGCGCGCGCGAGACGAACGGCGGACGGTGTAAGGCAGGTCGGCCGACACGGAGCGCCACACGGTAAGGGGAAGACCGGCGGAGCTCGTGCGATATCGCTTGGGCGGGCGTGAGTATTTCTCGCAGACCTGCTCCGCCCCCTTTACAGGCGCGCAACATGGTGGGTACTTTTCTCCCCGGGCCGAACCAAGAGCCCGGATAAGAGCGGGCTGGAAGCCCATCAAAGACAGCGGGTCCGCCGCGGAGTCGGGCCCCGGACGATCAAGACAAGGAGGTCTCACCTTGTCCGGTGCTGCGAGGCCCGCGCGCGACCGCTCGGGGCGTTCCCACCTGCATAGAGCCTGGACCCCCCGCTCGGGTGTGCGCCTGAGCGTCGTCATCCCGACGATGAACGAGGCGCGCAACATCGGCTGGGTCCTCGAGCAGCTGCCCGAGGAGGTCGACGAGGTCATCCTCGTGGACGGGCGCTCGACCGACGGCACCGTCGAGGCCGCCAAGCTCGCCCGCCCCGACCTGAACGTCGTCCTCGAGACGCGGCCGGGCAAGGGCGTCGCCATCCGCGCCGGCTTCGCCGCCGCGCGGGGCGACTTCATCGTCATGATCGACGCCGACGGCAGCATGGACCCGGCGGAGATCCGCCGCTGCCTGGCCAGCCTGCGCGACCGCCGCGGCGGCGCCTCGACGGGCGGCTACGACCTCGTCAAGGGCTCGCGCTTCCTGCGCGGCGGCGGCACCGCCGACATGAGCCCGATCCGCGCCTTCGGCAACGACGTCCTGCGCCGGATGGTCAACGTCCTCTACGGCGTCGACTTCAGCGACTTCTGCTACGGGCTCATCGGGATGCGGCGCGACTGCGCCACCGCCCTCGGGCTGCGGCGCGACGGCTTCGAGATCGAGGCCGAGATCCTCCTGCGGGCGATCGCCGCGGGGATGCGCATCGGCGAGGTCGCCAGCCTCGAGGCGCCGCGGCTGCACGGCGAGTCGAACCTGAGCGCCTGGCGCGACGGCCGGCGCGTGCTGCGCACGATCCTGTCCGAGCGCTTCATCGGCGACGCGGCCGCGCCGCTGTCCCCGCCGGCTTCCGTGACCGCCCTCGCATGACGCGCGGCGGGCGCCTCACCGCCGCGCTGCTGGCGCTCGCCCTCGGCATCGCCGCGCTCGGCGCTGCCCCCGTCCGCGCGGACGTGGGGACCGCGGGCTCCCTGTACACGGGCAAGGGCGGCACCGCCACCGCCCCGACCGGTGAGAAGCCGCAGGCCAAGACGTGGTTCCACGACGGCGCCTGGTGGGCGGTCATGTACAACACCGCCACCGGCAGCTTCGAGATCTACAAGCGCATCGATGGCGCGTGGAGCACCACCGGCACCGTCGTCGACGCGCGTGACGGCTCGTGGCAGGACGTCCTGTGGGACGGCAACCACCTGCAGGTCGTCTCGGCCGGCAACCGCGCGACCAACACCGGCTCGGCGGTCCGCTACTCGCGCTTCGGCTACGACTCGAGCACCCAGCGCTACGTCGTCGAGATCCCGCAGGTCTCGCTGACGAACTACGGCGTCGAGGTCGCGGTCCTCGACCGCGACTCGACGGGCGCGATCTGGATCACCTACACGCACGGCTCCCAGGTCTACGTCACCCACTCGACCACCGACCAGTCGACGTGGGTGACGCCGTACGTCATGCCGGTCGGCAACCCCGCGAACGTCAGCGCCGACGACATCTCCTCGATCGTCAGCTTCAACGGGCACATCGGCGTGATGTGGAGCTACCAGGCCCCGAACGGCACCGGCGTGCCGGACGAGTTCTACTGGGCCACCCACATCGACGGCCAGCCCGACGACGCCTGGCAGGTGCAGCCCGCGTTCGGCGGCATCGAGATGGCCGACGACCACATCAACCTCAAGGCGATCGACGGCGATCCCGCCGGCCAGGTCTTCGCCGCGGTCAAGACCTCGCTCAACCGCGCCGCCGACCCGCAGATCATGCTGCTGTGGCTCGACGACTGGGGCGCGTGGCACTCGACGACGGTGCTGCGCGTGAGCGACGGCACGCCGACGCGCGCGCAGGTCGCCATCGACAAGGGCAGCCGCGACCTCTACGTCTTCGCCAGCGAGGGCCCGTGCTGCACCGGCGGGGCGATCTACATGAAGGAGACGAGCCTCGACTCGATCGCCTTCCCGACCGGCCCCGGCATCCCGCTCATCGAGAGCTCGACCGATCCGAAGATCAACAACGTCGACACGCCGAAGGAGCCGGTCGACGCCACCACGGGCCTCCCGCTCCTGGCCAGCGACGACAGCACGCACCGCTACTGGCACACGTTCCTCCCGCTCGACGGCACGGACGTCACGCCGCCCGAGACGAGGATCGCGACCGGTCCGACCGGCACCACGGCCTCCACCTCGGCGCAGCTGTCGCTCTCCTCCGACGAGCCCGGCTCGACCTTCGAGTGCAGCCTCGACGGCGCGGCATTCACGCCGTGCCCGTCGCCGATCACCTACGACGGCCTGACGGCGACCGACCACACCTTCCGGGTGCAGGCGGTCGACCCGTCGGGCAACGTCGACCCGACACCGGCGGCCCGGTCGTGGACGGTCGCCTCGACGCCCTCGCTGTTCGCCGACGGCTTCGAGTCCGACGACTTCAGCCAGTGGACCACCGTGCTGACCGGCGCCGACGGCGGCGCCGCGCTCGAGTCCGACACGGTGGCGAGCGGCGCGTTCGCCGCCCGCCTCTCGGCGACCGGGAACACCGGCTCGTTCGCCTACGCCCGCAAGGCGCTGCCCGGGACGCCCACGTCGGTGACGATCTCCGGCACGTTCCGGATCGACGCCGAGGGCGGCGCCGGCGGCAACGTTCCGCTGCTGCGCCTCTACGACCCGTCCGGCGCGCGGCTGCTGACGCTCTACCGCCCGAACGGCAACACGAAGATCTACGTCGGCCACAGCGGCATCACGGCATCGACGACCGGCCGGCTGCCGTCGGCCACGTGGGGGCGCTTCGACGTGGCGGTCACGACGGCGGGCGCCGGCGCGAGCGCGCTGACCGTCAGCCTCGACGGCGCCCGGATCTCTTCGACGACCACGGCCAGCCTCGGGACCGCCGGCGTCGCGACGCTGCAGATCGGCAACGAGACCAAGCGCCAGCCGTTCGTGGTCGTCGCCGACGACGTGGAGGCTCGATGAGCGCCGTCTCGGTCGTCATCTGCGCGTACACCGAGGAGCGGTGGGACACGCTGGCCGGGGCCGCTCGCGCCGCGGCCGGCGGCACGCTGGCGCCGCGCGAGGTCATCGTCGTGTGCGACCACGCGCCGGCGCTCGAGGCCCGCGTCCGCGCCGAGCTGCCGTTCGTCGCGGCCGTCCCCAACGACGGCCCGCGCGGTCTGTCGGGCGCGCGCAACGCCGGCCTGGAGACCAGCTCGGGCGACATCGTCGCGTTCCTCGACGACGACGCGCTCCCCGCGCCCGACTGGCTCGAGCGCCTCGTCGCCGCCTACGCCGACCCGCGCGTCGTGGGCGTCGGCGGCGCCGCCGAGCCGGTGTTCCCCGCCGAGCGCCCGGCGTTCCTGGCTCCCGAGTTCGACTGGGTCGTCGGCTGCACGTACCGCGGCCTGCCCGAGACCGCGCACCCGGTGCGCAACCTCATCGGGGCCAACATGTCCTTTCGCCGCGACGCGCTGGTGCGCGCCGGCGGCTTCGTGCCCGGGATCGGGCGCGTCGGCACGCGGCCGGTGGGCTGCGAGGAGACCGAGCTGTGCATCCGCCTCACCCAGCGCGACCCCGAGGCGGTGCTGCTGTACGACCCGGCGGTGGCCGTGCGCCACGTGGTGACCGCCGAGCGCACGACGCTGCGCTACTACGCACGCCGCTGCTGGGCTGAGGGGCGCTCGAAGGCGCTCGTCGCCGCGCGCGTCGGGCGCCAGGACGCGCTCGCCAGCGAGCGGCGGCACGCGCTGAGGACGCTGCCGCGCGCGCTGCGCGCCGCCCTGCGCCGCGCCGACGCCGCCGGTGCGGCGCGCGCGCTCGCCATCGTCACGGGACTCGCGATCACCACCGCCGGCTATCTGGCCGGCTCCACATCGACATTGACATCCAAGGAGGAAAGCGCGTGAGCATGGACGCACTCCCCGCGCGAATCTGGGACCAGGAGCCCCAGCCCGTTGGGGAAGACATCGCACTGCACGACCTGACCGTGGTCGTGCCCGCCCGCAACGCCGAGCACCTGCTCGACGAGTGCCTGGGCGGCATCCGGCGGGAGCGCCCCGCCGAGTACATAGTCGTCGACGGGCAGTCGGGAGATGAGACCGCTCGGCTGGCGCGCGCGCTCGGCGCCCGCGTCCTCTCTGACGAGGGACGCGGGCTGCCGGCTGCACGCGCGCTCGGAGCCGCGGCCGCCCACACCCGTTACGTCGCGCTGGTCGACGCCGACGTCGTCCTCCACGACGGCGCGCTCGCCTCGCTGCTCGACGAGTTCGAGTCCGGCGGCTACACCGCGCTGCAGGCCGGCCTGCACAGCGTCGGCGGGCCGGGCTACTGGGGCCGGGCGCTCGCCTGGCACCACCGCACCGGGCGCAGCCGCAACTGGTTCGGCGTCGTGGCGACGATCTTCGAGCGCCAGACGCTGCTCGACCACGGCTTCGACGCCCGCTTCCTCTCCGGCGAGGACATCGACCTGCGCTGGCGGCTGCGCCGCGCGGGCGCCAAGATCGGCGTGTCGAAGCGCACGGTCGTCGAGCACCGCTTCGACGACACGTTCGCCTTCGCGCTCGGCCAGTGGCTGGCCGACGGGCGCGGGCTGGCGCGGATGGTCGACGGCCACGGCCGGCGCGGCAAGCTGCTGCTCGGCCTGCCGCTCGCGGCCGGCACGCGCGGCGCGCTCATCGCCCTGCTGCGGCTGCAGCCGCTGTGGCTGCCGTACTTCGCGGCGTTCACGCTGTTCAACTACGTCGCCATCGGCGGGGAGCTCGTCGCCCGCCGGCGGGGCCGGCGCGCATGAAGCTCGGGACGCGCGACCAGGGGCTCTCGCTCGTCCCGAACTCGCTGGCGCTCATCGCCGCCAAGGTCGCGGCGATGGCGCTCGGCTTCGCGTTCTGGCTGGCCGCCGCGCGGCTGTTCGCGCCCGACGCCGTCGGCCTTGCCGCCGCAGCCGTGTCGGCGATGATGCTCGCCACCCAGGTCGCCCAGCTCGGCCTGGGCTCGGCGGTCATCTCGCGCCTGCCCGCACACCGGCGGCGGCCCGGCCCGCTGCTCGACGCGGCGTTCAGCCTGACCGTCATCGCCGGGATCGCCGCCGCGGCGCTGCTGCTGCTCGTCGCCGCCGGCTTCTCGGACGAGCTGCGCGTCGTCGCGTCCGACCCGCTCTACGCGGTGCTGTTCGCCGGCGCGTCGCTCTTCGGCACGCTCGGGATCCTGCTCGACCAGACGAACACCGCGCTGCGCCGCGGCGACCAGGCGCTCGTGCGCGGCGTCGTGTTCGGCGTGGGCGCCCTCGCCGGGCTCATCGCGATCGCGGTGGTCGCCGGCCGCGGGGATGCACGCGCGATCTTCGCGCCCTGGCTGCTGGCCGGCCTGGCCGGCGCCGTCATCGGCGTCGTGCAGCTGCGCCGTTCGTCGGGCTACGCCCCGCGGCCGCGGCTCGAGCGCGCCCCGGCGCGCGAGCTGCTGCGCGTCGGCCTGCCCAACCAGGTCCTGACGCTGGCCGAGCGCACGCCCGGCCTCCTGCTGCCGATCCTCATCACCGAGCTCGTCTCGCCCTCGGCCAACGCCGCCTGGTACGTCGCGTGGATGATGGCCTGGGTCGTCTACATCGTCCCGATCCAGGTCGGGATGACGCTCTTCGCCGAGCTCGCCCAGGAGGACGAGGCCGCGCACACGACCGTCCGCCGCGCGGTGCGCACCGCGCTCGCCGTCGGCGCGCTCGGCACGGTGATCGTCCTGGCCGCGGCCGGGCCGGTGCTGTCGCTGCTCGGCCACGTCTACGCCTCCACCGGGGCCGCGCCGCTGCGCATCCTCGTGCTCGCCGTCTTCCCGATGACGGCGACCGCCGCCTACTTCGCCACCTGCCGCG
Source organism: Actinomycetota bacterium (assembly GCA_005888335.1). The sequence continues at coordinate 23,975 of VAWY01000121.1, forward strand.
CGATGGGCCGCTTCCGCGAGGTGGTCGCCGTCGGCTGGGCGATCTCTCTCGCGTCGATCGGCGCCGGCGCCGCGGCGGCGACCGGCGGCCACCTGGTCGCGGTCGCCACGGCGTGGCTCGCGGTCCAGACGATCGCCGGCGTCGGCTCGGCGCTGCGCCTGCGCGCGCTGCTCGGGCTGCGCCCGGCGCGGATCGCGGTCGAGCCCGCGCCGACGCCCGAGCGCCCGCCGCGGCGCTGGCGGCGCCCGCTCGGCCCGGTGCCGACCGGCATGGGCCGCCTGCCGCTCGCCTGGCGGCTGATGCTGCGGCGCCCCGCGCGCCAGCTCGGCGCGCGCCTCGCCGCCGGCGAGGAGCTCGGCGTGGTCGGCGTGGCCTGCCACCAGCGCAGCTCCGGACGCCTGGCGGTCGTCGACGCCTTCGCCCGCGGGACCGGCGTCGGCCTGCTGGCCCTCAGCGGCCAGCGGCTGGTCTTCGTCGGCCAGGGCGGCTGGCTCGAGGTCCCCGTCTCCAAGCTGGTCGGCGCCGAGACGCGCCGCGGGCGCTTCGGCACGCGCCAGCTGCGCGTGCGCACCGCCGCGGGCGAGCTGGCGCTCGACGGTCTGCAGAGCTCGTCGGCCGCGCGCTGGCGCCAGACGCTCGATCCCGCGCCGGAGATGCCCGGCGCGCCCGCCCGCACGGGCGAGCGCCTCGGCGGACCGTCGCTCGGCATGGCCGCGCTCATCGCGATGCGCAGCCTCCCGGTCCTCGCGCTCGCCGCGCTCGCGCCGCTCGCGGTCGCGCTGTGGTTCGTCGTCCTGGGCAGCGACGTGCGGCCCGAGTCCGTCGGCGACGTCGGGCTGGTCGGCAACCTGCCGGCGGGCGCGTGGGTCGCGCTCGGCGCGCTGGTCGCCGGCTTCTGCGCGTCGCTCGCGCCGGAGCGCCCGCGCCTGCGGCTGGCGACGCTGTACGTCGTCGCGCTGGTCGTCGCGCTCTACGGGGCGATCGCGATCATCGAGCACACGCCCAGCTACAACGTCGCCTGGCGCCACGCCGGCGTCGCCGACGCGATCGGGGTGACCGGCAAGATCGATCCGGGCATCGATGCCTACTTCAACTGGCCCGGCTTCTTCGCGCTGCTGGCGCTGATCACGCGGCTCGCCGGGCTGTCCAGCCCGATCGAGCTGGCGTCCTGGACGCCGGTCGTCCTCAACGTCGGCTATCTGGCCGCGCTCGCGCTGATCGTGCGCGCCGCGACGCGCGACGCGCGCCTGACACTCGGGACGCTGTGGGTCTTCGCGCTGGGCAACTGGGTCGGCCAGGACTACATGTCGCCCCAGGGCCTCGATCTCTTCCTGTATCTCGTCGTGCTGGGCATCCTGCTGACGTGGTTCGGCGGCCCCGCGCGCGGGTTCGTCGCGCCGTGGCTGGCGCGTGTGCGCCTCGCGCTCGGCGCTCCCGACCGCGGGCGGCTCGACGCCTCCCCGCGCCGCCGCGCGGCCCTGATGGGCATCGCGCTCCTCGTCGGCGCGGCGATCGTCACCAGCCACCAGCTCACGCCGTTCGCCCTGCTGCTCGCGGTCACCGCGCTCGTGGTGACCGGCCGCTCATGGGCGCGCGGCACCCCGCTGCTGATCGCGGTGATGGTGGTCGCCTGGCTGATCTACCTCAGCCACGCCTATGTCTCGGGCAACTTCTCCCAGCTGACCGACCAGATCGGCGCGCTGGGCAGCAACGTCTCGAGCGGCGTCGGCGAGCGCGTCGGCGGCAGCAGCGGCCACCACCTCGTCGTCTGGGCGCGCCTGGTCTTCAGCGGCGTGCTCTGGGCGGTCGCCCTCGCCGGCGGCGTGCGGCGCCTGCGCGCCGGGCGCGGCGGCGGCAGCCTCGCGGTGCTGGCGCTCGTGCCGTTCGCCCTGCCGCTCGTGCAGGCCTACGGCGGCGAGATCCTCATGCGGACCTACCTCTTCGCGCTGCCGTTCGTCGCGTTCTTCGCCGCCTCGCTGCTGGTGGAGGGCGCGGCGCTGCGCCGCGGCATCGTCCTCGCCGCCGCGAGCGCGCTGCTCGTCGGCGGCTTCGCGGTCGCGCGCTACGGCAACGCCGAGGTCAGCTTCTACACGCCCAACGAGGTCCACGCGATGGACCGCCTGTACGCGCTGGCGCCGCCGAACGCGGCGGTCATGGCGCCGGGCCCGAACCTGCCGTGGCAGGCCAGGCGCTACACCGAGCTCGACTACCAGCTGCTCGCCCACCGCCTGCCGCCGTCGCCGCGGCCGCGCACCGAGCCCGAGCTCGCCGCGGCGGTCGGCCGCCGGTTGCAGCACGACGGCAACCCGGCGTCGTTCGTCGTCATCACGCGCAGCCTCATCGAGTACGACCACCTCTTCGGCGCAGCGCGCTGGGGCAGCGTGGCGGCGCTCGAGCACGGGCTGGCCGCGTCGCCGCGCTTCCGGACCGTCATCGACGAACCGGACGCGCGGGTCTTCGAGTACCTGCCGATCGCAGGGAGGAACGGATGATCCCACGTGACCTGCGCTGGCCGGCGGCGCTGATCGCCACGGCCGGCGTCGCCAGCTCGGTGGTGGCCGCGGGCGGCGAGTCGCTGCCGCGGACGCTCATCGTGCTCGGCTTCCTGCTCGTGTGCCCGGGCCTGGCGCTGCTGCGCCTCGCCGGGCCGTTCGACGCGCTGGCCACCGCGACGCTCGCCGTCGCGCTGAGCATCGCGCTCGACATGCTGCTGGCCCTCGGGCTCGCCTACAGCGGGCTGTGGTCGCCGGCGGCCGCGCTGGTGATCCTCGTCGGGCTCGTCGTCGCAGCGGCCGGGCTCGACGCCTGGCGCCGGGGAGCTCTGGCCCAGTGACCGCCCTGCTCGCCCAGGCGGGGCTGCTGCCCGCCAACCTCGACGCCCTCGTCCCGGTGGCGCTCGTCAGCCTGCTCGTCTGGCGCGAGGTCCGCCGCGCCGAGGCGGGGCCCGCGTCGGAGCCCGCCCCGCGGCGCGCCGACCGCCTGATCGTCCCGCTGCTGGCGCTCTTCGCGATCGTCGTCGTCCTCGAGCTCGTCCGCATGCTGTGACCGGCCCGGGCCAGGAGCTGACGTTCCTGTCGGACCTCCACATGGCCGCCGGCGGCCCGGCCGAGCCCTTCAACGACGACGCCGCGCTGGCCGCGTTGATCGACGACCTCGCCGCGGCGGTCCGCCCCGGCGGGCCCGCGCGGCGGCTGGTGCTGCTCGGCGACTTCGTCGACCTGGTGATCGCGGGCGCGAGCGGGCGCGGGCCCGCGGCGGCCGCGGCCGGCCTGGAGCGGATCGCCGCCGCGCACCCGCAGGTCTTCGCGGCGCTGGCGCGCGCGGCGCGCGGCGGGCTCGCGATCGACGTCCTGCCGGGCAACCACGACGCCGAGCTCGCGCTGCCGCCGGTGGCGCGTGCGCTGGGCGCCCTGGTGCCGGGGGCGCGCGTGCGGCCGTGGCTGCTGCACGTGCCCGGCCTCGTGCTCGCCGAGCACGGCCAGCAGCACCACGCGATCAACCGCTTCCCCGCGCTGCCGGCGCTGGCGACCGGTGCGCAGCGCAACGTCACCCCGCTGCCGAGCGCTGCCGTCTACGACGCCCTGACCGCCCGCCGGCCCGCGGGCGGCGCAGCAGCTCGCCATCTCGTCGCGCTCGCGGCCGCCGCGCCGCGCCTGGCGGCCGGCCTCGTGCGGGCGCGCGGGCGCGGGCGCGTCAACAGGGACGCCGAGGGGCTGCCCGCCGCGGCGCTCGTCGCGCTCGACGACGCCGCCGTCGCCTCCGTGCGCGCCGACGGCCGGCGGCGCGCTCGCGCCGCGGCGCGCCGGCCCGGGACGCCCTCGTTCGCGGCGATGCTGCCGGGCGCGGCGGCGCGCTCTCACGCGGTGCTCGCGCGCTTCGGAGCGACCGTGCCCTTCTACGTCTTCGGGCACACGCACGTCGCCGCCGACGTGCCGCTCGCGTCGGTCCCGCACGCGCGCTACCTCAACTGCGGCGCGTGGATTCCTGAACGGACGCTGGTGACGCTCGGCCTGGCGCCCGGCCGCCGCGCCTACGGGCGGCTCGAGCGCTGGGATCCCGAGTCGCGCCTGCGCAGCGCGGCGTAGGTCCTCAGGCCTGGCCTAGACGCCGAGCGCCGCGGCCAGATGGGCGACGCCGCGGGGCGCCGGCCAGCTCGCGGGCATGCGCAGCCGCTCGAGCTCGGCGCCGCCGAGCGCGGCCCGCAGCAGGCCGGCCTCGCGCTCGCGCAGCTCGTCGAGCCCCGCGCGCCAGGCGGGGCCGGCGGCCTGCCGCAGGCGGGCCCGCTGCTCGTCGAGCACGTCGAGCGCGAGCTCGATCGCCGTCTCGAGCTCGAGCGGCCCGGCGGCGGACGCGTCGAGGCCGGCGGCGCGCTCGACCACGACCAGGCGGCGCACCGGGAGCGGGCCCTTCGGGGCAGCGGGCCCGACCGTGCTCGCGTGGACGGCGAGCGACGGCGCGACCCAGCCGCGGCTCAGCGCGCGCGCCGCGCTGCGCGCCAGCAGCGCGCCGCGATCGGCGCGCGGAAGGCGGCGGAACGCGGCCGGCGCGGTCTGGCGCAGGTCGGGATAGAGCCGCAGCCGCCGCGGGAACGGGCGGCACCCGCCGCCGGCGTCGAGGAGCACCTGGTCGTCGCCGAGCACGTGGCGCCCGGCGGCCAGCGCGAGCGTCATGGCCGAGCTCTTGCCCGAGCGCGAGCGGCCGAGGACGACGACCGACGCGCCGTCCTCGCCGAGCGCGGCGGCGGGCAGCAGCACGTGGCCGGCGCGGGCGGCGGCGACCGACAGCATGGGCTCGAGGAGGAAGCCCTGGACGAGGCTCAGCGCGAAGCGGCGCGGGCGGCCGCGCAGGCCGAGGCCGAGCGCCGGCGGCTCGCCGTCGGGCGGGCCGAGCCGCACGCGCCAGCTCACCGTCTTGTGTCCGTCGTCGGCGCCGTCGGCGCCCCAGGCGATCGTGGCGCGCAGCGCCGGCGGCTCCGCGCTCGGCGCGATCGCGGCCGGACCGTACTCGCGGGCGAAGTGGCGCAGCGCGCCCGCGGGTCCGTCGAGCGCGAGCTCGAGCCCGGGGGCGAACCGGTAGCGGGCCTGCGCCATCAGAGCGCGGCGTCGACGACGGCGGCCACGCGGCGCGGGTCGACCGGGAACGGCGCCTCGACGCGCAGCACCGTGACGCCGTCGAGCAGCCCGGCGAGGAGCTCCTCGTCCGCGCTGACGCTGGCGCCGCGGCCCCCGTCCTCGGGGCCGTGCAGCGCATACGCGGCGCGCTGGCGCAGGGCGAACAGCTCTCGCCGCTCGTAGCCGGCCGAGCGGGCCAGCCGCACCGCCGCCCACGCGGGGTCGGCGGGCTCGGCGTGCAGGCGGCCGTCGGCGCTGGTCAGCAGCACGACGAGCGCGCGCAGCGGGACGCGGCGGCCCGGGTCGTCGACCTGGCCGTAGGCGGCGCGCAGGTCGGTCGGCGAGACGCCGGCGCGGTCGGCCAGCGCGACGCCGCGCTCGAGCACCTGCGCCGCGCGGCCGTTGCGGCGGCGCAGCGGCGCGGTGGCGGCGGCGAGCGCGCCGGCGATCGCCAGCTGCGCCCGGGCGGCGGGCGGGAGGGCGGCGCGCAGGCGCGGCAGGTACGGCAGCACCCAGCGGCGCAGGCCGACGTTGATCGGGAAGGCGCTGGCGCCCCCCGGGCCGACGACCGTCCATTTGTCCGACAGGAAGCTCGCGCCGGACTCCATCAGGGCCAGCGCGGTCTCGGTCTTGCCCGTCTCCGACCAGCCGGCGACGAGGATGGCGCCCCCGTCGCGCTCGACGGCCGCGGAGTGGACGGCCACGGCGCCGCGGGCGTGGAGCTTGAGCTGGAGCGCCGGGCGCACGGCGCTCGCCCACACCGCGCCGAGCGGGAAGCCGGGCGCCGCGGCGAAGCGCGCCGGGCCGCCGGTCGCCGGGTCCGGGATCTCGCAGGCGCGCTCGCCGGCGATGACGAACAGCCTCCCGTCCTCGGTGAGGGTCACTGTGCCGTCGCGCGCGGGGCCCTGGCGCTCGCCGGCGCGCGGCGCGCTGGCCGGGTCGAGCGGCTCGATGAGGACGTCGGCCGGGCCGTCGCCGTTCTGCGGCCGGGCCCCGAACGGGTCCATCTGGGCGTGCACGTAGCGGCGGGCCGCGGGGTCCGGTGCGGCCAGCGCGAGGCTCACGCGGCCGGCGAGGTCGAAGCGCTCGATCACGCGTGAGATCGTCGCAGGGCGCCGCGCTCCAGCACACCGAACGATCGTCCAGTGGCGACTGCGAGCGCCGACGCGCCAAGTTCGGAGCGGGTGTCCTCTTGCGGCCGCCAGCGTTCGTCGTCAGGGTGAACGCGGCCGTCCCGGAGCCGCGCCACGCAACCAGGAGGTTTCATGCGCTACCTGCTCAGCATCATCGAGGACGAGTCACGCCTCGCGACGATGACCCCGGAGGACGGACCGCGGATCATGCAGGCCTACGGCGAGTTCGGACAGCAGGTCGAGGCGGCCGGGGTCTTCGTGGCCGGCGCCGGCCTGGAGCCCTCGCCGACGGCGACGACCGTCCGGGTGCGCGACGGCGAGCGCCTGATCACCGACGGTCCCTTCGCGGAGACCAAGGAGCAGCTCGGCGGCTTCTACCTCCTCGAGTGCAAGGATCTCGACGAGGCGATCGAGTGGGCCGCGAAGATCCCGGGCGCGCAGAGCGGATCGATCGAGATCCGCCCGGAGCTGGACTACGAGGCGCGCCGCGCCGGGCAGGGCCTGCGCGCGGAGGCCAGCAGGGTCTAGCCGGGGTCGACCGTCTGTTCCGACGCGAGTCGGGGCGGGCGGTCGCCTCGCTCATCCGCGTCCTCGGCGACTTCCAGCTCGCCGAGGACGCCGTGCAGGAGGCCTTCGTCGTGGCCCTCGAGCGCTGGCCGCAGGACGGCATCCCGAGCAACCCCGGCGCGTGGATCACCACCGTGGCGCGCAACCGAGCCCTCGACCGCCTGCGCCGCGAGCGCACGCTGGCCGGCAAGCGCGAGCTGCTCGAGCGCGAGCTGGCGACGCTCGGTGACGGCGACGCCGGCGCGATCCCCGACGACCGCCTGCGGCTCGTCTTCACGTGCTGCCACCCGGCGCTCGCACCCGACGCGCGCGTCGCGCTGACCCTGCGCACGCTCGGCGGCCTGACGACCGCCGAGATCGCCCGCGCGTTCCTGGTCTCCGAGGCCGCGATGGCGCGCCGGCTCGTCCGGGCGCGGCGCAAGATCCGCGACGCCGGCATCCCGTTCGAGGTCCCGCCGCCCGAGCGGATGGGCGAGCGGCTCGACTCGGTCCTGGCCGTCCTCTACCTGATCTTCAACGAGGGCTACAGCGCCACCGCGGGCGACGACGTCGTGCGCGGCGAGCTGTGCGGCGAGGCCATCCGCCTGGCCGGCGTCCTCGCCGCGCTGCTGCCCGGCGAGGCCGAGACGCTCGGGCTGCGCGCGCTGCTCGTGCTCCAGGACTCGCGCCGGGCGGCGCGGACGGGCCCGGACGGCGAGCTCGTGCTCCTCGACGACCAGGACCGCTCGCGGTGGGACCGCGCGGAGATCGCCGAAGGGCTGGCGCTGCTCGACCGCGCCCTCGCCGCCGGCCCGCCCGGGCACTACACGCTCCAGGCCGCGATCGCCGCCGAACACGCCCGCGCGCCGGACGCGGCGGCCACGCGCTGGGACCGCATCGCGGGGCTCTACGAGGCGCTCGGGGCGCTGGATCACTCGCCTGTCGTGGCGCTCAACCGCGCGGTGGCGGTGGCCATGGCGCACGGGCCGGAGCGCGGCCTCGCCGAGATCGACGCGCTCGCCGGCGCGCTCGAGGGCTACCACCTGTTCCACGCGGCACGCGCCGATCTCTTGCGCCGCTGCGGGCGCGTGGACGCGGCGGCGGCGGCCTACCGGCGCGCGCACGCGCTCGCGACGCAGCCCGCGGAGCGGCGCTTCCTCGAGCGGCGGCTGCGCGAGGTCGCGGTCAGCCCGGACAGGCTCAGCCCGCCGCCGGCCGCGTGACGAGCTGCGACATGACGATCTGCGAGCGCGTGCGCACGACGAGGCCGTCGCGCTGGAGATCCATGATCAGCCGTTCGAGCTGCGCGTTGTCCTGCGTGCGCACGCGCGCGATGGCGTCGGCGTCGCCGGTCACACTCCACGCCTCGACGACCTCGGGGTGACGGCGCAGCGAGTCGGCGACGCGGTCGAGCAGCGTCCCGGGCGCGTAGAAGAGCTCGACGAGCGCCTCGGTGCCCGCGCCGAGCGCCGCGTGGTCGACGATCGCGGTGAAGCCGCGCAGCGCGCCCTGGGCGCGCAGGCGGTCGACGCGGCGCTTGACCGACGGCGCGCTGAGCGCGACGGAGCGGCCGATTTCGTCGTACGTGCGCCGCCCGTCTTCGACCAGAAGCGCAAGAATCTTGCGATCAGTCGCGTCCATTCGTTGCAATATTGCATCAGAAGACGCGTTCTGCCGTGGACACCGTCATCTCGCGCGGCTACCGTCCTGGGCATGTCCAAGGTTGCCCGCGTGCTGTTCGACGAAGCCCACCGCGAGGCGTGGACGATCCGTCCCGAGGTCGCCCGCGCCATCCAGCCCAGCCATCCGGAGGACTCGTCCTACGCGCGCGCGGCGGCCGCCCTGCAGGCCCGCGACTTCGCCGTCGCCGTGCACGCCGGCGGACCGTTGACGAGCGAGGCGCTGGCGGGCGCCGACGTGCTCGTCATCGCGCATCCCTCCGACCCCCGGTGGGAGCGCACGGTCCCGTCGGATCACCCCCCGCGCCTCAGCGACGCCGAGCTCGACGCCGTCGAGGCGTTCGTGCGCGGCGGCGGCGGACTGCTCCTCCTAGCCGAGGAGGAGCAGGAGAAGTACGACAACAACCTGGCCGAGCTCGCCGCACGCTTCGGCGTTCGGGTCAACAGCGAGACGGTGTCCGACTACGCGCGCTACCGCGCGGCGCCGAGCTGGGTGCTCGCCGATCTGGACGGCGGCGCCGGCGGGCTCGATGTGCTCGCGGGTGTTCGCGAGGCGTGCTTCTACCGCGCGACGACGCTCGCCGTCGACGGCGGGCCGGCGCGCGTGCTCGCGCGGGCCTCGGCGAGCGCGTCGGCGCCGGGCGCGCCGCTGCTCGCGGTCACGGAGCATGGCGCCGGTCGCGTGGCGGTGATCGCGGACTCCGACCTGTTCGGCGACGACTGCCTCGCCGACGGCGACCACGAGGCGCTGTGGCTGAACCTCCTGTACTGGCTCGCCGGCCCGGCCTTCGCGCAGGCCGAGCCGCGGCCCGCCTCACCCGCCGCCGCCGACCCGCACTGGGCCGCGCTCAAGGAGCACACCGACGCGCTGCGGCTGCTTCAGGAGCCCGACGGCTCGGTTCGCGACGGCACCGGCGCCGGCCCGCACGTCGATGCCATGGCGGCGGCGATCGCCGCGCTTGCGGGGCACTTCCCGCACCAGGCCGACTACCTCGACGCGGTGATCGCCGACCTGCGCGCCTGGGCCGGCGGCGGGTTCGCGCGCCCGGACTTCACGCGCTCGCTCGAGCTCTTCCGCCCGGAACGCGACCGGCGCGACGGCGCCGAGCACCTCGTCGTCTTCCCGATGTACCTGCAGAACGCGTCGCGCGACACGCGGTTCGAGGCGCTCATCGTGCGCGTGCCGTGGCCCGAGTGGCTCGCCGAGCTCGAGCGCACGCGCTACGACAACGCGAAGTTCGTGCCGGTGACCTTCGTCGACACGACGGCGGGCTACGACAGCGAGTGCGCGGTGCTCTTCCCGGAGACCGTCGCGGTGGCCGGCCGACCGGTCAACAACTTCGGCGGCATCTTCTGCGACCGCGAGGCGGCGCGCTTCCGCCGCGTCGTCTCGCGCGCCGCCGAGCTGCTCAAGCTCAACCTGCCGCCGGACGCCGCGGCGCTGCTGGCCTCGGAGCGGCTGTCACTGGACGCCTACATGCTGTGGGACCTCGTCCACGACCGCGCCCACAGCCACGGCGACCTGCCGTTCGACCCGTTCATGATCCGCCAGCGCAGCCCGTACTGGATGTACTCGCTCGAGGAGCTGCGCTGCGACCTGACGGCGTTCGGCGAGGCGGTGCGGCTCGAGCGCGAGGGTCTGCGCTTCGCCCGCCACGTCCAGTACGCCATCCTGTTCGACCGTCTGTTCCGCTTCCCGATCACCGGCACGCGCGTGCGCAACTACGACGGCCTCGGCGGCCAGCTGCTGTTCGCCTACCTGCACAAGCACGGCTTCGTGCACTGGACCGACAACCGGCTGACCATCGAGTGGGAGCGCGTGACCGACGGCGTGGCCGCGCTGCGCGAGGCCGTCGAGGAGCTCTATCGCGCGGGCATCGACCGCTCGAAGGTCGCGCACTGGGTCGCCGCCCACGAGCTCGTCTCGACCTATGTCACGCCGACCACGGCGTCGCAGTGGGTCCGCGGCAGCCGGCGGCTGAGCGACGAGAGCGATCCGCGCGCCTGGATCGACCTCGTCTGCGAGGACGAGTTCCCGCTGTCGATGTTCTACCTGCAGCTCAAGGCGAAGATGGAGCCCGCCGGGGCGGCGGCGGCGTGAGGCGACCGCATCGCAGTCGCGTGCGCGAAGTGCGTTCGCGCGCGTGGTGGGCGGTATGAACCGGCTTGACGGGCGCGTGGTGGCGATCGCCGGCGCGGCGGGCGGGCTCGGACCGACGGTCGCGAGCGCGCTCGCGCAGGAGGGCGCGCGGCTCGCGCTGACCGACGTCGACCAGGGGCGCCTCGACGAGGTGGCCGGGCGGCTCGGGTTGCCGTCCGACCAGATCGACGCGCGCGTGGTCGACCTGCTCGACGAGGACGCGACGCGCGCGTGGGCCGCCGCGCTGACCGAGCGCTTCGGCGCCGTCGACGCGCTCGTCCACCTCGTCGGCGGCTGGCGCGGCGGCCAGCCGCTCGACCAGGCGCCGCTGGCCGACTGGGACTGGCTGCACGACCTGCTCATCCGCACCGTCCAGCACACCTCGCGCGCGTTCGCCGCCCCGCTGAAGGCGAGCGGGCGCGGCCGCTTCGTGCTCGTCTCGGCCGCCGGCGCGCAGAAGCCGACGAGCACGAACGCCGCCTACGCAGCGGCCAAGGCCGCCGCCGAGGCGTGGACGCTGGCGCTGGCCGACGAGCTCGCCGGCACCAGCGCGACCGCCAACATCCTTGTCGTCAATGCGATCCTCTCGCCGCAGATGCGCGCCGAGAACCCCGACAAGGAGTACCCCACGTTCACCTCGGCCGAGGACATAGCCGAGGCGATCGCGTACGTGCTCTCGGACGCCGCCGCCAAGATGAACGGCAAGCGCCTCGCGCTGCACCCGTAGTGGGCCCGTGCGCGGATTCGGCAGCGACAACCACGCCGGCGTCCTGCCCGAGGTGCTCGACGCGATCGCCGCCGCCAACGAGGGGCACGCGCACGCCTACGGCCACGACGAGTGGACCGCGCGGGCCGAGGCGCGCTTCCGCGAGCACTTCGGCGATCAGGCGCGCGCGTTCCTGGTCTTCAACGGGACGGCGGCGAACGTCGTGGGCCTGCGGGCATTGCTGCGGCCCTACGAGGCGGTGATCTGCGCCGAGACCGCGCACCTCAACGTCGACGAGTGCGGGGCGCCGGAGTGGAACGCCGGCATCAAGCTGCTCCCCGTCGCGACCCCGGACGGCAAGCTCACGCCGCAGCTCGTCGCGCCGCGCCTCGTGCGCTTCGGCGACGAGCACGCCGTCCAGCCGCGCGTGCTCTCGATCACGCAGGCCACCGAGCTGGGCACCGTCTACACGCCGGACGAGACCGCCGCGCTGGCCGACGTCGCCCACGAGCAGGGCCTCCTGCTCCACGTCGACGGCGCGCGCCTCGCCAACGCTGCGGCGTCGCTCGGCCTGCCGCTGCGCGCGCTGACCACCGACGTCGGCGTGGACGCGCTGTCCTTCGGCGGGACGAAGAACGGCCTGCTGGCCGGCGAGGCGATCGTCCTGCTGCGCGCCGGCCTCGACGGCCCGATGCCCTTCCTGCGCAAGCAGTCGATGCAGCTCGCCTCCAAGATGCGCTTCGTCGCCGCCCAGTTCGACGCGCTGCTCGACGGCGACGCCTGGCGCCGCCCGGCCGCGCACGCCAACGCGATGAGCGCGCGCCTGGCCGCCGCGGTGGACGGGCTGCCCGGCTTGACCATCACCCAGCCCGTGCAGGCCAACGCCGTCTTCGCCATCCTCCCGTCCGAGGTGGCCGACCGCCTGCGCGAGCGATTCTTCTTCTACACGTGGGACGAGGGCACCGGCGAGGTGCGCTGGATGTGCTCGTGGGACACGACGGCCGAGGACGTCGACGCCTTCGCGGCGACGGTCGCCGAGGCGCTCGGCGCGCCGCGAGCGGTGGGCTGATGCCGGGCTCGATCGTCCACCTGCCGCCCGGGGTCCACGCGCCGTTCGAGGTCTACGTCAACGGCGTGCGCCAGGTCGAGGGCACCGACTACGTCGTGCGCGAGCGCACGCTGCGCTTCGACCGCGAGCTCGCGCAGGAGGGCAAGCTCGGCTTCTGGCGCTGGGCGATCGGCGCCATCGGCATCGGGACGTACAGGCCCGACCACCAGGTCGACGTGCGCTACGAGACGCGGGACGGCCGCCCGATGGTCGCCGAGCGCCTGCCGGTCGAGCCGACCGCGTAAAGCGGCCTGTGCCCGATGTCACGCGAGACAGCGAAAATCGCCGCTACATCTAGACGGATGCCGTATTACGACACCGATACGCTCGCCGCTCGCGGCCGCTCGCACACGCAACTGCGCGAGCTGCTCGACGCGCGGGCCCCGATACTCCATCTCCATGAGCGTGAGCTGCTGCTCGACGCCGCCGACGCGCTCCTCTTCGACGAGGCCGACGGCGACGTCAAGCGCGCCGCCGCGCGCGATCTGCTCTCCAGCCTGGTCGAGTCCGGCCGCTGGCTGGCGGGCCCGGCCGACGAGGCCGCCGCGGCGCTCGACGGCTGCGGGCCGCTACCCGCGAACGCTTAGGAGCCCCTCCTGGCGCGCCCACGGGCGCGTCAGCTTCAGCGCGCTGAGGATCGCCCGTGTCGCCGGCGAGCGGTTGAGCGTGTAGAAATGGATCCCCGGCGCGCCGGCGGCCAGCAGGTCGGCGCACTGGAGCGTCGCGTAGGCGACGCCGAAGTCGGCCACCGCGTCGGGGTCCTCCGCTCGCGCCTGCAGCTCGGCCAGCAGCGCCGGCGGGACCGACGCTCCGCACAGGCCCGTGATGCGCTGCAGCTGAGCGACGTTGGTGATCGGCAGGATGCCCGGCACGATCGGGACCTCGATGCCGATCTCGCGGGCGCGTCGGACGAAGTCGTCGTAGAGCGCGTTGTCGAAGAACAGCTGCGTGATCAGGAAGCGCGCGCCCGCGTCGACCTTCTCCTTGAGGTAGCGCAGGTCGTCCTCGGCCGACGTCGCATGGATGTGCGTCTCGGGGAAGCAGGCGCCGCCGATCGCGAACTCCGGGTAGCCGCCCTGGATCATCGCGACCAGCTGGGCCGAGAACTCCAGGCCGCCGGGCGTCATCCGCCACTCCTCCTGGCCGGCCGGGGGGTCACCGCGCAGCGCCAGGACGTTCTCGATACCCGCGTCGCGCATGGCGTCGAGCTGCTCGCGCAGCTGCTCGACCGTCGCGCTGACACACGTGAAGTGCGCCATCGCCTCGATCCCGTACTGCTCCCGGATGCGGGTGACGATCTCGAGCGTCTTGTCCTTCGTCGAGCCGCCCGCCCCGTAGGTGACGGAGACGAACGCCGGCTCGAGCGCTCTCAGCTCGCCGAGCGCGTTCCAGAAGTTGCGCTCGCCGTCCTCCGTCTTGGGCGGGAAGAACTCGAACGAGAAGACCGGTTCCTCGGCGGTGGCGTAGAGCTCGCTGATGCGCATGAGGCGCTAGAGGGTAGTCCAGGTGTCCGGCTGCCCCGCAATCCGGCGCGCGCGGCCCGTCCGCTCGAGGTGTGTCAGGTAGCAGAGCGTCTCGTTGAGGCGCCAGCGCCCCGTCTCCGGCGTCACGGGCTCGCCGTAGACGTGCGGGATGACCTCGTACGCGGTCAGCGGCTCGCCCGCCGCGAGCGCCTGGCGCGCGCGCTGCAGCCGCTCGGCGACGAGGGCTCGGTTGGCGTGGATGTGCGCGCGCACGTCGGTGAACGTGCGCCCGTGCCCGGCCAGGCACAGCCGCGCGTCGAGGTCCTCGACCTTGTCGAGCGAGCTCAGGAACTCCCCTGCCGGGTCGGGCGTCCAGCCGTAGTCGTAGTACAGCGAGACGCGGCCGAGCAGGTGGTCGCCCGAGATGAGCAGCCGGCGCTCGGGCTGGAAGAAGCACACGTGCGAGGGCGCGTGCCCCGGCGTCTCGAGCGTGTGCCAGGTCCCCAGATCGGTGGCGAACGTCACACCGTCGACGAGCTCGCGGTCGGGCTCGACGACACGGGCGATCCCGGGGCCCTCGGCGCCGCGCGTGTCGCGCAGGCGCGCCAGCGTCGCCTCGGGCACGCCGCTCTGGCGGGCGATCTCGATCCGGAGCTCGAAGTAGGCGGCCGGGTCCTGCGCGGCGCGCGTCATGTGCTCGTGGCGCGGGTGCAGCCACAGCTCGCACCCGGCGCGGTCGATGATCGGCCCCGCCTGGCCGTAGTGGTCGGAGTGGGCGTGCGTGCAGACGAGCAGGCGCACGTGCTCGACGCGCAGCCCGACCATGTCCATCGCGCGCTCGAGGTGGGCCATCGAGCCGGGTCCGTGCCAGCCGGTGTCGACGAGCACGACGCCGTCGCCGGCCGCCAGCGCCCACGCGTTGCCGTGCGGCACGCCGGGCCACGGGAGCGGGACGCGCAGGCGCCAGACGCCGGGGAGCACGCGCTCGCCACGGCCGAGCTCGCGTCTGCGCCGCGCGGTCGCCATGCCGCCCGTTAGGGTGCCAGAGCAGCCGACAGCAAGGAGGGCCGAGATGGCGACGACCGAGCAGGCGAGCAGCGCGGCCGAGGTCGCGCGCGGCTATTTCGGCGCGCTCGAGCGCGCCGACCGCAACGCCCAGCGCGAGTGGTACGCCCCCGACATGGGCGGCCAGATCTACGGCGTCATCGGCCCCACCGGCCGGGCCGGGATGATCGCGTACTTCGACGAGCTCTACGCCGCGATCCCCGACCTCCGGCTGGAGATCCTCGACCTCGTCGCCGAAGGCGACAACGCCGCCGTGCGCTGGCGGACCACCGGCACGTTCGCCGGGCCGGGGCACTTCCAGGGACTCGAGCCCAACGGGGCGCGGATCGACATCGAGGGCTGCGACCTCGTGCGCGTCAAGGACGGCAAGGTCCGCCACATCGACGCCTACACCGACGGCGCGACGATCGCCCGCCAGCTCGGCGTCCTGCCCCCGCAGGGCTCGCCGGCCGAGGCCGGGATGACTCGGGCGTTCAACGTCAAGACGCGCGTCGAGACGCGGCTGTCGGGCAAGCTCGAGGACGTCGCCGAGGGCGTCTGGCTGCTGCGCGGGGGCTTCCCCGGCAAGACGATGAACGTCTACTTCGTGCGCGACGGCAACGGCGTGCTCGCCTTCGACGCCGGCGTGCGGTCGATGACGCACGCGATCGCGCGCGAGGCCGTCGGCCTGGGCGGGCTGACGCGCGTCGTCCTCGGCCATGGCCACCCGGACCACCGCGGCGCCGCGCCCGGGCTCGGCGTGCCGGTCCACTGCCACTCGGCCGACCGCGCGATCACCGAGGGGGACGGCGGGATGAGCGCGATCGACTTCAGCCGGCTCAACCCGCTGGGACGGCTGCTGATGCCGCGGCTGCTCAAGCGCTGGGACGGCGGGCCGGTGAAGGTGGCGGGGACCTTCGAGGAGGGCGAGGAGATCGCCGGGTTCAAGGTCGTGCACCTGCCGGGGCACTCGGCGGGGATGTGCGCGCTGTGGCGCGAGTCCGACCGCGTCGCGCTGTCCAGCGACTGCTTCTACACCCTGGACCCGCAGACGGGGCGCAAGGGCCATCCCCGCGTGCCGCTGAGCGCGTTCAACCTCGACACCGAGCAGGCGCGGGCATCGATCCGCAAGCTCGCGGCGCTCGAGCCCGCCGCCGCGTGGCCGGGGCACGCCGACCCGGTCGTCGGCGACGTGCGCGTGCAGCTCGAGCGGGCGGCCGACACCACGTAGTGGGCAAGCGGTCGCGCCAGCGCGGGCGGCGTGCCGACCAACCCCGGGCGCCCACCACCAGCTACGAGCACGCCTCCTTCGGCGTGCTCGAGCTGCGCGGCGCGATGTCGCCCGGCACGCGGCGCCAGTACGCCGAGCTCCCCGCGCGCACCCGCGAGGACGCCTGGCACCGCGCGGTCGAGTTCCTCTTCGAGCGCCTCGCGGCCCGCTGGACGGTCGCCGGCGTCGACTACGAGCGCCAGGCCGAGCTGCTCGCCCGCTTCCGGATGGCGAGCGCCGATGAGCGGTCGTGGATCCGCGACGTCCTGCGCGAGCACGTGGCCGATCACTTCCCCGAGATCGAAGCTCCGTGACGAAGAGGGCCCCGCCCGTGTCATAGGGCCATAGCCGCCCGCAACCGTCACGGAGGACCCATGGGCATTTCCGCGAGACGAGCGTCCGCGCTCGCGACGCTTGCCGCCACCGGACTGCTCCCAGCCGCCGCGGACGCCGCCACCCGCACCTACGTCGTGCAGCTCAAGGCGGCCCCGCTGGCGTCCTACACCGGCGGCCGGGCCGGCCTCCCGGCGACGAGTCCGAAGGAGACGGGCGACCGCAGGCTCAACACCGGCACCAGCGCCGCCGCCGCGTACTCCGCCTTCCTCGCCGAGCGCGAGCGCGCCGCGCTCGCCCACGTGCCCGGCGCCGCGCCCACCGTCGACTACTCCTACCACGTCGCCTTGGCCGGCTTCTCCGCCGAGCTGACGCCCGAAGACGCCGCCGCTCTCCGCGAGGCCCCGGAGGTCGCGGACGTGTGGCCCGACGAGAAGCTCACGACGCAGGCCGTCGACCCGGCCAGCGCGACCGCGGTCGACGGCGCCCTGGGCGGCGTCAACGGGGACACGGCGTCCTACCTCGGCCTGCCGAACGGGCTGTGGTCGCAGTTCGGCGGCCCGGACCACGCGGGCGACGGCGTCGTCGTCGGGGTTCTCGACACGGGCATCACCCCGCAGCACCCCAGCTTCGCCGACACCGCCCTGGGCAACTTCGTCGGCGCGGACTACGGGCCGCCGCCGGCGAGCTTCCGGGGGACGTGCGACGCCGGCACCGACACGACCTTCCAGTGCAACAACAAGCTGATCGGGGCGCGCTTCTTCATCCAGGGCTTCGGTCCCGCGCTCGTCGCCCCCGACTCGTTTCACTCGCCCCGCGACGACGACGGCCACGGGACGCACACGGCCTCGATCGCCGCGGGCAACTTCGGGGTCGACCCGACCATCGGCGGGCGCACCCTGGGCGTCGACCTGATCTCGGGCATCGCGCCGCGCGCGCGCATCGCGGCCTACAAGGTCTGCTGGGTCGGCGGCGACGTCTCCAACGGCTGCACGCTGTCGGACTCCGTCGCGGCGATCGACCAGGCGGTCAGCGACGGCGTCGACGTCATCAACTACTCCATCGGCGGCGCGGCGAAGACCAATGTCGCCGACCCGGTGCAGCTCGCGTTTCTCGGCGCGTCCGACGCCGGCGTGTTCGTCGCCAACGCGGCGGGCAACGCAGGGCCGGACGGCGGCAGCGTCGCCACGCCGACCACGGCGCCCTGGCTGACCTCGGTCGGCGCCGACGCGCCGGCGCGGACCTTCCAGGCGACCGCGACGATCACGCCGCCGGGCGGCCTGCCCTTCGACATCACCGGCGCCTCGGTGACGGGGGCGCTCGTCGCGACGAGTGTCGTCGACGGGGCGAGCTCCGCGCGCGCCGGTGTCGCCGCGGCCGACGCCGAGCTGTGCCGCGGCAACGCGCTCGACCCGGCCCAGGTGACCGGCAAGGTCGTGCTCTGCAAGCGCGGCGGCAACGCGCGGATCGACAAGTCCCGCAGCGTCAAGGCCGCGGGCGGCGTCGGCATGATCCTCTCCAACACCGCGCCCGGGCAGGACATCGACGACGACACGCACTTCGTCCCGGCCGTCCACGTGTCCCAGGCCGACGGCGACCGCGTCAGGGCGGCGGTCGCGGCCGGTCCCACGACGGCGAGCATCACCGAAGGGACCGCCGCCGTGGGGGCGCCGCGCGCGCTCGCGTCGTTCTCCTCGCGCGGACCGCAGGCCGCGGTCTCCGATCTGGCCAAGCCCGACGTCACCGCGCCCGGCGTCAACATCCTGGCCGGCGACACGCCGACCCCCTCCTTCGACACCGGGATGCCGGCCGGCGAGCTCTTCCAGTCGCTGTCGGGCACGTCGATGGCCGCGCCGCAGGTCGCCGGCGCGGCGGCGCTGCTCGACCAGGCGCACCCGGGCTGGTCGCCCGCGGAGATCAAGTCCGCGCTGATGACGACCGCCCGGCCGAACGTGCTCGAGGACGGCAGCACGCCGGCCACGCCGTTCGATGCCGGCGCGGGCGAGATCGACCCGACCGCCGCCGCGTCGCCCGGGCTCGTCCTCGAGGTCGGCACCAACGACTACGTCCGCTACGTCGACTCCCAGCAGCCCGCCGTCTTCCACGACGGGCAGGCCCCGATCGCCCCGGGCGACCTGAACCTGCCGTCGATCGCCGCCGCGAAGGTGCCCGGCAAGTACCAGACCGTCCGCACCGTCACGTCGGTGGACGGCGCCGTCCGCCACTGGGACGCGGCGTTCAGCGTCCCCGGCTTCGACGGGTCGGTCACCGTCGCCGGGACCGACTCGAGCGCCTTCGACATCGGGCCCGGCGAGACCCGGCAGCTCGTCATCTCCGCGCGGGTGACCACCGCGCCGCTCGACCGCTACGCGTTCGGCGCGGTGACGCTGACGAGCGGCGCCACCGCCCTGCGCATCCCGGTCTCGCTGCGACCGATCGAGCTCTCGGCGCCTGCCACCGTCAACGTGACGGCCGACCGGTCGGCGGGCAGCGCGACGATCCCGGTGGACGTCGGCTTCGCCGGCACGCTCAGCGGGCTCGGCTGGGGCCTGGCCGCCCCGGTCGTCCATGCCCGCGAGCAGATCCAGACCGACCCGACCGGCGCGCCCGACCCCAACGCCCCGTCGCCGGCGCTGAAGGTCTACGACGTCGACGTTCCGGACGGCGCACAGCTGCTCTCCGGCCGGATCGCGAACGCCGACCCCGGTACGAACCTCGACCTCTTCCTGTTCCGCGACGCCAACGGCGACGGCAGCTTCGGAACGGGCGAGCTCGTCGACTCCTCGGCGACGCCCGGCGCCGACGAGGGCGTCACCGAGGTCCTGCCCGCCGCAGGCCACTACCGGTTCCTCGTCGTCGGCGCCCGGACGCAGGCGCCCTCGGCCTACGACTTCACGACCTGGCTGGCCGATGACGCGAAGCCCGACGACCCGTCCGGCGGCCCGGGCATCGCCGTGACCGGCGACCCGTTCGCGGTGAGCATCGGGCAGACCCTCCCGGCGACGCTGGCCTGGTCCGGCGTCGACACGAAGGGCGTGTACCTCGGGCTGGCGACGTTCCACGACTCGTCCTCGCCGGGGCGCGAGAACCTCAAGGCCTCGACGATCGTCGAGCTGACCAAGACGGCGGACACCACGTCGGCAACCGGTGCCGCGCCGGCGCCGCCCGCCGCGTCGTCCTCGGCGAAGCGGCTGCTCGCCGTCTCGCGCCTGGTCACCCGGATGCGCCGCGGGCGTCTGACGCTGCACATCGTGCTCGCCCGCCGGGCGACCGTCACCGTGCGCATCCAGCGCGGCCACCGCACCGTGTTCACGCTGCGCCGGCGGGCGCTCCCGGCGGGCCGGCGGGTCCTGCGCCTGCGCGTCGGCCACCGCCTGCGCCGCGGCCGCCGCTACCGCATGACCGTGAGGGCGACGAGCGGTCGCGCGCACGGCCGGCGCACCGTGATTTTCCGCGTCCGCTGATGTCTTACGAGCAAGAAAAAACCGCACGGGGCTGCAGAATCGCCGTATGGTCGGCGCGCGCCCGCAACGTCATGGAGGATGAATGGGCAGCCGATCAGGACTAGCGTCCACCGTGGCGGCGATCGCCGTCTCTGCACTGCTGCCGGCCGCGGCGAGCGCGGCGGCGTCGCGGACGTACATCGTCCAGCTCAAGGCGGCGCCGCTGGCGTCCTACACGGGCGGCAAGCGAGGCCTGTCGGCGACCAGCCCGAAGGTCACCGGCCGCCGCAAGCTCGACATCACGACGAGCGCGGCGAAGACCTACACCTCCTACCTCGCCGGGCGCGAGCGCGCCGCCCTCTCGCATGCACCGGGCAGCGCGCCGGCGATCGACTACTCGTACCGCGTCGCCTTCGCCGGCTTCGCCGCCGAGATGACGCAGGCCCAGGCCGCGGCCCTGCGCCAGGCGCCCGAGGTCGCGCACGTCTGGCGCGACGCCAAGGCCAAGACCCAGGCCGTCAACCCGAACGACCCCGCGGCGGTCGAGACCGCGCTCGACGGGCCCGACGGCGACACCGCGGCGTACCTCGGCCTGCCGAACGGCCTGTGGGCGCAGCTCGGCGGTCCCGGGAACGCGGGCGACGGCGTCGTCGTGGGCGTGCTGGACACGGGCATCACCCCGCAGCACCCGAGCTTCGCCGACCACGGCAACGGCTTCGTCGGACCGGCCTTCGGGCCGCCGCCCGCGAGCTTCAAGGGCGCGTGCGACTCCGGCACGGACCCGACGTTCCACTGCAACAACAAGCTCGTCGGCGCGCACTTCTTCGTCGACGGCTTCGGCGCCTCCAACGTCGCCCCCGACTCGTTCCTCTCGCCGCGCGACGACGACGGCCACGGGACGCACACGGCCTCGACCGCGGCGGGCAACTTCGGCGTCGACCCGACGATCGGCGGGCGCACGCTCGGGGTCAACCTGATCTCGGGCCTCGCGCCCCGCGCGCGCGTCGCCGCCTACAAGGTCTGCTGGGTGGGCAACGGCGTCGCCGACGGCTGCGCGAACTCGGACTCGCTCGCGGCCATCGAGCAGGCGGTCACCGACGGCGTCGACGTCATCAACTACTCGATCGGCGGCACGACGTCGAACGTCATCGACCCGGTCGAGTTCGCCTTCCTGGGCGCCTCCGACGCCGGCGTGTTCGTCGCCAACTCGGCCGGCAACGACGGCCCGGACGCCGGGACGGTCGGCACGCCGACCACGGTGCCGTGGCTGACGTCGGTCGGCGCCGAGAACGCCGCGCGGACCTTCCAGGCGAGCGCCACGATCACCCCGTCGACCGGACCGGCGTTCACCGTGACCGGCGCGTCGGTGACCGGGTCGCTGAAGGCCACCCAGATCGTCGACGCGGCCAATGCCGCGGCCGCCGGCGTGGCCACCGCCGACGCCGAGCGGTGCTTCGCCAGCTCGCTGGACCCGGCCAAGGTGACGGGCAAGGTCGTCCTGTGCCAGCGCGGCGTCAACCCCCGCATCGAGAAGTCCAAGAACGTCAAGGACGCGGGCGGCGTCGGGATGATCCTCTACAACGCCAACCCCGCCCAGGACACCGACAACGACATCCACTACGTCCCGGCGGTCCACGTCCCCAACGCCGACGGGCTGAAGATCAAGGCGGCGATCGCGGCCGGGACGACGACGGCCGCCCTCGCCGAGGGCGCCGCGGCGCTCGGCACGCCGCGCGTGCTCGCCGCGTTCTCGTCGCGCGGGCCGCAGACCGCGGTGCCCGATCTGGCCAAGCCCGACGTCACCGCGCCCGGCGTCAACATCCTCGCGGGCAACACGCCGACCCCCGCGGCCGCCACCGGGCTGCCGAGCGGCGAGCTGTTCCAGTCGCAGTCGGGCACCTCGATGTCCTCGCCGCAGGTCGCCGGCGCCGGCGCGCTGCTCAAGCAGGCGCACCCCGGCTGGTCGCCCGCCGAGATCAAGTCCGCGCTGATGCTGACGGCACGGCCGAACCTCCTCGAGGACGGCACCACCCCGGCCACGCCGTTCGACGCCGGCTCCGGCGAGATCAATCCGACGGCGGCCGCCTCGCCCGGGCTCGTGCTCGACGTCGGGACCAACGACTACATCCGCTACGTCGACTCGCAGGACCCGGCCGTGTTCAACGACGGCCAGGACCCGATCGCGCCGAGCGACCTCAACCTGGCCTCCATCGCGAACTCGAAGGTGGCGGGCACGTTCCGCACGGTGCGCACGGTCACGTCCGTCGACGCCGCGTCGCGCCACTGGGACGCCTCGATCAGCGTCCCCGGCTTCGACGCGACGGTCACGGCCCCCGGCACCGGCTCGAGCGCGTTCGACATCGCGCCGGGCGCCACCCAGCAGCTCGTCATCTCCGCGCAGGCCACCACGGCGACGCTCGAGCAGTACGCCTTCGGCGCGCTGACGCTGACCGGCGGTGGGACGACCCTGCACATGCCGGTCTCGCTGCGGGCGATCGCGATCTCCGCGCCCGAGACGGTCAAGGTGACGGCCGACCAGTCGGCGGGCAGCGCGACGATCCCCGTCAAGGCGGGCTTCACCGGGACGCTGACCGGCCTCGGCTGGGGGCTCGCGGCGCCCGACACCAAGCCGGGCGAGCAGATCACCACCGACCCGATCGGCGCGCCCGACCCGAACGCGCCGTCGCCGTCGATGAAGACCTATGACATCGACGTGCCGGCGGGCGCCCAGCTGCTCTCGGGGCGCATCTCCAACACCGACGGCGGCGACCCCAACACCGACCTCGACCTCTACCTGTTCCGCGACGCCAACTCCGACGGGAGCTTCACCCCCGACGAGCTGGTCGACGTGTCGGCGAGCGCGATCGCCGACGAGGGCGTCACCGAGGCGCTGCCCGAGGCGGGCCACTACCGCTTCGTCATCGTGGGCTTCACGACCCGCTCGCCCTCGACGTACGACTTCACGACCTGGCTGGCCAACGACGCGTCGCCCGACGACCCGTCCGGCGGGCCGGGCATCGCGGTGACCGGCGACCCGTTCACGGTGGGGATCGGTCAAAGCGTCGACGCGACGCTGTCCTACTCCGGCGTGGATCACAAGGGCCTGTACCTCGGGCTGGCGACGTTCCACGACTCGTCCTCGCCCGGCCGCGACAACATCAAGGCCTCCTCGATCGTGGAGCTCACCAAGACCGCCGACACCACCGCGCCGGCGAGCGCGCCGCCGGCGGCGCAGCCGTCGTCGCGGCCGCCGGCCGGGGCGCACTCGGCGGCGCGCAAGCGCCTGGCGCTGTCGGGCCTGCGCGCCCGGCTGCGGCGCGGCATTCTGAGCCTGCGAGTCAGCCTGACGCGCAAGGCGACGGTCACGGTCCGCATCCGGCGCGGCACGCACACCGTGCTCACCGTCCGGCGGCGCAGCGTGCCGGCCGGCGTGCGCACCCTGCACATCCGCGTCGGCCACCGCCTGCGCCGGGGGACCGCCTACCGCATCACGGTGACGGCGACGATCCGCAACAGCCACGCCCGGCGGACCTTGACGCTCAAGGTCCGCTAGGGCTAGGGCTCCAGCCGCTCGTACGCGGGGAGCGTGAGGAACTCGACGAAGTCCTCGCCCGTCAGGGCGACGGACTCGAAGAGCTCACGCGACTCGCGCGGGCGGCCCTGGGTCTCGAACCACTCGTCGTCGCCGATCTCGGAGCGGATGCGCTCGAGCTCCTCGCCCTCCAGCTGCCGGACGAGCTCGGGCGTGACCGCGCGGCCGTCGTCGAGCTCGGCGCCGTGGCGGATCCACTGCCAGACCTGCGAGCGCGCGATCTCCGCGGTCGCCGCATCCTCCATGAGCCCGTAGATCGCCGCCGCGCCGTTGCCGCGCAGCCACGAGGAGATGTACTGGATGCCGACGTTGACGTCGTTGCGCAGCCCCTCCTCGGTGATCGCGCCCGGCGTCGAGGCGAGGTCGAGCAGGTCGTCTGCCGTGACGTGGACGTCGTCGCGCTGCCTGTCGAGCTGGTTGGGGCGGTCCCCGAGCACCTTGTCGAACTCCTCGGTCGCCACCGGCACGAGGTCGGGGTGCGCGACCCACGTGCCGTCGAAGCCGTCGGTGGCCTCGCGCTCCTTGTCGGCGCGCACGCCGGCGATCGCCTTCTCGTTGGCCTCGGGGTCGCGGCGGCTCGGGATCAGCGCGGCCATGCCGCCCATCGCATGCGCGCCGCGGCGGTGGCACGTCTTCACCAGCAGCTCGGTGTAGGCGCGCATGAACGGCACGGTCATCTTCACGTCGTTGCGCTGCGGGAGCACCACCTCGGGCCGCTCGCGGAACGTCTTGATCGCCGAGAAGATGTAGTCCCAGCGCCCGGCGTTCAGCCCGGCCGAGTGCTCGCGCAGCTCGTAGAGGATCTCCTCCATCTCGAAGGCGGCGGGCAGCGTCTCGATCAGCACGGTGGCGCGCACGCTCCCACGCTCGATCCCGAGGGCGTCCTGGCAGTGGCAGAAGACGTCGTTCCACAGCCGCGCCTCGAGATGGCTCTCCGTCTTCGGCAGGTAGAAGTACGGCCCGCGGCCCTTGTCGAGCAGCCGGCGCGCGTTGTGGAACAGGAACAGCCCGGCGTCGAGGAAGGCGCCGGTGATCGCCCGCCCGTCGACGAGGACGTGCTTGTCGTCCAGGTGCCAGCCGCGCGGGCGCACGAGCAGCGTCGCGACCTTGTCGCCCAGCCGGTACTCGCGGCCGTCGTCGGCCGTGAACTCGATCGTGCCCTCGATCGCGTCGGCGAGGTTGACGTGCCCGTTGGCCACGTTGGTCCACGTCGGCGAGAGCGAGTCCTCGAAGTCGGCCATGAAGCCGCGCGCGCCCGAGTTCAGCGCGTTGATGATCATCTTGCGGTCGACCGGGCCGGTGATCTCCACGCGGCGGTCCTCGAGCCCGCGCGCGGGCGGCGCGACCGACCAGTCGCCCTCGCGCACCTCGCGCGTCTCGGGCCGGAAGTCGAGCATCTCGCCGGCCGCCCAGCGCGCGCGGCGCTCGGCGCGCGCCTGCAGCAGCTCGCGCCGGCGCGAGCCGAAGCGGCGCTCGAGCTCGGCGACGAAGGCCAGCGCCTCGCCGCTGAGGACCTCGGCCTGGCGGCCCTCGGGCGGGTGGGTCAGCTCGACTCCGGCGGCGACGGTCGTGGTCATCGGTGCAGGGGCCTCCCGGTCAGCGACGCGTGCAGGATCTCCATCGGGTGGTACACGGGCAGATCGGCGTACGCGGCGATCTGGACCGCGCAGCCCGGGTTCGCCGCGGCGACCGCCTGCGCGCCGGTGGCGAGCAGATTGCGCGCCTTGCGCTCGCCGAGCGCGGCGGCCGGCTCGGGCTTGAGCAGGTTGTAGACGCCCGCCGAGCCGCAGCACAGCTCCCACTCGGCGGGCTCGAGCAGCTCGAGCCCGGGGATCGCGCGCAGCAGCGCCCGCGGCTGCTCGCGCACGCCCTGGGCGTGGGCGAGGTGGCAGGCGTCGTGGTAGGCGACCTTGAGCTCGACCGGCCGGCGGCCGGCGGCGGGCTCGACGGCGGCGAGGAACTCGGTGACGTCGCGGACCTTCGCCGAGAACGCCGCGGCGCGGTCCGCCCACGCGGGGTCGTCGCGCAGCGCGTGGCCGTAGTCCTTCATCGACGAGCCGCACCCGGCGGCGTTGACGACCACGGTCTCGCAGTGCTCGAACGCGGCGATCGTGCGCCGGGCGCGCTCGCGCGCGGCGTCCGCCCAGCCGGTGTGGAGCTCGAGCGCGCCGCAGCAGCCGGGCCGCGCCGGCGCGAAGACGTCGAAGCCCTCGGCGGCCAGGACCTCGACCGTCGCCCGGTTCACGCGGCCGAAGAACACGCGCTGGACGCACCCCTGCAGGAAGCCGACGCTGCCGCGGCGCGTCCCGCGGGCGGGCGTGCGCTCGGGCAGGCGGCGCAGCGCCTCGCGCGGCGAGACGCGCGGGGCGAGCCGTCCCAGCCGGGGGACGAACCGGGCCAGCGGCGAGAACGGCGCCAGCGCACGCAGCCGCGCGGGATACGGGAACAGCCAGAACGGCGCGCGGCGCTTGAGGCGCTCCAGGCGCGGGCGCTCGTAGCGGCGCTCGACCTGCGCGCGCGTGTCCTCGATGAGCTTGTGGTACTGCACGCCCGACGGGCAGGCGGTCACGCACGCCATGCACCCGAGGCAGTTGTCCCACGCCTGGACCTGCGAGGCGACGAGGTCCGGGCCCTCCTCGTGGGCCGCGCGCATGAGCAGGATCCGCCCGCGCGGCGAGTCCATCTCCTCATCCCACAGCGCGTAGGTCGGGCACGTCGGCAGGCAGAACCCGCAGTGCACGCAGTCCTCGATGAGCGACGGCTCGGGCGGGCGGACGTCGTCGAACGCCCCGAGGCGGTCTTCGATCTCGGTCGCCATCAGATCCCGCCGACGAACACGCCCGGGTTGCAGGTCCCGAAGGGGTCGAAGCGCGCCTTGACGCGCCGCATGAGCTCGAGCTCGCCGCCGCCGACCTCGCCCCACGGGTCGAGCGCCCCGCGCACGGAGTCCGGAGCGTCGAGCACGACGCACGGCGCGGGCGCCAGGCGCTCGCGCAGCTCCCGCACGGCGCCCGGATCGCCGTCCGGCAGCGTGATCCACACGAGGCCGAGCGCGGCGCGCCCGACCGCGCGCGGCGCGACGGCGAGCGCGGCGCCGAGGGCGCGCTGGGTCGTCGAGACGCGCACGACCGTCCCGCCCGACGAACGCTGGCCGGCGCGCTGGCGCTCCCACAGCGGCTCGTCGTCCTCGACGACCTCACACTCGGGCAGGGCATCGCGCGCGCGCTCGGCCGCCGCGCCGCCGGCGAAGCGCGCCAGCAGCGACCCTTCGCCGTCCTCCCACGCGACGTCGAGCGCCTCGGCCTCGAGCGGCCGGTGGGCGAGCGCCGACGCCGCGCTCGCGAGCGCGTGCGGGTCGTCGAAGCGCTGGACCGCGGTCGCCGTCGCCGGCGGGCGTGGATGCAGGCGCAGGCTGATCTCCGTGATGACGCCGAGCGTCCCGAAGGAGCCGGAGAGCAGCTTGGCGAGGTCGTAGCCGGCGACGTTCTTGATGACCTTCGAGCCGGCCCGCGCGACCGTCCCGTCGGGGAGCGCGACCTGCACGCCGAGCACGAGGTCGCGCACCGTGTGGTAGCGGTGGCGCAGCGGGCCGCTGTCGCCGGTCGCGACGAGGCCGCCGATCGTCCCGCCGCCGGGCGGGTCGAGCGCGAGCATCTGGCCGGCCGCCGCAAACGCCTCCTGGGCGCGCTCGACCGGGACGCCCGCTTGCACGACGGTGGTCAGGTCGCCCTCGTTGTGCTCGACGATCGCGTCGAGCTGCACGGTCGAGAGCTCGCCGTCGGCCGGCGAGGGACGGCCCCACGGGCGCGTGCCCGCCCCGCGGACCCGCAGCCGGCGCCCCGCGCGCTCGGCGTCGTGCAGCGCGGCCGCGACGTCGCGGGCGGTCATCGCCAGTGGCCCACTAGAACCGCTCCGCGAGGCCGGCGGCCTCGAGCGGGTGCTGCCGGTACGGGCCGGGCACCTCGCCGCACAGCCGCGGCGTCGGCATCACCTTGCCGGGGTTGGCGAGCCCGTCGGGGTCGAACGCGCAGCGCAGCTTCTGGAACGCGGCGAGATCGGGCTCGGCGAACATCTTCGGCATGTAGCGCTTCTT
Source organism: Actinomycetota bacterium (assembly GCA_005888335.1). The sequence goes on from VAWY01000121.1 coordinate 51,636, forward strand.
GTCGATTCCGACGCCGTGCTCGCCGGTGATCGATCCGCCCGCCTCGACGCAGGCGAGCACGATCTGGCCGGCGAGCTCCTCGGCGCGCTCGGCCTCGCCGGGCGTGTGGCCGTCGTAGCAGACCAGCGGGTGCAGGTTGCCGTCGCCGGCGTGGAAGACGTTGCCGACCTGCAGGCCGTACTCGCGCGACAGGGCGTCGATGCGGTCCAGGACCTCGGGCAGGCGCGTGCGCGGGATGACGCTGTCCTGGACGTAGTAGTGCGGGCTGATGCGCCCCATGGCCGGGAACGCGGCCTTGCGCATCTTCCAGAAGACGTCGCGCTGGGCGCCGTCGCGCGCGACGACGACGCCGGTCGCGCCGGCGTCCTCGCACAGCTTGCACACCTCCGCGAAGCGCGCGTCGCACTCGCGCTCGGGGCCGTCGAGCTCGACCAGCAGCGCGGCGCCGGCGTCCTCGGGCCAGCCGGCGTGGGCCATCTGCTCGGAGGCGTCGATCGTCAGGCGGTCCATCATCTCGATCGCGCCGGGGACGACGCCCGCCGCCACGATCTCCGACACCGCCCGCCCGGCGCGCCCCGGGGTCTCGAAGAAGGCGACGAGCGTGCGCACCGACTCGGGCGCCGGCACCACGCGCACGGTGATCGCGGTGGCGATCCCCAGCGTGCCCTCGGAGCCCACGAACACGCCGTGCAGGTCGTAGCCGGGGCGGTCGAGCTCCTTGCCGCCGAGCTGGACGACCGACCCGTCGGCGAGCACGACCTCCAGCCCGCAGACGTAGTTCGTCGTGAAGCCGTACTTGAAGCAGTGGGCGCCGCCCGAGTTCTCGGCGACGTTGCCGCCGATCGAGCACACGACCTGGCTCGACGGGTCGGGCGGGAAGAAGTGCGACGGGCCGACCGCGGCGGAGATCGCCAGGTTGGTGACGCCCGGCTCGCAGACGACGCGCTGGTTGTCGAGGTCGATCTCGACGATGCGCCGCAGCCGGCTGAGGATGACAAGCACCCCGTCGGCCACCGGCAGCGCGCCGCCCGACAGCCCGCTGCCCGACCCGCGCGCCACCCACGGCACGCCGGCCGCGTGGCACGCCCGCACGACCTCGGCGACCTCGGCCCCGCTGCCCGGCAGCACGGCGACGGCCGGCAGCTCCCGGTACTGCAGCAGCCCGTCGGACTCGTACGTGCGCAGCTGGTTGTGGTCCGTGAGGACGTGCTGGGCGCCGCACGTGGCGCGCAGGCGCTCGACAAGGTCTACGGAACCATCCATGACAAGACGCTCGTGCTCTGCAGGTACACAAGGATGCACATCACCAGAACCAGGGCGATGCTCCACTTCAGCACCACCCGGAAGATGTCGCCCTCCCGGCCGGCCAGGCCGACCGCGGCGGCGCCGATCGCCAGGTTCTGCGGCGAGATCATCTTCCCGAGGACGCCGCCCGAGCTGTTGGCCGCCGCCATCAGCGTCGGCGACAGGTCGGCCTTCTGCGCGGCGGTGACCTGCAGCGCGCCGAACAGCGCGTTCGACGACGTGTCCGACCCGGTCACCGCGACCCCGAACCAGCCGAGCAGCGACGACAGGAAGGCGAACGCGCCGCCGGCGCCGGCCAGCCACTGGCCGATCGTGATCGTCTGCCCCGAGAGGTTCATCACGTAGGCGATCGCCAGCACGGCGGCGACCGTGACGATCGCCCAGCGCAGCTCGACGACGGTCTGCCACCAGACGCGTGCCGCGCGTGCCACGCCGACGCGCAGGACGGGCATGGTCAGCAGCCCGGCCAGCAGCAGCAGCGTGCCGGCCGCGTTGGCCCAGTTGAACTTGAAGGTCACCGACAGCGGAGCCTCGCCCTTGGCGTTGAGGACGTGCAGGCCAGGCCAGTCGAACTCCTTGGTGCGCCCGTCGAGGAAGTCCTTGAACGGCAGCCAGGAGATCTGCGCCAGCGCGAAGACGGCGATGATGATCAGGTACGGCGCGTAGGCGCTCAGCACCGACGGCTGCGTGTCCACCGCGCCGCCCGCCATCGCCGGCGCGGCCGCGCCGCCGACCTCCTCGCTCGGGTGCCAGACGCGCAGGAAGGCCACCAGGACGCCGGCCGACAGCAGCGACGCGACGATGTCGGTCAGCTCGACGGAGATGTAGTTCGAGCAGACGAACTGGCCGACCGCGAAGGCCACCCCGCCCACCAGCGCCGCCGGCCACGTGTGGCGCAGCCCCCGGCGGCCGTCGACCATCGCGACGAGGATGAGCGGCACGATCAGCGCCAGGAACGGCGTCTGGCGCCCGACCATCGAGCCGAGGTCGTCCTGGGGCAGCCCGCTCACCGACGCCAGCGTCGTGATCGGCACCGCGATGGCGCCGAAGGCCACCGGCGCGGTGTTGGCCACCAGGGCGACCGCCGCCGCCTTGAGCGGCTCGAAGCCCAGCGCGATGAGCATCACCGCGGAGATCGCGACCGGCGTGCCGAAGCCGGCGAGGGCCTCGATGAGCGCGCCGAAGCAGAACGCGATGAGGATCGCCTGCACGCGCTGGTCGTCGGACACGCGCCCGAACGAGCGCCGCAGGACCGCGAAGTGGCCGCTCTCGCGCGTCATGTTGTAGATCCAGATCGCGTTGACGACGATCCACATGATCGGGAACAGGCCGAAGGCCGCCCCCTCGACGCCGGCGTCGAGCGCCTGGCCGACGGGCATCGAGTAGACGATGATCGCGACGAGGATCGCCACGGCGAGCGCCGACAGCGCCGCCCACTGCGCCTTGACCCGCAGCCCGCCGAGCAGGGCGAACAGCGTCACCAGGGGTAAGACGGCGAAGATGGTCGTGAGCCCGAGCGATCCTGAAACCGGGTCGTAAACCTGCTTGTACATGCCGTCTCCTCCTTGCGAACCCGTCCTCAGTGCTACCCGCTTCGCCGATCTGCTCGCGGGCTACTGCCTCGACGTGCGCGCCGGGCAGCAGGTCCTCGTGCGCTCGACGTCGCTCGCCGCGCCGCTGCTGCTCGAGCTGCAGCGCGCGATCCTCGAGCGCGAGGCCTGGCCGCTGCTGCGCGTCGAGCTGCCCGGCCAGGCCGAGGGCTTCTACGGGCACGCGCGCGACGCCCAGCTCGACGGCTTCCCGTCGCTGGCGCTGCGCGAGGCTCGCGAGTGCGACGCGACGGTCGGCATCCAGGCCCCGGAGAACACGCGCGCGCTCGCGGGCGTGGACCCGGCGCGCATCGCCCGCCTGGCGCGGGGCCGGCGCGACGTGCGCGAGGCGATGCTGCGCAAGCGCTGGTGCTCGACGCTGTGGCCGACCGAGGCGCTGGCGCAGCAGGCGGGGATGAGCCGGCCCGCGTTCGAGCGGTTCGTCGCCGGCGCGCTGTTTCTCGACCGCCCCGAGCCCGAGCGCGCGTGGGCCGAGCTGCGCGCCTTCCAGGCGGCGCTCATCGAGCGCCTCCGCACGGCGCGCGGGCTGCGCATCGAGGCCGAGGGGACCGACCTGACGCTCCGCGTCGAGGGCCGCACGTGGGTCAACTCCGACGGGCAGCGCAACATGCCCAGCGGCGAGGTCTTCACCGGCCCGCACGAGGACAGCGCGAACGGGCGCATCCGCTTCGACGTCCCCTCCTCGCCCGCCGGCGTCGACGTCGCCGGGGTGGAGCTCGTCTTCCGCGACGGCGAGGTCGTCGAGGCGACCGCCGAACGCGGCGAGGACTACCTGCGCCAGGCGCTGGCGACCGACGCGGGAGCGCGCCGGCTGGGCGAGCTCGGCATCGGCACCAACTTCGGGATCGACCGCGCCATCGGCACGATCCTGTTCGACGAGAAGATCGGCGGCACCGTCCACCTCGCGCTCGGCCGCTCGTACCCGGAGACGGGCGGCCGCAACGAGAGCGCGCTGCACTGGGACCTCATCTGCGACCTGCGCCGCGGCGGGCGGATCAGCGCCGACGGGGAGGTCGTCCAGGAGGGCGGGAAGTTCCCTGGCGCGCCGCGGTCGCAGGCGTAGCCTCCACACCGAGCGACAGGAAGGAGCCAGATGTACGCGACCATCCGGCGCTGGCGGGTCGACGCGGGGAGCATGGACGAGGTCATGCACCGCTGCGATCAGTTCATCGCCGACCAGTTCGCCGAGATGCCGGGCTTCTGCGCCTACGAGGTCATGGACTGCGGCGACGGGACGCTGTGTTCGATGACGATGTTCACCGACGAGGAGTCGGCGCGGCGCTCGAACGACGTAGCCGCCCAGTTCGTCCGCGAGCACGCCTCGGAGTTCCATCCCGAGCGGCTCTCCTCCTGGACGGGCGAGGTCAAGGTCAACCGCGCGCGCAACGAGGTGCTCGAGCCGGCGCACGCTTGAGCTGACGCGTATCGCGCGGCAGTAGGCTGCCGCGCGATGCGGCGTACGAAGATCGTGGCGACGATCGGTCCCGCCTGCCGGGACCGCGAGACGCTGCTGCAGATGGTCCAGGCGGGCATGGACGTCGCGCGGCTGAACTTCTCGCACGGCACGCTCGACGAGCACCAGGAGAACCTCGAGCGGGTCCGCGAGGCGGCGGGTCGCGCCGGGCGGCCGGTGGCGATCCTGCAGGACCTGCCGGGACCGAAGCTGCGGCTCGGGCGGCTGCGCGGCGGCACCGTCGAGCTCAAGCCCGGCGATCACGTGACGTTCCGCTGCGGCGCCGACGGCGAGGAGGGCGACGAGCACGCGATGTCGATCAACTGGGCGGGACTCGCGGAGGCCGTCCAGCCCGGCGAGATCCTCTACCTGGCCGACGGCTCGATCCGCCTGCGCGCGCTCGCCGTCCGCGCGGGCGAGCGCGAGTTCGACGCCGAGGTGGAGATCGGCGGCGGCGTCTCCTCGCGCCAGGGCGTCAACGTGCCCGGGGAGGTCGACCAGCTGCCCAGCGTGCCCGAGGAGGACCTCGAGCACCTGCGCAACGGGGAGAGGATCGGCGTCGACATGGTCGCGCTGAGCTTCGTGCGCCGGCCGGAGGACATCACGCACCTGCGCAAGTACACGCGGCTGCCGCTCATCGCCAAGATCGAGAAGCCCCAGGGCGTCGCCCGCGCCGAGGAGATCCTCAAGGTCGCCGACTGCGTCATGGTCGCCCGCGGCGACCTCGGCATCGAGCTGCCGATCGAGGAGGTGCCGATCGTCCAGAAGCGCCTGCTGGCGCTGGCCGGCGCGCTGGCGCGCCCGGCGATCACGGCCACGCAGATGCTCGACTCGATGGTCCACTCGAGCCGGCCGACGCGCGCCGAGGTCGCCGACGTGGCCAACGCGATCCTCGACGGGACCGACGCCGTGATGCTCTCGCAGGAGACGGCGGTGGGCGCCCACCCGGTGGGCGCGGTGGCGATGATGGCCTCGATCGCCAAGCAGGTCGAGAAGGTCGCCCCCTACCAGCGCTGGCAGGAGACGCGCGTGCGCCGCGACGCCCGCGACCCCGCCTACACGCTGGCCCACTCGGCATGCGTCGCCGCGCGCGAGCTCGCCCTCGACGCGCTCGTCGTCCCGACGCTGTCGGGCCGCTCCGCGCGCCTGGTCAGCGCCCACCGCCCCAACGTGCCGATCTTCGCGCTGTCGCCCGGGCGCGAGACCGTGCGCCGGTGCGGGCTGATGTGGGGCGTGCAGGCGTCGTCGATGCGCCGGCACGAGGTCACCGAGGACCTCATCGCCGACTGCGCGCGGCGCGTCGTCGAGCTCGGCTGGTGCAAGCCCGGCCAGCGCGTCGGCATCACCGCGGGCCTGCCGAGCGGGCGTCCGGGGACGACGAGCCTGTTCCAGGTGCAGACGGTCTGAGCCGGCGGCGCCCGAGGACGAGCCCGGCGACGGCCATCACGCCGAGCAGGGCGAAGGCGACGATCGCCTCGGGCCGCGAGAGATCGTTGAGCGAGCCGCCGAGCGCGGTGTAGGCGAAGGCGCGCGGGGCGCAGCCGATCGCCGTCGCCGCGACGAAGGCGCGCAGGGCGATCGGCGCGAGGCCGGCGGCGTAGTTGACCAGGGAGTACGGGAGCCCGGGGGCGAGGCGGGCGTAGAGGACGGCGAGGAAGCCGCGCCGGCCGATCCAGGCGCGCAGACGGCGGACCCGCGGCGGCGCCACCTCCTCGACGGCGTCGCGGGCGATCCAGCGCGCCAGCGAGAACGCGAGCGTCGCGCCGAGCGTCGCCGAGACGATCGAGACCGGCGTGCCGAGCGCGGTGCCGAACAGCAGCCCCGACGCGCCGGCGAGCAGCGGGCCCGGGAACAGCGCGACGGTCAGCACGGAGCTGACGGCGATGAAGACGAGCGGGCCCGCCGCGCCGTAGCCGTCGACGTGGTCGCGCACGCCCTCGGCCGACAGGGTCAGGCTCGTCGAGACGACGACGAACGCGCCCGCCACGAGCAGCGCGAGCGCCGCCACCCGAGCCCTCGCGCGAGGGCGGGGGTCCCCGGCACCGGGCGGCCCGGGCACCGTGGCGCCGCTGCCGGGGGCAATCACCGGCGGGCCGCGGCGAACTCCGCCTCGAGCCGGCCCAGCTCGGTCTGCGGATCGTCGCCGTAGCCCCACTCGCGCATGATCCGGAACCAGTTGTTCTTGGCCCGCAGCTGGGCGAGCACGGCAAGGGTCAGGACCTCGAGCCGGCGGCCGAAGAGGTGCTCGGCGGGCAGGTTCTCGTGGCGCATCTGCTCGAAGTAGCGCGAGCGCGGGTCGCTCATGTCGATGACGACCTGGGTGGCGATGGCCGGCGTGAGCTGGACCTCCTCGTCGGTCGAGTACCACCACGTCAGGTCGCGGAACTGCTGCAGGATGATGTCGGCGGGGATCTCGCCGCGGGTGAGGAACCCGTGCTTGCGCAGCTCGGCCGCAAGGTCGTCGCCGCGGCCTTCGACGCCCAGCCGGCCGAGGCGCAGCTCGCGCTCGGCCGCGCCGGCCTCCAAGCGCTTGAACAGCCCGAAGTCGAGGAAGGCCATTCGCCCGTCGTCGAGCAGCAGCATGTTGCCCGGATGCGGGTCGCCGGAGAACATCTCCAGGCGGTACATCGAGCCGAAGTAGAAGCGGAAGATGATCTCGCCGATCCGGTTGCGGTCGGGCTCGGGCAGCTGCTTGAACTCCTCGAAGCCGCGGCCCGTGACGTACTCGCTGACGATCACGCGCTCGCGGCTGAGCGAGGTCATGACGTCGGGCACGTAGATGAACGGGTGGCCGCGGAAGGCGCGCGCCATCGTCCGCTGGTTGGACGCCTCGAGCTCGTAGTCGAGCTCCTCGCCGATGCGCGTGCGGATCTCCTCGGCGACGGCGCGGACGTCGAGGCCGGGGGCCACCGACTTCATCAGCCGCAGGATCATCCCGAGGTTCTGCATGTCGGCGCGGACCGCCTCGGCGACGCCCGGGTACTGCACCTTGACCGCCACGGTCCGGCCGTCGTCGAGGCGCGCCTTGTAGACCTGGCCGATCGACGCGGCGGCGATCGGCACCGGGTCGAAGGTCTCGAAGACGTCCTCGAGCTTCTCGCCGTACTCGCGCTCGATGACCTTCTTCATGTCCTTGAAGGAGACCTTCGGCGCGGCGTCGCGCAGCTCGGCGAGCTTGGCCTGGAAGGCTTCGCGATGCTCGGGCGGGACCAGGCCGACGTCGAGGAAGCTCATGACCTGGCCGAGCTTCATCGCCGCGCCCTTCATCGTCCCCAGCGCGGCGACGATCTGTTCCGCGGTCTCGATCTGGCGGCGCTCGAGCGCCTGCGCGCGCTCCTCGTCGTCGCGCGTCACGTTGGCCGCGCGCGTGCCGAGCTGCCGCGCCGCCTGCCCGGCCGCCAGCCGCCCGACGCGCGCGGCGCGCGACCAGCGGGAGGTCGGCAGCCCGTCCTTGGCCATCGCGCTCAGCCCCGTGTGACCTGCGACCCGGGGACGATGTCGTCGCGGCCGTCAGGCCAGCGCACCCACGCCTTGTGCCCGCCGTCGTAGTCGTCGCCCCACAGCACGAGGCGTGCCGGCTCGCCGCCGACGGTGCACGGCTCGTCGCCCTCGGGGTCCAGGCCGCGCCACACGCGGATGAACGCGTTGGACTCCCACTCGTCGCCGATCGTGGTCGGGTCGGTGTGGCCGGGGTGGACCCTCGTCTCCGGCGGCAGCGCCATCAGCGTGTCCATGATCGACGCGCGCAGGTCGGCGTAGCCGGTCGAGCCGGGCGCCCGTACCCCGCCGACCGAGCCCTTGAACAGCGTGTCGCCGGTGAAGACGTCGGTGCCGGCGACCACGAAGGCGAGCATCCCCGCGGTGTGGCCCGGCGTGTGCAGGGCGCGCACCTCCAGGTCCCCGATCTTCCGGTCGCTGAACGGCTCGGCGCCCTCGATCCCCTCGACCGGATTGGCGAGCACCTGCAGGCTGGGCCAGCGCTCGCGCAGCGCGCCGACCTCGGAGACGTGGTCGAAGTGGTGGTGGGTCAGCAGGACGTGGGTGGGGCGCAGGCTGAGCCGGTCAGCCGCCTCGCACAGCGGCGTCACGGGCCCCCCGGCGTCGACGAAGAACCCTGTCCCGCCCTCGCGATCGCCGACGAGGTAGGTGTTCGAGACGAACTGCGGGTGCATGGACCGTTCGAGAAGCATGGGCGGTGTAGCTTGCCAGCCGTGGAGTTCCTGCACACCTGCTATCGCATCGGCGACATCGACCGGTCCGTTCGCTTCTACGAGACCCTCGGCTTCGAGGAGCGCGCCCGGATGCCCATCCGCGACGAGGCGATCAACGTCTTCATGGGCCTGCCCGGCGAGGATCCGCGCCTCGAGCTGACGTACAACCACGGGGTCGACGCCTACGACCTCGGCACGGGCTACAACCACATCGCGGTCGCCGTCGAGGACCTCGACGGCACCCTCGACCGCCTGGGCGACCAGGGCATCGAACCCGAGAAGCCGCCCTACCGCGTTCGCGAGGGCGGCTCGCGGCTGTGCTTCGTGCGCGACCCCGACGGCTACCGGATCGAGCTCATCGAGCGCGGGTAACGGCCCCGGCAGATGCGTCGCGATCGCCCTCACGGCTCGGTGCCGGGGACCCCCGCCCTGCCCGAGTCCACGCACGGCGTGGAGCGCACGGCCGTGATCGACCTCGGCTCGAACTCGTTCCGCCTGGTCGTGTTCTCGGCGAACGAGGGGTGGTGGAAGCGCACCGACGAGATCTACGAGGCGGTGCGCATCGGCGCCGGCCTGGCCGAGACCGGCGAGCTCTCCGAGGAGCGCATGCAGCGCGCGCTCGCGGTCGTGGAGGTCTTCGCGCACTTCTGCGCGGCGACCGGGATCGACACCGAGCACGTCGCCGCGCTCGCCACCAGCGCCATTCGCGACGCCCGCAACCGCAACGCCTTCCTCGACCGCGCCGCGCTGCCCGTCCGCGTGCTCTCGGTCAAGGAGGAGGCGCACTTCGGCTATCTGGCCGCGGTCAACACGACCACGCTGACCGACGGCGCCGTGCTCGACCTGGGCGGCGGCTCGTTGCAGCTCACGCGCGTCAAGGGCCGGCGCGCGCGCCAGATGGGCTCGTGGCGTCTCGGGGCGGTGCGCATGACCGAGCAGTTCCTGCCCGGCGACGGACCGGCCTCCAAGAAGCAGCTCAAGGCGCTGCGCGCCCACGTCCTCGAAGAGCTGGAGAGCGCTCCGTGGCTGGAGCGCGCCGGCGACCGCCTCGTCGGCATCGGCGGCACGGTGCGCAACCTCGCCGCGGCCGCCGCCGCGGCCGCGGACCTGCCCTCGATCGGGATCCAGGGCCACGTGATCTCCCGCGACGACCTCGCCGGCCTCATCTCCGAGCTCGCGTCGATGCCGCCCGCCGAGCGCGGCAAGATCCCCGGGATCAAGCCTGGCCGCGCCGACCTCATCCTGGCCGGCGCGGCCGTGGTCCAGGCCGCGCTCGAGGCGGCCGGCTTCGAGGGCATCGAGGCGACCGAGGCCGGCCTGCGCGAGGGGGCCTTCTTCGAGCGCCACCTCGCCTTCGGCGACCCGCCGCTGTTCCCCGACGTGCGCGTGGCCAGCGTCAACAACCTCGCCGCGCAGTACGACGCCGACAAGGCGCACACCCTCCACGTCGCCTACCTCGCGCTGGCCATGTTCGACGATCTCGCCGAGGCGGGACTGCACCCGGGCGACCCCGAGGAGCGCGAGATGCTGTGGGCCGCCTCGATGCTCCACGACATCGGGATGACCGTCGACTACGACGACCACCACCGCCACTCGCGGTACCTGATCCTCAACGGCACCCTGCCCGGATGGTCCCCGCGCGAGCTGGCGATCATCGCCGAGACGGTCCGCTACCACCGCAAGGGAACGCCGACCTTCGGGCCCGACCTCGCGCCCTGGACGACCAAGGGCGACCGGGCGATCCTCGAGCGCGGCGCGACGCTGCTGCGCCTCGCCGAGGAGCTGGAGCGCTCGCGCGACCAGCTCGTGCGCGCGGCGCACGTCGACGTCGACGGCGGTGGCCAGGCCTGCCTGACGCTCGAGGCCGCGGGCGACGTGAGCGTCGCCCGGTGGGCGGCCGAGCGCGAGTGCGACCTCTTCGAGCGGGCGTTCGGGCGGCCGCTGGCGATCGGCGTCGAGCCGGCGACCAGCGGGGCCGCTACTCGCCGGGCCCCGAGCGCAGCGCGATGATGATGCGGGCCCCCTCGGAGCGGCCCGCGGCGCCGTGCGGCGGGGCGCCCGCGGCGACGAACTCGACGCCACGCACCGGGCGGACGGCGAGCGCGGTCAGGCGGTGGTCGCCGAGCAGCCCCCTCGCCTCGCGGTAGGCAGCGGTCGTCTTCGCCTGGACGCGCGAGGGGCCGGGCGCAGGACCGACGAAGAGCAGCGCGCGGTCCGGCCGCAGGACGAGGCGCACCCGCGGGTGCCCGGCGGCGCTCACGTCCAGGCGCCGCAGGCCGGTCAGCGTCGCGCGCACGCCGCGCAGGCGGGCGAGGTCGCTGCGCAGGCGCGGCAGCTCGCGCCAGGCGGCGGCGCGGTCGCGGACGCGGGCGGCGAGCGAGAGCCCGCCGTCGCGCAGCGCCAGGCGTGACGGCTGCAGCCAGCCCAGCGCGCGGCTGAGATCGAGCCGGCGGCCGCTGTCGAGCGGGACCTCGATCGGAGCGACCGCGCGCGGGCGGCATTGGCGCTGTGCGAGGCCGTAGACCGGCATGCCGGCGACCAGCTGGGCGTGACCGGGCCCGCCGCCGGCATCGGCGAGCGGCGTGTCGAGACAGCCGTCCTCGGCGGCGGTCTCGATCGCCACGTGGTGCTCGTGGAGGCGCACGCGTCCCGCGACGGGCCGCGCGAAGCGGACGCCCAGCAGGTCGTCGGCGAGCGCGCCGCCGACCCGGCCGGGGATCGCCAGCGCGCGCGCGACCAGCGCGCCGGTCAGCGCGCGCGGGTCCAGGTAGACGAGCGCGGGGCCGTCGCGGAACGGCTCGACCGCGCGCCGGAAGGCCACGGTCTCGCCGAGCGACAGCCCGTTGGCGGCGACGACGGCGGCGCGCACCGCCCGCGGGTCGCCCCACACGACCCAGCGATCCACCGCGGCCGCCGCGGTCGGCGAGTCGCGCAGCCGCGCGAGCGCGCGGAACGGATCGGTGCCCGAGTGCACGACCCCGCCGCGCACGCGGCGCTCGGCCCGGACGAGCGGCCGGACGCGGCGGGCGGCGTCGAGCGCGGCGCGAGGGTCCCGCGTCTCGACGACCGCGCCGGAGTTCACGCCGACGCCGTCGCGCGCGGGCACGAGGAACAGCGCGGCGAGCCCGGCGGCGTCCGGCGCCACCGCGCGCGCGGCCGGCCCCGCCACGTGCAGGGGGTCGCGTGCGCCCAGCGCCCGCGCGAGCGCGCGCGCCGCGTCGCGCTCCGAGCCCGAGGCGCGCAGGTCGATCGACAGCATCGCCGCCGTCGTCCGCGGCAGCGCCATCGCGGGCCCCGTCAGGTCGGCCCGCTCGGCCCCGCACCCGGCCGCCGCGCCGAGCGCCGCCGCGGCGGCCACGGCCAGCACGGCCGCCGCGCGACGCATCAGCGGGCGCGTCCGAAAGCCACCGGGCCTGCGGACGAACCCACCTACGCGGTCGGGTCGTCCTCGCGCCGCGGCGCGAGCGGGGCCATCGCCGGCTGGGTCGCCACCGCCTCGACGACCTCGGTCTCCTCGGCCTCGAGCTCCTCGTCGTGGTCGCCGTCGCAGAGCACGCGGAAGTTGCCCGACACGCCGCCGTCGACGTGCATCGTGATCCCGGGGAGGATCTCCTCGCCCTCCTCGAAGCCCAGCCGCTCCATGTCGAAGTGCGCCAGCCCGATGCCCCACGCGTTGTGGGTCGGGTTCTCGCGGTCGTGGGCGTTGATCGCGATCTGGAACGCCTTGAGGTTCTTGGCGATCTTCGACGTGTCGGCCACTGGCGGGGCAGGTTAGCGACGGATCGCGTCCGCCAGCGCGGCGATCGTGGGGCAGCCGATGCCGTGGCGCTCGCCCGCGCGCAGCACCGCGCCGGCGATCGCGTCGAGCTCGTTCGGGCGGCCCGCCGCCACGTCGCGCTGCAGCGAGGAGGTCAGCCCGGCGTGCGCCTCCCACAGCTCGTCGAGGACCTCGCCCGGCTCGATCGGCGCGCCCTCCGCGCGCGCCACCGCGGCGCCCTCCTCGACCGCGCCGAGGAGCTCGGCGCGCCAGTCGGCACGCGAGCGGATCTCGCCCAGCGGCGCGTCGTGGGCGGTCGTCGTGCAGGCCAGCGCGTTGAGCCGGACGAGCTTTCGCCACAGCACCTCGGCCTCGGACTCGCCGATCCGCGTGGGGATCTCGGCGGCGCGCAGCAGGTGGGCGATCCGCTCGGCGCGCGGGTCGGGCGCCAGGTCCACGCGCAGGAACGGGCTCGTCTGGACGACGAGGCCCGGCGCCGGCCGGTCGGACTCCACGCGGATGACCGCCGCCAGCACGCGGTCGGCGCCGAAGCGGTCGCGCAGCAGCGCCAGGTGCTCGAGGCCGTTGAGCAGCGGGATCACGAGCTTCGGCCACGGGCGGGCGATGCGCTCGAGCGCATCCGGGAGCGCGGTCGCCTTGGTGGCGACGAACAGGACGTCGACGGGCCAGCTCAGGTGCGGGATGGCGCGCGGCAGGGCCGTGAACTCGCCGAGGCGGACGCTGCGCACGCGCAGGCCCTCGCGCTCGATCGTGGCGACCGTCTCGGAGCGCGCGACCACGCTGACCGGCGTCCCCGCGCGGTCCAGCGCGGCGGCGACGAGGCCGCCGACGCCGCCCGGCCCCAGCACGGCGGCCTCGATCACGGGTCGACCAGCACGCCGGGGTTGAGCATCCCGCGCGGGTCGACGGCGGCCTTCGCCCCGCGCAGCGCCGCCGCGAACGGGTCAGGCCGCTGGCGGTCGTACCACGGGCGGTGGTCGCGGCCGACCGCGTGGTGGTGGGTGATCGTCCCGCCGGCCGCCAGCACGGCGTCGGAGACGGCGCGCTTGACCGCGTCCCATTGCGCGGCCTCCTCGCCGCGGCGCGCCGGCGCCAGCACCGTGAAGTAGGGCGCCGGGCCGTCCGGATAGGCGTGCGTGAACCGGCAGGTGACCGTTGCCCGCTCGTCGTCGAGCGCGCGGCGGGCGGCGCCGACCGCGGCCTCGCGCAGCGCGCCGAAGCGCTCCCACGTGATCGCGGTCTCGAAGGTCTCCGAGAGCACGCCCATGGCGACGAGCGTGTCGCGCACGTACGGCGCGCGCAGGAAGGCCGAGCGCCAGGCGCCGGCGCCGCCGCCGCGCGGCGGATCGGGCTCGCCGCCGGCCTCGCGGCACAGCTCGAGCCCGCGCTCGAGCGCAGCCTCGACCGGGTGGTCGGTCGACTCGAAGCCGAGCACGAGCAGGTGCGCGCTGCCGTCGCCCGCCAGTGTGAAGCGCGCCTCCCCTGCTTCGATGAGCCGGCAGTTGGCCGGCTGCAGCCCGGACTGGGCCAGCGCCCGGACCGCCTCGGCGCCGTCCTCGAAGCGCGCGAAGCGCACCGTGCGGCCCGCGCGGTGCTCGGGGCGCGGCTGCACGCGCACCCACGCCTCGGTGATGACGCCGAGGGTGCCCTCCGAGCCGAGCAGCAGCCGGTCGGGCGACGGCCCGGCGCCGGACCCGGGCAGCCGCCGCGACTCCCACACGCCCGCCGGCGTGATCGCGCGCACGGCCTCGACGAGGTCGTCGATGTGGGTCGGCCCGGTCGCGAAGTGCCCGCCCGCCCGCGTGGCGATCCAGCCGCCGACCGTCGACAGCTCGAACGACTGCGGGTAGAAGCGCATGGTCATCCCCGCGGCGCCGAGGCGCTCCTCGAGCGCCGGCCCCGGCAGCCCGGCCCCGACGCGCGCCGCGCGCGAGACACGGTCGACCTCGTGCACGCGGTCGAAGGCGGCGAGCGACAGCGACACCGCCCCGTCGAAGCGCCCCGGGACGCGCGGCTCGATCCCCCCGACGACGCTCGTCCCGCCGCCGACGGGGATGACCGCGACGTTCGCGCCCGCCGCCCACTCGAGCGCCGCCTCGACCTCGCGCTCGTCGCGCGGGAAGAGCACCGCGTCGGGCGGATGGGGCACCTGGCCGCGGAAGCCGCGCACGACGTCGGCGTACGAGCAGCCGAGGCCGAAGCGCGCGCGGTGGAAGTCGTCGGCGCGCGCGTCGCAGAGCTCAGGCGGCGCGACGCGCGGCGCCGGAAGCCTGAGCCGCTCGAGCGCGACCGGCTCCTCGACGTCGGCGGCGCCGAAGCCCAGGTGCTCGGCCAGCCCGGCCGCCGCGCCACGCAGCTCCTCGAGCGACGGCTCCTCGTCCGCGAACCCCCAGCCCCAGTGCTTGCGCCGCCTCACCTCGTCCACGGCGGTGAACCCTAAGCTCAAAGCGTGGACAGGCGGCCCGGAATCCTCGCGCGCGGCCCGTGGGCGGCCGCCGATGTCGAGACCCGCTGGCACGAGGAGCCCTACGAGCCTGAGCCCGAAAAGGAGCGCGCCGCCGACGCGGCGATCCGCGCGCTGCGCGAGCGCGGCTCGCCGAGCCACGACGGCGTGGCCGCGCGCCTGGCCGGCTACGTCGAGCGGCCCGGCGGCGGCCTGGTCATGGACCTCCAGCCGACGCGCTGGGCGCTGCGCCTCGTCGAGGGCGACGCCTCCGACAGCGTCGCGGCGCTGTGCGTCACGCGCGACTGGCGCGGCCGCTGGCTGGCCGGGCGCCGCGCACCGTGGCTGTCGTCATGGGCCGGGCGCTGGGCGCTCGGCGCCGGCGGCGCCGTCGACGTCGGCGAGAGCCCGGTCGACACGCTCCACCGCGAGCTGCGCGAGGAGTGGTCGGTCGACGCCGGCCGGATGACGGCCGAGGCGCTGGTGCGCCTGCCCCACCGGCTCGTCATGTTCGTCGGGATGGCCTGGCTGCCCGAGGGCGCCGAGGTCGTCCCCGACGACGAGCACGACGAATGGGCGTGGTGGCCCGCCGACGTCGCCGCGTGGCCCGGCGAGGCCCACGAGCCGCTGCGGCGCATGGCCACGCTGTTGGCGGCATGACGTTCGGGCGCCTGAAAGCCGCGTCGTTCACGCACTCGACGATCTACGCGACCCTGCTCACCGTCTGGCTGGTGCCTGGGCTGCATCCCGAGGAGTTCGTCTTCGGCCTCGCCCACGGGCTCGGCTGGATCGCGATGTGCTGTGCCTCGCTGATCGCGCTGCGGCGGGGGATCATCGATCTGCGCCTCGCGCTCGCCGTCTCGGTGGTCGGCGCGGTAGGCCCGTTCGTCGGCTCGTACGAGTTCATACGCGCCTCGCGACGGGCCGCCGCGACGGCCCGGCCGTCACCCCACCACGGCGTTCCGACGGCGCGCTAGGGTAAGGGCTCGCCATGGCAGTGGACACGACGACGCAGGTCACCATGCCGATGATGGGCGAGTCGGTGACCGAGGGGACCGTCCTCGAGTGGCACAAGCAGGAGGGCGACCAGGTCGAAGCCGACGAGGTCCTCGTCGAGGTCTCCACCGACAAGGTCGACGCCGAGGTCCCCGCGCCGGCCTCGGGCGTCCTGATCAAGATCCACGCGCCCGAGGGCGAGACCGTCGAGGTCGGCGCCCTGCTCGCGGAGATCGCGCCGGGCGGCAACGGGGCCTCTGCCGCGACGAAGGAAGCTCGCGAGCGAGCCTCTGGCGAGCTCGCGGAAGCGACATCCGAGGCTCTGCCGAAGGATGTCGCCGCGCCCGAGGCCCCCGCGGAGGCCGAGATCGTCGACATCGTCACGCCCACCGGCGGCGAGTCGGTCACCGAGGGCACGATCCTCGAGTGGGCCGTCAAGGTCGGCGACCACGTGGAGGACGGCCAGACCGTCGTCGAGCTGTCCACCGACAAGGTCGACATGGAGCTGCCGGCGCCGGCCGCCGGCACCATCACCGAGATCCTCGCCGAGGAAGGCGACACGGTGACCGTCGGGCAGGTCATCGCGCGCATGAGCGTGGGCGCCGCCGCCGCGGAACCGGGTCCCGCCGCACCGTCGCGCGAACGAGCCCCAGGCGAGTTCGCGCAAGCAACTCCCGAGGCTCTGCCGAGGGATGTTGCCCATGTCTCCCCCGTCGCCCGCCGCGTCGCCGCCGCCGAGGGCGTGGACCTCTCGAAGGTCAAGGGCACCGGGCCGCGCGGGCGGATCACCAAGGCCGACGTGCTCGGCGAGAACGGCGCGGCGGCCGCCCCCGCCGCCGAGGCCGTCGCCGAGCCGCTGCGCGGCGGCGCGGCGATGCTCGCCCGCTACATGGACGAGTCGCGCTCGATCCCGACCGCGACCTCGTTCCGAACGATGACCGTCACCACCCTCGACGGCCGGCGCAAGCAGCTCAAGGAGGCGGGCAAGCGCGTCTCGTTCACCCACCTCATCGCCTACGCGATCGCGCGCGCGGCGACCGAGCAGATGCCGGTGATGGCCCATCACTTCGACCAGCGCGACGGCAAGGGCTTCCGCATCGACGACGGCCGGGTGAACCTCGGCATCGCGGTCGACGTCGAGAAGAAGGACGGCTCGCGCACGCTGATGGTCCCCGTCATCCGCGATGCCGGGCGCCTGACCTTCGCCGAGTTCCTCGACGCCTTCAACGACCTCATCTCTCGCGCGCGCGACAACAAGCTCACCGCCGACGACCTCTCCGGCGCCAACATCTCGCTCACCAACCCCGGCGGCATCGGGACGATCGCCTCGGTCCCGCGGCTCATGGTCGGCCAGGGCACGATCATCGCCACGGGCTCGATCGCGTATCCGGTCGGGCTCGGCAACATCGGCGCGGTCATCGGGGCCGAGAAGGTCATGTCGATGACGTCGACCTACGACCATCGCGTCATCCAGGGCGCGGAGTCCGGCCGGTTCCTCGCGCTTGTCGAGGAGCAGCTGCAGGGCGAGGACGGCTTCTACGAGCAGGTCTTCGCCGACCTCGGCGTGGTCCTCGGCCCGGCCCCCCAGCCGCCCGCCCCGGCGGCCGCCGCGGCCGCCGCGCGCGACGTCACCGCGGGCGTCGAGGTCCTCGCCCCGCCCGACGAGCAGCTGCTGCAGGCCGTGCAGGCGGCGACCTCGCTGGTCAAGGCGCACCGCACCCACGGCCATCTCGCCGCCCGGCTCGACCCGCTCGGCCGCGAGCCCGAGGGCGACCCCGCGCTCGACCCCGAGCCGCTCAGCCTCACGCCCGAGCTGATGGCCCGGATCCCGGCCAAGATCCTGCGCATCCACGTGCCCGGCGCGACGCTGGCCGACGCGCTGCCGCACCTGCGCGAGACCTACTGCGGCACGATCGCCTACGAGATCGAGCACATCTCCAGCCACCGCCAGCGCACGTGGCTGCGCGAGAAGATCGAGTCGGGCGCCTACCGCCAGCCGCTGACCAACGACGAGAACAAGACGCTGCTCAAGCGGCTGATCGAGGTCGACGCCTTCGAGCGCTTCATGCACAAGGCCTACCTCGGCCAGAAGCAGTTCTCGATCGAGGGCCTCGACATGACGGTGCCGATGCTCGACGAGCTCATCCAGCTCTCGGCCGCGCAGGGGGCGCGCGAGGTCGTCATGGGCATGGCGCACCGCGGGCGGCTCAACGTGCTCGCCCACAACCTCGGGCGGCCGTACGACACGATCTTCGCCGAGTTCGAGGGCGCCTCGACGCTCAAGGCCGTCACGACGATCCCGCAGGGCGGCACCGGCGACGTCAAGTACCACCACGGCGCGCAGGGCTCCTACCAGCTGCCCGACGGCCAGGCGGTCCTCGTCAACCTCGAGTCCAACCCGAGCCACCTCGAGTTCGTCGACCCGGTCGTCGTGGGCGCCGCGCGCGCCGCGCAGACCACGCGCCAGGGCCCGCACGCGCGCCGCGACAGCGCCGCCGCCATGCCGATCATGCTCCACGGCGACGCGGCGTTCCCGGCGCAGGGCGTCGTCTCGGAGACGCTCAACCTGCAGGGCCTGGACGGCTACACGGTCGGCGGCGCGCTGCACCTCATCCAGAACAACCAGGTCGGCTTCACCACCGATCCCGACGACGCGCGCTCCACGCGGTGGGCGTCCGACCTCGCCAAGGGCTTCGACTGCCCGATCATCCACGTCAACGCCGACGACGTCGCCGCGTGCATCAGCGCGGTGCGCCTGGCGTTCGCGTTCCGCCACGAGTTCGGCCACGACGCGGTCATCGACCTCGTCGGCTACCGGCGCTTCGGCCACAACGAGGCCGACGAGCCGGCCTACACGCAGCCCGAGATGTACCAGGTGATCAAGCGCAAGAAGCGCGTCGCCGAGCTGTGGGCCGACAAGCTCGTCACCGAAGGCGTGGTCACCCGCGAGGAGGTCGACCTCCAGCTGCAGGAGGTCTGGGACCACCTGACCGGGCTGCACCAGCGCCTGAAGGCGCGCATCAAGGCCGCGCAGGAGGCCGGCCAGGTCGAGCAGGCCACCGGTGAGTACCAGCTCGACCGCTCGCCCTCGCCGGAGGTCAAGACCGCGGTGTCGGCCGAGCGCCTGCGCGTCCTCAACGAGGAGCTGCTCGCCGTCCCCTCCGGCTTCACGATCCATCCCAAGCTGATCAAGCAGCTCGAGCGCCGCCGCGACGCGCTCGGCGCCAACGGCGGGATCGACTGGGCGCACGCCGAGTCGCTGGCCTTCGCCTCGCTGCTCACCGAGGGCACGCCCGTGCGCCTCACCGGCCAGGACGTCGAGCGCGGCACGTTCTCGCAGCGCCACCTCGTGCTGCACGACGCCAAGACCGGCCAGACCATCTGCCCGATCCAGCACATGCCGGGCGCGCTCGCCCCGTTCGAGCTGCACAACTCGCCGCTCAGCGAGATCGCGTGCGTCGGCTTCGAGTACGGCTACAGCGCGGAGGCGCCCGAGACGCTCGTCCTGTGGGAAGCGCAGTTCGGCGACTTCGCCAACGGCGCCCAGGTGATCGTCGACCAGTTCATCATCAGCGGCCTGGCCAAGTGGGGGCAGACGTCGCGGCTGACGCTGCTGCTGCCGCACGGCTACGAGGGCTCCGGGCCCGAGCACTCCAGCGCGCGGCTCGAGCGCTTCCTGCAGCTCGCCGCCGAGGGCAACATCCGCGTGGCGAACCTGACGACGCCAGCGCAGTACTTCCACCTGCTGCGCCGCCAGGCGCGGGTGGCCAAGCAGCGGCCGCTGATCATCATGACCCCGAAGTCGCTGCTGCGCCTGCCGCAGGCGACGAATCGGATCGAGCACCTCTCGGAGACGCAGTTCTACCCCGTGCTGGCCGAGCCGCGGGTCGACGAGCAGCGCGTCGAGCGGCTCATCCTCTGCACCGGCAAGATCTACTACGACATCGTCGGCCACCCCGACCGCGAGGGCAACGAGCGGGTCGCCGTCGGGCGCGTCGAGCTGCTCTATCCGTTCCCCGAGCAGCAGATCCGCGACCTCGTCGACCGCTACCCCAACCTGCGCGAGGTCGTCTGGGTGCAGGAGGAGCCGCGCAACATGGGCGCCCGCGCGCACATGTCGCCGCGCCTGCTGCAGATGCTGCCCGAGCCCCTGCTCTTCGGCTACATCGGGCGCCCGGAGCGCGCGTCGCCGGGCGAGGGCTACCCGGTCGCCCACGTCCAGGAGCAGTCGCGGATCATCGGCACCGCGCTGGACCTCGGGCAGTCGGTCTCGCAGTTCCCCGAGAAGACTCCTGGCCAGCGTTAGCCGCGTCCCGCCCGAGGACGTCCGCCCGCTGCGCCTCGAGGTCCTGCGCCCCGAACTGGGGCCGGAGTCCGCGGTGTGGCCCGGCGACGACGACCCGCGCAGCGGGCATTACGTCGTCCGCCGCGGCGGCCGGGTGCTCGGGATCGGCAGCGTCGTCCCCGAGGCGCCCGGCTGGCGCGTGCGCGGGATGGCGACGGCGCCGGCGGCGCGCGGGCGAGGCGTGGGCGCGGCGATCCTCCGCGCGCTGCTCGACCACGCCCGCGAGCACGGCGGCGGCATCGTCTGGTGCACGGCGCGCCCGCGCGCGCTGCCTCTCTACGAGCGCGCGGGCTTCGCGGCCGTCGGCGACGAGTTCGACGTCCCGGGCCTCGGCCCGCACCGGCGGATGGAGCTAGAGCCCGAGCGCCTCGCGGACCGCCGGGGCTGAGGGGACCAGCTCGGCCGGGAGGCGGGGCAGCAGCTCGCCCCACGCCGGGTTGGCCTCCATCGCGCGGCGCACGCGCTCGAGACCGGCCTCGCGCCTGCCCTGCTGGACGGCGGCCAGGCCGGCCCAGAAGAGCAGCTCGTCGTTGTCGGGCGCGATCTCCGCGGCCCGCTCGAAGTGCTCGGCCGCCTCGGCGTGGCGACCTTGCGCGACGAGCTCGTCGGCCGTGCCGGCGATCTCGTAGGCGCGGTGCAGCACGAGCAGCCGCCAGAGCTCGCGGACCGGATCGGGGTGGTCCTCGACGCGGAGGTCCACGGAGCGCGCGTGCGCCTCGCCCTCTGGCGGGACGACCACGACCGCGGCCGACTGGCGGCCGCGGACGTCGCCGCCCGCCGCCTCGCCGGCCTCGAGCGCCTGGACGAGCCGCTCCGCCAGCGAGCCGGCGGCCGACTCGTAGCCGGCCGCCATCGCGGCCCAGACGTCGGGCGTCGCCATCATGTTGGCCTGGCAGGTGTAGCCGGGGCCGCTCACGTCGCCCGCGTGGGCGATGCACATCGCGCCCGTGTGCGCGGCTGCCTCGCCGCGCGCGTCGACCAGGCCGAACTGGCGGACCTCGTGCTCCTCGTCGCCCGCGACGAGCATGCGCAGCGCGTCGTGGGCGCCCATGCCGGCGAGCAGCTCGAGCGCCCGCGGCCCGCCGCCCGGGATCGGGATGGACTGCATCGCCACGGCGCCGACGCCCGCGCGCACCCACGGCACCGCCGAGCCGACGGAGAACCAGTGCGACTGCACGGCGACGCCGAGCTCCAGCGTGTCGGCGTCACGCGCAACGATGGAGTACGTGCCCGCCCGGCGCACGACGCCCATCATGACGGTCCGCGCCCAGCGGGTGCTCGCGCGCATCCGCGCGATCCCGCCGGGCTTCGTGCGCACCTACGGCGACGTCTCGCCCGGCGCGCCGCGCTTCGCGGGCTCCGTCCTGTCGGTCACCGATGACCCGACGGTGCCCTGGTTCCGGGTCGTGCGCGCCGACGGCTCGCTGCCCAAGGCCGACCGCCAGCGCGCGCTGCTGGAGGCCGAGGGCGTGCCCTTCCGCGGCGCCCGGGTCGACATGCGCGTTCGCCTCCCGGACTAGCCTTGCGTGGACAATGTGGCACCAGCGCGAGGTCCGGCTGCGCCCGCGGCCGCGCGGCTTTCATCTCGTCACCGATGAGGTCGTGGGCGCGGTGCCCGAGCTGCGCGAGCTGCGCGTCGGGCTGGCGCACCTGTTCCTGCGCCACACGTCGGCGTCGCTGACGCTCAACGAGAACGCCAGCCCGGACGTGCGGCGCGACTTCGCCGCCTGGTTCGACCGCGCCGTGCCCGACGGAGCCGAGTACTTCGCCCACCAGCTCGAGGGGCCCGACGACATGCCCGCGCACATCAAGACCTCGCTGACGGGCAGCGCGCTCCTGCTGCCCGTGGCCGGCGGGCGCCTGGCGCTGGGGACGTGGCAGGGCATCTACCTGTGCGAGCACCGCAACCACGGCGGCGCGCGGTCGCTGCTCGTCACGCTGTTCGGCGAGTGACGGTCTACGGGGCGCTGGCCGACCGCCACGGCCTGGCCGACAGCCACCGGGCGATCCTCGCCGCCGTCCCGCGCGGCGCGCGCGTGCTCGACGTCGGCTGCGCCGCGGGTCACCTCGCGGCGGCGCTGATCGCCGAGCGGGGCTGCACGGTCGCCGGCGTGGAGGTCGATCCCGCCGCCGCCGCCGCGGCCCGCGCGCGCGGCCTCGAGGTCCGCGAGGCCGACGTCGAGCGCGACGGCCTCGACGCGGCGGGCTTCGACGCGGTTGTCTTCGGCGACGTCCTCGAGCACCTGCGCGACCCGGCCGCGGTGCTCCGCCGGGCGCGCGCTGCTCCGCTGGCGATCGTCTCCCTGCCCAACATCGCGCACTGGACCGCACGCCGCGCGCTGCTGCGCGGGCGCTTCCCGCAGGAGGACTTCGGGCTGTTCGACCGCACGCACCTGCGGTTCTTCACCCGCGCGAGCGCGCACGCTCTCGCGCGCGAGGCGGGCTTCGCGGTCGTCGAGGAGCGTCTGGCGGGCGCGCCGCTGCCGCTCGAGTCGCGCGTCGGCGCGCTGCACCTCATCCGCGAGCCGCTCGTGCGCCGCGCGCCGGAGCTGCTCGCGCTGCAGTTCGTGCTGACGCTTCAGCCGCGCAGCGCCGACCGGTAACGCAGCGCGCGCAGCTCGCGCACGTCGGCGGGCACGACGCGCGGCTCGCCCGGCTCGGGCGCGGCGAGGCGCTCGCACTCGAGCTCGGTCTCGACGACCTCCCCCTTCCGGCGCTCGACGTGCACCGCCCTCCCGTCCGCGCGCGCGGTGAGCGCGCGTGCCAGCCGCCGACCCTCGAAGAGCACGCCGACGCCGTCGTCGAGCGCCCACCCCGCCGGCAGCGAGCCACGGCGGATGGCCGCGCGGAAGGCGGGCAGGCGCTCGGGCTCGGAGCTCCGGTGGACCGAGAGCGAGCCGGCGAGCAGGCCGAGGCCGGCGATCGGCTCGGGCCGCCCGCCCGAGCGGGTGATCCCGCCGGCGAACCAGCACATCGCGCCGGCGCTCAGCCCCGCCAGCGCGATCCCGCGCCGCCAGGCGGAGCACAGCAGCGCGTCGAGCTGGTGCGCACGCCAGATGGCCAGCAGGTTGCGCATCGAGCCGCCGCCGACGTAGATGACGTCCTGGCCCAGGATGCGCTCGGCGAGCGGCACCGGATCGTCGGCGAGGCGGAACAGGCTGACGTGCGAGGGATGGCACGGCCGGTCGGCGAACGTCGCGTAGAAGCGGCCGACCTGCTCGTCGGGATCGCCGCTGGCCGTGGGCAGGAAGCAGATCCGCGGCTCGCGGCGCGGCGAGAGCTCGAGCACGAGGTCGTCGAGCGCCGCGTCCCGCGGGCCGGCGGTGAAGCCGCCGCCGCCGAGGGCGAGTATCCGCCGCTCAGGCGGCGACAAGCGCGGGTGCCCCCAGCTGATCTGCCTCGAGGGGCGTCTCCGATCCGGGCGTCACCCGGTAGGCGCGCCGGCCGGCTCGCGAGGCGACGACGCTCGCGAGCTCCGATCCGATGAAGTGCAGCCCGACGCCGTCGTCGGCCGCGTAGCCCGGGACCATCCCGTCGGTCACGAAGCACCGGTACGCCTCGCGCCGTGTCGGCTCGGCGTCGTAGTGCACGCAGTTGGAGTGCGGCAGCAGGCCGAGCCCGGTGACGCGCTCCGGCGGGCCGTGGAAGGCCGTGACGGCCTCGGTGAACCAGCACAGCGAGCCCGCGCTGCCGCCGCACAGCACGATCCCGCGCCGCCACGCCTCGGCCATCACCGCGTCGAGCCCGTGCGCCCGCCATGCCCCGAGCAGGCCGACCACCGAGCCGCCGCCCACGTAGATCAGGTCCTGGCCGAGCAGGTGGTCGGCGAACGACCGGCCCGCCCAGCCGCGGTCGCGGCGGAAGAGCGAGAGGTGCGACGGCTCGCAGCGCCCGTCGCCGAAGGCGCGGTAGAAGCGCACGACGTAGTGGTCCGCGTCGCCGCTGGCCGTCGGGACGAAGCACACGCGCGGGCGCGCGACGCCGGTCAGGCCGAGCACGTAGTCGTCGAGGAGCGGGTTGCCGGCCTCGGTGGAGAACCCACCGCCGCCAAAGGCCACAATCTGGGGCAGCACGAGGCAAGGGTGCCAGGAAGTGCCCGCTCCTGCGCAGATTTCCTCTTGCGGTCCAGACGGGCTCGACCGCCTGTCGAGCGCGCGAACGAAGTTCGCGCTTGAAGGATCGACGAAGTCGATCCTCAGCGGCCCTGCCAGACCGGCGCGCGCTTCTCGGCGAACGCCTTCGCGCCCTCCTGCGCGTCCTCGGAGGCGAACACGGGGCCCGACAGCTCACCCTGCTTGGACCAGAACTCCTCCTCGGTCCAGTCGCGCTGGCGCTGGAGGATCTCCTTGGTCGCCTCGAGCGCGAGCGGTCCGTTCGGCGCGATCCGCCCGGCGAGCTCGATGGCGGCGTCGACCGCGCCGCCCGGCTCGGCCAGCCGGTTGACGACGCCCAGCTCCGCGGCGCGCTCGGCGTCGATCGGGTCGCCGGTGAGCGCGAGCTCCATCGCGACGCCATACGGCAGCCGCTGGGGCAGCCGCAGCAGCGCGCCGCCCGCCGCGACCAGCGAGCGCTTGACCTCCGGGATGCCGAGCTTGGCGCCGCGCGCTGCGACGATCAGGTCGCAGGCCAGCGCGATCTCGAAGCCGCCGGCGACGGCGAAGCCCTCGATCGCCGCGATGAGCGGCTTGCGCGAGGCGCGCTGGACGATGCCCGCGAAGCCGCGGCCCTCGACCCAGGGCCGCTCCCCGGTGACGAACGCCTTGAGGTCCATCCCGGCCGAGAACCCCTTGCCGGCGCCGGTGAGGACGCCGACCTGCAGCTCCGGCGTGGCGTCGAGCTCGTCGAGGGCGTCGGCGACCCCCTGCGCGAGCGCGCCGTTGACGGCGTTGCGCGCGTCGGGACGATTGAGCGTGATCAGCAGGATGTTGTCGCGGCGCTCGGTGAGCACCGCCTGGGCGGTGGCGGTCTCGGACATGGACCGGAGCCTACGCCGCGAACAGCGTCAGGTCGGGCTCGCGCTCGCCGCGCAGGACCTCGAGGTCGACCTCGACGCAGGCGATGCCGCGCGCCTCGGCGAGCACGCGGGCCTGCGGCTTGACGAGCTGCGCGGCAAGCACGCCGCGGCACGACCCCAGCGCGGGATCGAGCCGGATGCGCTCGAGGTAGCGCGTCAGCTGCTCGACGGCCTCGATCGTCCCGATCCGCTTGATCTCGACGGCGACCCACTCGTCCTCGCCGTCGCGGCACATGAGGTCGACCGGCCCGATGTCCGTCGGCCACTCGCGCCGCACGAGCCGCAGCCCCTCGCCGCACCACTCGGGCGCGGCGGCCAGCTCCTCCTGCAGGTCGCGCTCGACGCCGTCCTTCTCCAGCGCGGCGGCCTCGCCCATGTCGTGCGTGACGTCGGAGAGCACCTCGACGACCCTGATGTCGAGCCGGTCCTCGCCCTTGACCTTGCGCACCACGATCGAGCCGGCCGCCTCCTCCATGACGCACGGCGGCGTCATCCAGTTCTGGGGCTTGACTTTCTGGCCGCCGCCGTCTGACCACACCATGAACGTGCCGTCGGGCTTGATCATCAGCAGGCGGACCGCCTCGGGCAGGTGGGTCGTCAGCCGGCCCGTGTAGTCGATGGAGCAGCGTGCCACGATCAGCCGCATGGAGCGCGTAAACGTACGGCGGCTGCCGGACGACTGGGGCGCGGAGGAGGAGGCCCTGCTCCATGCGATCGACGATGCCACCGCGACGCCGATCTACATCGCCTACCACCTCGTTCCGGAGTGGTGTGACGGCCTGCACGCGGCGATCGACGAGCTCGAGGTGTTCGCGACGAGACGCGCTGACGTTTCGGACTCGCACTGATCGAGCATCTGATTCTCCGCCTCGACCGCGCCAGCATCGACGACTCCGACGGCGGCCTCGCCGAAGCGTTCGGGCGCATCGAGCCCGTCCATGCGCGCACAGCGTCCGCGCACCGTGAGGATCCGAACGCGCTCGCCGACCGGCTGGTGCAGTTCGCCCACACGCTTGACGTAGAGCCCTTCGACAACGCCGTCACGACGCACGGGGACGTGCTCGGGAGGACAGGTTTGAGCGCGATCATCATCTCCACCGCTGAGGCTCGCCGCGCCGCAGGGAGCGGCGATGCCGTCCTCGACCGGCTCATCGCAGACGCGCGCGCTGCTCTACGAGAGGGCGCATGACCGGTCGCCCGCGAGAGCGGTCGTCGAGAGCGCCGCCCGCGAGCTTGTCGATCTATTCATGTCTTACTGATTCTCGATAAGAGCCGATAAGACGGATAAGCACCGGGTGACCGAATCACATGCTTTGCGGCCTGTGGCTCCGGACCGAGCCCGGCGCTGCGCGCGCCGGCTGACGTGGTCGTGGTCGACGACCGTCGTCCAATCGCGACCACGCGCCGAAGTGCTGCTGGACCGACTGCGCCGCGGCCATACCGAGCAGTCCAACTGAGCATCGCGTCCGACGAGCGCAGGCGGCCGCGCGCCGACGTGCGGTGTGTACGGGTTGTCGTGGGGTCGCATCTACGGCGGCTGCCGGACGACTGGGGCGCGGGCCTGACTGAAACCTGCGCGGTCTTTCCGACACCGCGAAGTCCCGTCAACGCGATCGCCGCGGCGGCTGAAAACCCCACGCCGTGCCACAACCTAGTGCTACACTGTCGCACATGCAGGTCAGCGTCCGCGAGCTGCGCAACCGGACCGCCGAGGTCGTCGCCGCCGTCCAGGCCGGCCAGCCCGTGACGCTGACCAGCCGCGGCGAACCCGTCGCCGACATCGTCCCCCACCGCCGCCGCGCCCGATGGCTGCCCGGCGGCTGGCTGCGCGAGCAGCTCGCCGAGCGACAGGCCGACGCGGGGCTCACAGCGGACCTCGATCGTTTGGCCGGCCAGACGATCGACGAGCTGTGAGCCGCGGGCTGCTCGACACCTCGGTCTTCATCGCGCGCGAGCAGCGGCGGCGACTGGGCGACCTGCCCGACGAGGCGGCGATC
Source organism: Actinomycetota bacterium (assembly GCA_005888335.1). Next base: position 78,788 of record VAWY01000121.1, read on the forward strand.
TCGGTGATCACGCTCGGCGAGCTGGAGCTCGGTGTGCTGGCCGCCGCCGACGAGACGGCTCGCTCTCAGCGCGCCGACACGCTTTCCCTGGCGAGGGCCGCGGATCCGATTCCCGTCAGCGAGCCCGTCATGAGCGCCTTCGCCCGACTCGTCCACGACTGCCGGCGCGTCAACGTGCGTCCCAAGGTCCTCGACGCACTGATCGCCGCGACGGCCGTCGCACATGGACTCCCGATCGTCACCCAGGATGAGGACTTCGACGCCATCGCCGCGGCACATCCCGGGCTCGCGGTGCACCGCGTCTGACTGCGGCCCGAAGAAGTCAGCGGCCGTCGTCCAGCAGTTCTGGGGCTTGTAGCCGCCCGCGTCGGGACCATCACGAACCCGTCGCTCTTGACCATGATCAGCCGCAGCGCCTCCGGCAGCCGCGCCTGCAGCAGGCGGCCGGTGTAGGTGACCTCGCAGCGGGCGACGATCAGGCGCACGGAGCGCGCAACGTACGGCGGCCGCCGGACGGTTACAGCTTGCGCGCCCGCACGGCGGTGCCGTAGGCGCAGATCTCGGTCCAGGTCGACCCGAGCTCGGAGGTGTCGAACCGGAACGCGATGACGGCGTTGGCGCCCCTGCTGTCCGCCTCGTCGGTCAGCCGCTGCTCGGCCTCCTCGCGCCCGGCCGCCAGCATCTTCGTCATGCCGCGCAGCTCGCCGCCCACCAGGGACTTGAAGAACGCTCCGATCTGGGAGCCGACGTTGCGCGAGCGCACGGTCAGGCCGAAGACGCCGCCGATCACCTCCTCGATCTCGTAGCCCGGGAGGTCGTTCATCGTCGTGATGATCATGCGAAAAGAGAATCACGCCTCGCGCGCTGACGCCCGCGGGGGTACGGTTCGATCGGGGGCGCTTCGAAGGAGGGACAAGGATGCATGTCGAGCCGCTGCCGAGCCGGGACTGGCTTCCCCACCTGTTCGCCGCGAGGCCACGCGCACAGCAGGCCGTGCTCGTCGGCGCCATCCCGCTCGCCTTCGGCGTGCTGTGCGGCTGGGTCGCCGGCGTGAGCGAGCTGCTGTACACGATCCTCACGGTGCCCGTCGCCCTCTCGGCGACCGTGTTCGCGGGGTTCGAGCACCGCGGCGCGAGGGACGGGGCGCTGCGCGGCGCGGTCGCGGGCGCCGTCTTCGGCCTGGGGGTCGTGCTCGCCCGCGCGGTCATCGGCGGCGACGCGAAGGTCAACCTCCCCCACCCGCTGATCGTGCTCGCGGTCGCCACGTCCATCGCCGCTTCGCTGGCCGCCGCGGCCGGGGGCCACTGGCGCGAGGCCGCGGAGAGGGGACGCGTCTTCGATCACACCGCGATCTCGCGTCACGAGGTGATCGGGATGGCGGCCGGCGCCCTGCTCGTCGCCTCGATGTTCCTGCCGTGGTTCACGACGAGCGACACGAACCCGAACTCGCACCTCGCCGGCAAGAGCGGCGGCGCGGGCGTCAACGCGTGGCAGGTCTTCCACACCTTCGACATCCTGCTCGTGCTCGTCGCGTCGGTCCCGTTCGTCCTGACCTGGATCCTCGCCCGCGGCCACGAGCTGTCGTGGAAGCCCGGCGAGTGGTCGGTCGTCAACGGGGCCGCCGGGTTCGTGCTGATCCTGTGCAACGGCGTGATCCTCGGTCGACCGGGCGACAGCGTCGAGATCGGCCTCGGGATCGGCTACTTCGTCGCCCTGCTGGGCGCGGCCGGCCTGATCGCCGCCGGCTACGGGCGCCAGGCGATGTACACGCAGGTGCGCAAGCCGCCCGGCGTCCTCTAGACCCCCGGCGCTCAGGCGGCTTCGCCGGCCGTCTGCAGCTCGCGCGGCGCCCGCTCGCGCATCCGCTCGAGGAGATCGACGACCTCGGGGTCGGGCGCGAGCGACAGCGCGTGCTCGCACGCCGCGATGCAGTCGCCGACGCGGTCCGTCCGCGCCAGCGCGTGGGCGTAGCGGCCCCAGGCCTGCGCGTCGTCGGGGGCGAGCAGCGTCGCCTGCTCGCAGGCGGCGACCTCGCCGCCGACGTCGCCGGCCAGGTGGTAGGCCAGCGCGAGGTCGAGCAGACCCTCGGCGGTCGGCGCCAGGCGGCGGGCGCGGTCGAGCGCGCGGATCGCGCGCTCGCGGTCGCCGAGGCGCAGCCGCAGCCGCCCGGCGCGCTCCCACGCCGACGCGTCGGCGGGCGCGGCCGCCACACCGCGGTCGGCGGCGTCGGCGGCCAGGTCGAGCGCGCCCATCGCCTCGTAGATGCGCGAGGCGAAGCGATGCGGCGTGGGGCGCTGGCCGTCGACGCGCGCCCAATCGCGTACCGCGCGACCCGCGGCGGTCAGGTCGCCGGCCTGGAAGAACGCGAGCGTCATGAGCCGCAGGACGGCGGCGTTGGACGGCTCGGCGTCGCGCGCGTAGACGAGCCGCTGGGCGGCGAGCTTGAAGTCCCCCTCGGCCATGGCGTGCTGGGCGGCCGTCATGAACCGCTGCACGCGCTCGGCGCCGGGGTCGGGCTTGGAGAAGTCGACGAACTGCAGCGACCCGGCCGGGACCGTGCGCACGCCCGGCTGGAACTTGACGCGCGCCCACTGCTGGACGTTGTCGCCGTCGCCGGTGAAGTAGATGCCGCTGACCGTCCCCACGCCCCACTCCGGGTAGCTCAGGCAGCGGGCGTAGCGGTGGACGACCGAGTGGTCGGGGACGCGGTGGCCGAACGGGTCGTGCTTGGCGCGGTCGGCCGCATGCTCGCGGGCGCGCTGCTCGGCCTCGTAGGCGCGCCGGCCGGCCTCGGCCCGCGCCCGGCGCGCCGCCGCCGCGCTGACCTTGACCGCGTTGCGCGACACCCGCCCGCCGCGGGAGCCCTCGGCGAGCTGCTCGAGCTGGTCGGCCGCCTCGTTGATCGCCTTGAGGTGGCGCTCGTGCTCGAACTGCTTGCCCGGAGGGGCGAGATCCGGGTGCCAGATCTTCGCCAGGCGGCGCCGGGCGAGCTGGACCTCGCGCTTGCCGAACGGCGGCTCGAGCTCGAGGAGGAGGATCGACTGCTCGAGATCGAGGACGTTGGCGGCCACCCATCGAGGGTACCGGCGTGTGAAGCGGCGCGCCCTCGGGCACACGGATTAACTGACCATGCCCGATCGAGCGATCATCCCGCTCTTCGCCGCCGTGGCGACGGGCTTCATCGGCGGCACGATCGGCGCGGTGACGCAGACGTTCTCCCCCGGCTCGGTGATCATCGGCCTCGTCCTCGGCGCCCTCGTCTTCGGGAGCGGGTTCGTTAGCGTCATCAAGGCCCCCGGCGAGGAGTCCGAGCGCTGGATCGTCGGCGCGATGCGCGGCGCCTGCGCGGCGGCGTGCTTCGGCTTCCTCTTCGCGGGCCTTCTCGCCGCGCTGCGCGACGGGAAGCTGCTCGGCTTCGTCTGGCTCGCGCTCGCGGTCTTCTTCGGCGTGCTGCTGACCCAGTTCCGCGTCCGCGACCGCGGCCAGCTGCGCGAGTACGGCGGGCGAGGCCAGCCCACCGCGTAGAGCGCGGCTAGCCTGGGTCGCCGCATGTCGACCCAGTACGTCTTCACGATGCACCGGCTCAACCGCGTGCACCCGCCCGACAAGCACGTCCTCAAGGACGTCACGCTCGCCTTCCTGCCCGGCGCGAAGATCGGCGTCCTCGGCCCCAACGGCGCCGGCAAGTCCAGCCTGCTGCGCATCATGGCCGGCGTCGACACCGAGTTCACCGGCGACGCGATGCTCGCGCCCGGGGCGACCGTCGGCCTGCTCGAGCAGGAGCCCCACCTCGACGAGACCAAGGACGTGCGCGGCAACGTCGAGGAGGGCCTCGCCGAGACGCGCGCGCTGCTCGACCGCTTCAACGAGCTGTCGATGAACTACAGCGACGAGACCGCCGACGAGTTCGCCGAGCTGCAGACCAAGATCGACGCGGTCGACGGCTGGAACCTCGACACCAACGTCGAGTACGCGATGGACGCCCTGCGCTGCCCGCCGCCCGACGCCGACGTCTCCAAGCTGTCCGGCGGCGAGCGCCGCCGCGTCGCGCTGTCCCGCCTGCTGCTGCGCGCACCCGATCTGCTGCTGCTCGACGAGCCGACCAACCACCTCGACGCCGAGTCGGTCGCCTGGCTGGAGCGCCACCTGGCCGACTACGCCGGGACGGTCGTCGCCGTCACGCACGACCGCTACTTCCTCGACAACGTCGCCGGCTGGATCCTCGAGCTCGACCGTGGCCGCGCGCTCCCCTTCCAGGGCAACTACTCCAGCTGGCTGGAGCAGAAGCAGAAGCGGCTGGCCCAGGAGGAGCGCAGCGAGCGCGCGCGCCAGCGCACGATCGCCGCCGAGCTCGAGTGGGTGCGCCAGAACCCCAAGGGCCGCCAGGCCAAGCAGAAGGCGCGGCTCAACAACTACGAGGCGCTCGTCGCCCAGGAGCGCAACGCCAAGCTCGAGGACGTCCAGATCCACATCCCCGCCGGACCGCGGCTGGGCGAGCACGTCGTCCGCGCGGACGGCCTGCGCAAGGGCTTCGGCGATCGCCTGCTGATCGACGACGCGAGCTTCGACCTCCCGCGCGGCGCGATCGTCGGCGTCATCGGACCCAACGGCGCCGGCAAGACGACGCTGTTCAAGATGATCACCGGCTCCGAGCAGCCCGACGACGGCTCGCTGGCGCTCGGCGACAGCGTCGAGCTCGCGTACGTCGACCAGTCGCGCGACGCTCTCGACGACACCAAGACCGTCTGGGAGGAGGTCTCGGGCGGCATGGATCAGATCCAGGTCGGCGAGCGCTGGATGAACTCGCGCGCCTATTGCGCCGGCTTCAACTTCAAGGGCTCCGACCAGCAGAAGAAGGTCGGCGCGCTGAGCGGCGGCATGCGGAACCGCCTGCACCTGGCCAAGCTGCTGCGCAGCGGCGGCAACCTGCTGCTGCTCGACGAGCCCACCAACGACCTCGACGTCGACACGCTGCGCGCGCTCGAGGAGGCGCTGCTCGACTTCCCCGGCTGCGCGGTGATCATCTCCCACGACCGTTGGTTCCTGGACCGCATCGCCACGCACGTCCTCGCCTTCGAGGGCGACTCGCAGGTCGTCTGGTTCGAGGGCAACTTCGACGCCTACGAGGAGAACAAGCGCGCGCGGCTCGGCGACGAGGCCGACCGCCCGCACCGCATCACCTACAAGCGGCTCACGCGGACCTGACGGCCCGCGCGGACTGGCTAGCCCGCGCCGCCGACCGGCGAGATGTCGCCGGTGCGGTGCCAGACCATCTGCTGCGGGAAGGGGATCTCGATGCCCTCCTCGTCAAACGCCTCGGCGATGCGCTCGCGCAGCAGGCGCGAGACGTCCCACTGGGCCGACGGCCGGGTGTCGACCGCCAGCCGAATGTCGATGCCGTTCGCGCCGAGTGATTCCACGCCCCAGATCTCAGGCTCCGTGATCACGTCGCTCCCGCTGTGCCAGACATCGTCCGCGACGCGCTTGATGACCGCGCGTGCATGCGCGAGGTCGGTGCCGTAGGCGACCTGGACGTCGAGCAGCGCGCGCGACCAGTGCTGGGACTTGTTGCCGACCCGGCGGATCTCGCCGTTGGGCACGTGCCAGAGGACGCCGTCGATCGAGCGAACCCGCGTGGTGCGCAGGCTCACCGCCTCGACCTTGCCCGACGCCTCGCCCAGGTCGACGACGTCGCCCACGCCGAACTGGTCCTCCACGAGGATGAAGAGGCCGGCCAGGAAGTCGCGCACGAGCGCCTGCGATCCGAAGCCGACGGCAAGGCCGACGACGCCCGCGCCGGCGAGCAGCGGGCCGAGGTCGATGCCGAGCTGGCCCAGGACCATGAACCCGGCGAAGGTCCAGATCACCACGCCGGCGATGCTGCGCAGGACGGTGGCCAGCGCCTCGACGCGCTGCTCGGATCGCAGGCTCAGCTCGTCGGTCTCGCGCAACGCCGAGCGCGCCTTCTCCTGCAGGCCGCCCGAGCCGAGGCGCAGCAGCGTCCGTTTGATGACCCGGCGCGCCAGCCGAGAAACGACAGCGGCGGCGACGATGATGAGCACGATCGCCAGCGGCCGGCCCAGCGCGACCTCGAGGAAGCGCGCCACGCCCGGCGAGGCGCCCGCGTCGAGGGCGGTGCGGCAGATGAAGCCAGGATCGGCGCCGCAGGCTTGCTCGGCGGAAGGCGGCAAGCGTGCGAGGGTAGCGTGGGCGCCGCATCACGAACGAGCGGCTCACACGCACCTGGCGAGTTTGCGCACGTTCGCGTGCGCAAACTGACGAGGGCAAATCACGGGGCGATCGGTGCGTTCTGCGTTGAAGGTTGGTGCGTTCTCCCGTTCCGCGCGCGCCGGCGCCGGGCGACATTCCCCGCATGCACCGCCGCCCTTTCCTCGCCGCCGCGGGCGCCATCGCCTGCGCCCTGCTCTCCGCCGCTCCCGCTCTCGCCGCCGACGTCAACATCGTCAGCAAGGCCGTTGGCTTCTCCCCCAGGGACATCACGGTCGCGCCCGGCGACACCGTGACGTGGCACTGGATCGGCAGCGCCAACGAGCGCAACCACTCGCCCGCGTCCGATCCCGGGCAGCTGGAGAGCTGGGACGCCGACCCCGGCAACCCCAAGCCCGACTTCGACCACGGCGCCGGCCACACGTTCACCACGGCGGCGCTGACGCACTCGGGGACGTTCACCTACCACTGCAAGGTCCACCCCGACGTCATGCGCGGCACGGTGACGGTCACGGGCGCGCCGGTTCCGGCCTTCACCGCGTCGGCGTCCTCCGCCTTCGCCGGCGATCAGGTCGACTTCGACGCCACCGCGTCCAGCGACCCGGACGGGACGATCGACAGGTACGAGTGGGACCTCGACGGCAACGGGTCGTTCGAGACCGACACGGGCGCGACGCCGAGCGCGTCGCGCACCTACCTCGCGCCCGCGAGCGTCAACGTCGGCCTGCGCGTCACCGACGACCGCGGCAACCAGCGCACGGTCTCGCACCCGCTGACCGTGGCCACCCGCGCGCCCACCGCGACGTTCACCGTGGTGCCCGGCACGGCGGCCAAGGGCGCGACCGTGACCTTCGACGCCTCGCTCTCGTCGGCGACGCCCGGCCGCACGATCACCGACTTCGCGTGGGACCTCGACGGCGACGGCACCTTCGAGACCGACACGGGGCTCATTCCCACCGCGTCGCGCTCGTACACCGCGGCGGCCACGCTGTCGATCGGGCTGCAGGTCACCGACAGCGCGGCCGACGTGACGACGACCTCGCGGCCGCTGACGGTCTCCAACGCCGCGCCGACCGCGACCTTCACGGTGTCCAACGCCAACCCGCAGCCCGGCGCGACGGTGACCTTCGACGCGGCGTCGTCGACCGACTCCGACGGCTCGATCGCGAAGTTCACCTGGGACCTCGACGGCAACGGGAGCTTCGAGACCGACACGGGCACGACCCCGACCGCCTCGCGCGCCTACACGACCCCCGGCGCGACCACCGTGCGCCTGCGCGTGACCGACAACGAGAACGGCACCGCCGAGACGACCCGCACGGTCACCGTCCCGGCGCCGCCGGCCCCGGCGTCGCCGCCCGCGTCCCCGCCCGCGCCGGCCCCCGCGCTGGTCGCCCCGGCGCCCGCCCCGCCCCTCGCGGCGCCCCCCGCCGCGCCGCCGACCGCGCGCCCGGCCGCCGTCGCGCCTGCCGCGCCCGCCGCGCCGGCCGCGAAGAAGGCCAAGAAGCGCCCGCGCTGCGTGACCAAGAAGCAGAAGCGCACCCGCGCCTGCAAGGCCCTCAAGAAGAAGAAGAAGCGCCGGCACTAGCCGGGCGCCTATCACCAGCCGCGGTCGAGCTCGGTGTCGAGCACCCCGCGCAGCTCCTCCGGGCCGGCGGCCACAGCGTCGGCGGCCTGGAGGTCAGCGGCGCCGTAGGGCCCGGTGGTGACGGCGACGCAGCGCACGTCGTCGGCGCGCGCGCACGCGATGTCGCGCGGGGTGTCGCCGATCACCCACGTGCGCTCGCGGGGGTGCGGCCAATTCGCCGAGCCCGCCCGCTCGCGCGCGATCGCCGGGAGCGCCATGCGATCCTCGTGGTCGGAGCCGAAGCCGCCCTGGCCCTTGTCGAAGTAGTCCCCGAGACCGGCCCGCGCCAGCTTGAGCCGCGCGATCGGCTCGAGGTTGCCGGTCACGAGCGCCAGCAGGACGTCGGTGCGAGCGTCGAGGTAGTGCAGCAGCGCCGGGATGCCCGGCACGACGCGGTCGGACAGGTCGGCGGGGCAGCGCGCCGCGTACTCCTCGGCGGCCGCCACGCGGAACTCGGTGGTGCGCTCGCCGATCACCGCCGGCTTGACGCCGGAGGCGACCAGGATCTCCCGGGCGATCTCGAGGTCGGTCTTGCCCGCCGCCTCGAGCCGGGGCCGGCCGGGTTCGGCGAGGCCGTAGACGCGCCGCAGCGCCTCATGGATGGCTTCCTTGTGGGCATCGGCCGCGCGCTGCAGCAGCGTGCCGTCGATGTCGAACAGGAACAGTGCTTTCGCACTCACCGGTCGAAGAGGGTCTCGGCGGTCAGGCGCCGGGCGAACGCGGCGATCAGCCGCGCGCACGCCTCGACGTCGTCGAGCTGGACCATCTCCACGGGCGAGTGCATGTAGCGCAGCGGGATCGAGACGACGCCGGTCGGGATGCCGCTGCGCGAGACGAAGAACGCGTCCGCGTCGGTGCCCGTCGAGCGTGCGGACGCCTCGACGGTGTAGGCGATGCCCTCCGCGTCTGCGGTGTCGCGCAGCGCCTCGAAGACGCGCGGGTGGATCGTCGAGCCGCGATTGAGCACCGGGCCGCTGCCGAGCTCGTGCTTGCCGCCGACCTCCTTGGGGTCGATGCCCGGCGCATCGGTCGCGTGGGTGACGTCGACCACGATGGCGACCTGCGGCTGCAGCGCGAACGCGGTCGTCTTGGCGCCGGCGAACGTGATCTCCTCCTGCACCACCGCCACGCCCGCCACATCGCCGGGCGCGCCGCCCGCCTCGGCCACGAGCCGGGCCGCCTCGAGCGCGACATAGGAGCCCAGGCGGTTGTCCATCGAGCGCGAGACGACGCGGTTGTTGGGCAGCTCGACCGGCTCGCCCGCGATCACCGCGACGTCGCCGACGCGCACGAGCGAGCGGGCCTCGTCGCCGTCGCGCGCGCCGATGTCGATGTGCAGGTCCTTGAGCTCGGCGACCTTCTTGCGGTCGTCGTCCTTGAGCAGGTGGATCGGCTTCTTGCCGACGACGCCCGGGCGGGGCCCGGCGGCGGCCTGCACCTCGACGCGCTGGCCGACGAGGATCTGCGCGTCCCAGCCGCCGACGCCGGTGAACCACAGCATGCCGTCGTCGTCGATGTATGTGACGATCAGGCCGATCTCGTCGATGTGGCCGACGACCGCGGTCAGCGGGCCGCCGTCTCGGCCTTCCACGACGGCGACGCTGGAGCCCATGAGGTCACCGCGCACGTCCGAGCTGAAGCGCTGCGCCGCCTCGCGCCAGACGCCCGCCGCCGCCTGCTCGTAGCCCGAGGGTCCCGGGGTGGTGAGCAGGGCGCGCAGAACCTCGGGGGTGGGCACGCGGGAAGACTACCTTTGAGGGCGATGGGTCACGGGCACGGTCAGTTGCTGGTCGGCTTCGCCGCCGCCGAGGTGACCGTCGGCCTGCTCGCCGGCTCGGTCGCGCTGCTCGCCGACGCCGGCCACATGGCCGCCGACGCCGCCGCGCTCGGCCTGGCGCTGCTCGCCATCGGCCTCGCCGCGCGCCCGCCCCGAGGGGCGCTCACCTACGGCCTCAAGCGCGCCGAGCCGGCCAGCGCCCTGGCCAACGCGGTCACGCTGGCCGTGCTCGCCGTCGTCTTCACGATCCAGGCGATCGGCCGCCTCATCGAGCCCGCCGACGTCGACGCCGGGCTCGTCCTCGCCGTCGCCCTGGCCGGCATCCCGGTCAACCTCGCCGCGACCTGGGTGCTCGCCGGCGCCGACCGGCGCAGCGTCAACATGGAGGGCGCCTTCCAGCACGTGGTGACCGATCTCTACGCGTTCGTCGCCACCGCGGTCGCTGCGACCGTCATTCTCGCCACCGGCTTCGACCGCGCCGACCCGATCGCCGCGCTGCTCGTCGCCGCGCTGATGACGCGCGCCGCGTGGGGCCTCGCGCGCGAGTCGGGGCGCATCTTCCTCGAGGCGGCGCCGGCGGGCGTGGACGTCGCCGAGATCGGCAACGCGCTCGCCGCCTCGCCCGGCATCACGAGCGTCCACGACCTGCACGTGTGGGAGCTGACGTCGGGCTTCCCCGCGCTCAGCGCGCACGTCATCGTCGGCGCGCGCGAGGACTGCCACGAGCGCCGCGCCGAGCTGGACACGCTCCTGCACGAGCGCTTCGGCATCGACCACGCGACCCTGCAGGTCGAGCACGACCAGGGCCTGCTGAAGATCGAGCCCGCGCCGTGATCCTGCGCCGCGAGGGCGAGCACGTCCTCGGCGTGACGCAGACCGCGCACAGCGCGCTCACCGGGCACATCGCGGCCGCGTGGACGCCGCGCCCGGAGCTGCCGTGGGACGCGCTGCTGACGGCCGCCGCCATCCACGACGTCGGCTGGGCGCCGTGGGAGCTGGCGCCCCAGATCGACCCCCGGACGGGGCTGCCGTATCAGTTCTACGAGGTGCCCGATCGCGAGTACGCGGAGATCTGGGCGCGCGGCACCGACGCGGCGGCGACCTTCGGGCGGACGGTCGGGCTGCTCGTCTCGCGCCACTTCACGCGTCTGGCCGGCCGGCGCGAGGGCGTGCGCGAGCTCATCGAGCGCGAGCGCGAACGCCAGGCCGCGCTGACCGCCGCGCTCGGGCTGGACGCCGCCACGCTCGACGCCGCGAGCGACCTGCTCGCCCGCTGGGACGCGATCTCGCTCGACGTGTGCGGCGGTCGCGAACCGGAGCTGGGCGCGTGGCCGTTCGCCGTCGACCGGCTCGTCGTGCGCTTCGAGGCGCGCGAGCTGCCCGCGGGCGCGATCGTCGCGCGAGAGGTGGGGATGGCCGGCGGAGGGTCCGGCCACCCCCATGCTCGAGCCTAGGCGGCGGACTCCCGCAACTGCCGCAGCACGTACTGCAGGATGCCGCCGTGGCGGAAGTACAACGCCTCCTTGGGCGTGTCGATGCGCACGCGGGCGGTGAACTCCTTGTCGCCGGCCTTCACGGTCACCTCGCGCGGGAGGTCGCCGGCGTTGAGCGGCTCGGCCAGGCCGGTGATCGAGATCTCCTCCTCCCCCGACAGCTCGCTGACGTCGGCCTGCAGCGGGAGCACGCCCATGCCGACGAGGTTGGAGCGGTGGATGCGCTCGAAGGACTCCGCGATGACCGCGCGCACGCCGAGCAGCTTCGTGCCCTTGGCCGCCCAGTCGCGCGACGAGCCCGACCCGTACTCCTTGCCGGCGAGGACGACGAGCGGGACGGCCTCCTCGGCGTAGCGCATCGCGGCGTCGTAGATCGACATCTCCTCGCCGACGGGCAGGTGGCGCGTGACGCCGCCCTCGGTGCCCGGCGCGAGCTGGTTGCGCAGGCGGATGTTGGCGAACGTCCCGCGCATCATCACCTCGTGGTTGCCGCGGCGTGAGCCGTAGGAGTTGAAGTCCTTGGGTTCGACGCCGTGCTCCTGCAGGTAGCGGCCCGCGGGGGAGTCCTTCTTGATCGAGCCCGCCGGCGAGATGTGGTCGGTCGTGACGCTGTCACCGAGCTTGGCGAGCACCCGCGCGCCGCTGAGGTCCTCGACGGGCTCGGGCTCGTCGGGGAGCACCTCGAAGAAAGGCGGCTTGCGCACGTAGGTCGACTCGTCGGCCCAGACGAACCGCTCGCCCGTCGGCACGTCGAGCGAGTTCCAGCGCTCGTCGCCCCTGAAGACGTCGGCGTACGAGCGGTGGAACATGTCGGCCTGGACGGCCTGCTCGACGACCTCGGCGACCTCCTGCGAGGTCGGCCAGATGTCCTGCAGGTGGACGTCGGTGCCGGGGAACGGGTCGTGGTACGGGTCCCAGTCCATGGTCCCGGCGAGCGCGTAGGCCACGCACAGAGGCGGCGAGGCCAGGTAGTTCATCTTGACGTCGGGGTTGATGCGGCCCTCGAAGTTGCGGTTGCCGCTGAGCACCGAGACGACCGCGAGGTCGTGCTCGTTGACGGCCTCGGAGATCTCGTCGGGCAGCGGGCCGGAGTTCCCGATGCACGTCGTGCAGCCGTAGCCGACGAGGTTGAAGCCGAGCTCGTCGAGGTACTCGGTCAGGCCCGAGCGCTCGTAGTACTCGGTCACGACCATCGAACCGGGAGCGAGCGACGTCTTGACCCACGGCTTGCGCTGCAGGCCCTTCTCGACCGCCTTCTTGGCCAGCAGCCCGGCGCCGATCATCACGCTCGGGTTCGACGTGTTCGTGCACGAGGTGATCGCGGCGATCACGACGTGGCCGTGGTCGAGCTCGGCGTCGGTGCCGTCGGCGAGCTCGACCGGCACAAGCGTGGAGACGCGCTCGGCCACCGCGGCGTGCTCGTGGCTGACGTGGTGCGGGCCGCCCATCCCGTCGTCGAGCTCGACCGAGGACGGCGGGTCGGAGGCGGGGAACGACAGCAGCGTGCCGTCGCCTTCGCCCTCGCCGACGTGCGGCGGGACGCCCGGCTTGCGGTCACCCTCGACGTCCTCGGGCAGCAGCTCCCCGAGCGCCTCGCGGAACTCGGCCTGGGCGTCGACGAGGGGGACGCGGTCCTGCGGGCGCTTGGGGCCGGCCAGCGACGGCTCGACGTCGCCGAGCTCGAGCTCGAGCGTGTCGGAGTAGGTGGGCTCCTCGCTGCTCTCGTCGTGCCAGAGCCCCTGCTCCTTGGCGTAGGCCTCCACCAGCTGCACCTGCTCCTTCGGCCGCCCGGTGAACTCGAGGTAGCGCAGCGTCTCGGCGTCGATCGGGAAGATCGCGCAGGTCGAGCCGAACTCGGGGCTCATGTTGCCGATCGTGGCGCGATCCGCGAGGGGCAGGTTGGCCACACCCGGCCCGTAGAACTCGACGAAGCGTCCCACGACGCCCTTGTCGCGCAGCATCTCGGTGACGGTCAGGACGAGGTCGGTCGCCGTGGCGCCCTCGCGCAGCTCGCCCGACAGCTTGAAGCCGACGACCTGCGGGATGAGCATCGACATCGGCTGGCCGAGCATCGCCGCCTCGGCCTCGATGCCGCCGACGCCCCAGCCCAGCACGCCGAGGCCGTTGACCATCGTCGTGTGCGAGTCGGTGCCGACCAGCGTGTCGGGATACGCCTCGCCGGTCTTGTCGTTGACGAAGACGACGCGGGCGAGGTACTCGATGTTGACCTGGTGGACGATGCCGGTGTCGGGCGGGACGACGCTGAAGTCGTCGAACGCGCCCTGGCCCCAGCGCAGGAACGCGTAGCGCTCCTGGTTGCGCTCGAACTCCTTCTCGGCGTTGCGCTGGAAGGCGTCCTTGCTGGCGAAGAAGTCGACCTGCACGGAGTGGTCGATGACCAGCTCGGCGGGGACGAGCGGGTTGATCTTCTTCGCGTTGCCCCCGAGGTCGGCCATCGCGTCGCGCATGGCGGCGAGGTCCACGACGGCGGGCACGCCGGTGAAGTCCTGCATCAGGACGCGCGCCGGCGTGAAGGCGATCTCCTTGGAGGGGTCGGCCTTGGCGTCCCAGCTGGCGAGGGCCTCAATGTCCTCGTGGCTGACCGAGCCGTTGCCCTCGGTGCGCAGGAGGTTCTCGAGCAGCACCTTGAGCGAGAACGGCAGCCGGGCGACGTCGAACTTGGACTGCAGCGCGTCGAGGCGGAAGATCTCGAGCTCGCGGTCGCCGGAGCGCAGCGTGGCACGAGCATCGAACGAGTTGTCGGACATGGTTTCTGAGAGCTCCGGGTTCGAAGGTGAGACCCAAGTTTCCCACCTGGCGCTCGTGATCAACCGCCCAGCAGCGCGGCCAGCGCGCGCTCGGCGCGCGCCGGCTCGAAAGCGCGATCGAAGGCGCGCGGAGCGGGGTCGCTGCGGCGCAGGACGCGCACGGCGGCCGAGTGACGTGCCTCGACCTGGACGATCGCCGCGGTCGCCCGCCTGAGCCCGGCGTCCGTCAGCAGCGGGATCGCCCCGTTGTAGGCGCCGACGGCGAGCCCCTCGAGCCGCTGGGCGAGGCGCAGGAACTTCTCCTCGGTCGTGAAGCGGAAGACCGGGGGCGCGCTCTCCGAGCCGCGCGCGCCGAGCTGACCCAGCCGGTCGGCGTGGGCGCGCTCCTCGTTGCCGAAGCGGCCGGCGAGCTGGGCGACGGGGCCATGGAACGGCAGGCCGGCGGCGTGCTCGTACAGCGCGATCTGCGCGTGCTCGATGGCGAGCAGCAGGGCGAGCGCGCCGGCGTCGCCGCCCTGGGCGCTGGCGCGCGCGGGCGGCGACCGGAGGGGGAGCGCGGCGGCGGCGGCCGTGCCGGCGAGCAGGAGGGAGCGGCGCGTGATCATGCGAGGTAGAGGTCGAGCACGCGGAGCACGCTGGCCATGTCCTCGGGCCGCGCGAAGGCGCCGGTGGGGGTCGCCGGCTTGGCGAGCAGGAGGTTCAGCGCGGTCGCGTGCCGGGCCTCGACGGTGTGGATCGAGAGCAGGGTCGCGAGCACGCCGCGGTCGCGGATGCGGTCGAGCTGGCCGAGGTACGCCGCCGCGCCGAGGTTCTCCAGGCGCACCGCGATGCGGAGCGTGGCGTCGCGGTCGTCGAGAGCGAGCCGCGTCTCGGGCGGGGCGGGCGTCGCGCCGCCCAGCCGGCGCAGCGTCCCGGAGAGCGTGCTGACGTGCTCGTCCTCCTCGTCGCGCAACTGCTGGACGAGGGCCCGCTCGCTGCCCTTGAAGAAGCCGCTGTCGGCGGCGCGGCGGTAGAGGTCGGCCTGGACCTGCTCGAGCCTGAGGGCGTAGGCCACCGTGGCGGCGTCGTCGGGCGCCCCGGGCAGGCGCGCGTTCGCGCCGCCGGCGGGGCGTGCTCCCTCAGGGGTTGTCGCTCCGCCGCCGCCGCAACCGGCGGCGGCGAGCGCGCCGAGGGTGGCCAGGAAGGCCCTGCGCTGCACGGGCTCTCGTTCGCGGCGCGGGCTCCGAGTCCTGTCACCCCGGGATGGCGAGCGTGAACGCGCCGACGGCGATGCGGCGCGCGCCGGCCCCGCGCCAGGCGACGGTCAGCGGCGCGGTGCGTCCAGGCGCCAGCGTCACGGACCGGCCGGCGCCTCCGGGCGCGTACGCCTCGAGGAAGCGTGCCGCGACCGGCAGCCTGCGGCCGTTCGCGTCGAGCACGCGGACGGCGGCGGCCGTGAGCGTGACGGTGCGCAGGCCGTCGTTGCGGACCTCGCCGGACAGCACGGCGTCGGTGGGCAGCGCGGGCGGCGTCATGTGGCGGGGGGCGCTCGCCCAGACCAGTCGTCCCGCGCGCTCGCCGCCGTCGCCGGCCGCCGTGAGGCCGAGCGCCGCCGCGGCAGCGGCGAGCACGGCGAGGACGAGGGCGCCGCGCGTCATCGCGGCGGCGGGGCGGCGAACCAGTCGCAGCCCGGCGGGTCGGGGTCGTGCTCGGGATTCCAGGCCGCGCAGGGCACCTCCAACGCCTGCACGGTCGGGTCGCCCATGCCGAACAGGCTGCCGCGCGGGCACGGCGGCAGCACGGGCCGGTCGCTGGTCGGCGCCGCGCCGGCCGGCCCGGTATCGCCCGACCAGCAGTTGCCGGCCCCCTCGCCGTCCCACGCGACGTCGACGCCGTTGGCGGCGGGCGCTCCGTCGAGGTGGACGCCCAGCCGGTTGTCCTCGAAGCGGTTGCCGTTGGACGTGTCGAACTGGCGCGTCGGGTCGAGCAGGCCGCGGGCGGCGGCGGGCATCCACGCCAGCTTCACGCCGGCGCGCCGGTTGCCGTAGATGGCGTTGGCGCGCACGCGCACGCCGTTGACGCCGCGCAGCAGGAGCCCGGTCCCGACCGGCGTGGGGACGCGCGGGCACACCAGGCCCGCGCGGCGGCGGGCGAACGGCGCGGTCCGGCAGGGCGCCGCGGCCGCGTAGACCTCCGCGTTGTTGGCAGCGATCGAGAGATGCTCCAGGCGCAGGCAGCCGCGTGGCGTCTGCGGTCCGAGCGGAGCCGCCGCGGCACCGGTCGCGTTGCCCGCCAGGCGCGCGTGGTGCGCCCAGACGGCGTCGCCGGCCGCGACCCACAGGCCGAGGACGTTGCCGTAGACGTTGAAGTCGCGGACCTCCAAGCCGCGCCGGCTGCCGCACCGTCCTTCCGCGCCCGCCCCCACCCGCAGGCCCGCGGACCCGTTGCCGTACGCCTCGATGCGGTCGAGCAGCCCGTGGTCGGCGCCGTCGGTGCGCACGCCGTCGTCCTGCGCCCAGCGCACGACGAGCCGGTGCAGCCGGAAGCCGTCGGTGCGCACGACGTGGACGTCGCTCGCCGCGCCCTGCTCGGCGGTGAGGTTCGCGATCACGAGCCCGTCCGCGCGGTCGGCGCGGATGACGTTGGCGGCGCGGCGGTCGCCCTGGACGACGACGTCTCGGGCGCGCCGTCCCAGCCCCTCGAGCTGCCGGTCGCGACCGCGCACCGTGACGGCCCCGCGGTAGACGCCGGGCAGCACGAGGATGCGCGTCCCCGGCCCGGCGGCGTCGATCGCGTCCTGAAGGCGGCCGCGCCGGCAGCCCGCCGCCAACCGCAGCAACGCGCGGCGCGTCGCCGCCGTGCGCGGGCCGCGCCCGGGCCAGCCGCTCCGGATCCGCGCGGCCGAGTCGGGCCGGCACGCCACCACCGCGGGCCCGCTCGTCCGCAGCGCGGGCACGGGCCGCGCGACGGCCGCCGCGGGCGCGAGCACCGCCGCGATCGCCACGCCCATCGCCGTCGGCCGGCCCCATCGCACGCCGGCGATTGTGACGGCCCGACCAGCCTGAATCCGCGTTCAGCCCGGATCCACGATCTATCGGTGGATACGGGCTCAGCGTCCGAAGCGCCGCCGGCGGCGGTCGACCTCGAACCAGACGAGCGTGCCGCGCGCGCGCTCGACGCCCCACCGCGACGCGAGCTTGTCGACGAGCCGCAGGCCGAAGCCGGAGCCCTTCTCGCGCACCTTGGGGTCGAAGCCGGGGCCGGCGTCGAGGATCTCGACGCGCGCGAAGCCCGGCGCGAGCGTGGCGGCGAGATGGATGTCGCCGACGTCGCCGGCGTGCTTGATGCTGTTGGCGAGCAGCTCGGTGGTCAGCAGCCCGACCGTGTGCTCGAGGTCCGGATCGAGGCCCGCCCGGACGAGCGCGGTCCGCGCAAGGCGCGCGGATTTTGGCACTGGCGACAACGCCATGCTCACGGTCCCCTGCCCGACCACGAACGGCACACCGGAATGATCCCCGAAGCGGCGTTTCGACATGCAGGTTCGCGTTGACATACCGGCCGGTATGCGAGTACCGTTCAGTATCCGGATGGAGGAGCACACGTTCATCTTCACTGACCTCGTGGGCTTCACCACTCTCACCGCGGAGCGCGGCGACGAGCACGCCGCCGACGTGGCGCTCGCCTTCTACGACCGCGTCCGGGCCCTGCTCGGCGACCACGGCGCGCAGGAGGTCAAGACGATCGGCGACGCGATGATGCTCCGCTGCTCCGACGCCGCCGCCGCGGTCGACCTCGGCCTGTGCATCGTCCGCGCCACAGAGACGCCGCCGCCGCTGCCCACCGTGCGCGTCGGCGTCCACACCGGCCCGGCCGTCTGCCGCGGCGACGACTGGTACGGCACGACGGTGAACGTCGCCGCCCGGCTGTGCTCGGCCGCCGGCGGTGGTGAGGTGCTCGTCTCCGAGCAGACCCGCGCGGCCGCCGCGCGCCTGCCCAAGATCGAGCTGGGCGAGCGGCGCCTGCACTGGCTCAAGAACCTGTCCCGGCCGATCGCCGCGCACGTCGCCACCGAGCGCGCGTGCGGGTTCGGCGCTCTGGAGGCCGCATGACCCTGCCGCCCGGTCCCCCGTACCCGCGGGCCGTCCAGACGCTCGGCTGGGTCAAGCGCCCGATGCCGTTCATGGAGCGCTGCCGCGAGCGCTACGGGGACGCCTTCACGCTGCGCATCGCCCACGAGGGCACCTGGGTGCTGCTCTCCGACCCGGAGGCGGTCAAGCAGGTCTTCACCGGCGATCCGCGCCTGCTGCACGCCGGCGAGGCCAACGTCGTGCTGCTGCCGGTGCTCGGCTCGCACTCCGTGCTCCTGCTCGACGAGGACCCGCACATGCGCCAGCGCAAGCTCATGCTGCCGCCCCTGCACGGCGAGCGCCTGGCGCGCCACGCGGAGACGATGCGCGAGGTCGCCGAGCGCGAGGTCGCCGGCTGGCCCGCCGGCGAGCCGCTCACGCTCGCGCCGCGCATGCAGGACGTCACGCTCGAGGTGATCGTCCGCACGGTCTTCGGCCTCGAGGGCGGCGAACGGCAGCGCGAGCTGCGCCGCCGGCTGCGCGCGGCGCTCGACCTCCTCGTCGCGCCCGGGCCCTACCTGCTCTTCCTGATCCTGCTCGGCCCGCACCGCGCAGCCCAGATGCCCGCGCTGCACCGCGTGCTCAAGCCGGTCGACGACCTGCTCCTCGAGGAGATCGCCCGCCGGCGCGAGGACCCGCTGCTGAGCGAGCGCGACGACGTGCTCTCGCTTCTGCTCCAGGCGCGCCACGACGACGGCGAGCCGATGAGCGACCGCGAGCTGCGCGACGAGCTGATGACCCTGCTGGTCGCCGGCCACGAGACGACCGCCACCGCGGTCAGCTGGGCGGTCGAGCGGCTGCTACGCCACCCCGACAAGCTCGAGCGCGCGCGCTCGGGCGACGAGGAGTACATGGACGCCATCGTCAAGGAGACCCTGCGGCTGCGACCGGTCATCCCGATCGTCGCCCGCAAGCTGATGGAGCCGATGGAGATCGGCGGCTGGGAGCTGCCCGCCGGCGCCACCGCCGCGCCGTGCATCCACCTCATCCACCGGCGCGAGGACGTCTACCCCGAGCCCCGCGCCTTCCGCCCCGAGCGCTTCCTCGAGGAGCCGGCGGGCACGTACACGTGGATCCCGTTCGGCGGCGGCGTCCGGCGCTGCCTCGGCGCCGCCTTCGCGCTGCAGGAGATGAAGATCGTCCTGCAGGCGATCGTCGCCCAGGCGCCGCTGCGCCCGGTGCGACCCGACAGCGAGCGCGTGTCGCGCCGCAGCATCGCCCTCGTCCCCGAGCGGGGCGCCGAGGTCATGGTGGGGGCGGCGTCATGACGCGAATGTCGCGCGCCGAGCGCCGCGCCCACACGCGCACGTGCCTGATCGAGGCCGCCGGCCGGATCTTCTCGCGGCGCGGCCTGCAGCAGGCGTCGATCGACGAGGTCGCCGAGGAGGCCGGCTACACCAAGGGCGCCTTCTACGCGAACTTCCGCTCCAAGGAGGAGCTCTTCCTCGCCATGCTCGACGAGCGCTTCGCGGCGCGGCTGGAGGAGATCGAGGCGGTTCTCGACAGCGACGACGAGCTCGCCGAGAAGACCCGCCGGGCGGGCGCCGACCTGACCGCGCACCTGCGCGCCGACCCGGAGTGGGAGCGCCTGTTCTTCGAGTTCGCCGCCTACGCCGCGCGCAACGAGGACTTCCGCCAGGAGCTCGTCACCCGCTACCGGAGCCTGCGCGAGGCGACGGCCGCGGCCTTCGCGCGCTCGGACGAGCGCCACGGGTTCACGCCGCCGATCCCCGACGAGGACGTCGCGCTGATGACGTGCGCCATGGCCAACGGCTTCGCCCTCGAGCAGCTGCTCGAGCCCGACGCCGTCGGCGACGACCTCTACGGGACCATGCTGCTCATCTTCTTCACCGGCCTGAAAGCGCTCGCCGCGCAGCGCGCTCCCGCCACGTAGTCAGACGGGGGCGATCGCCAGCCGCTCGACCGCGTCGCCCACCGTGAGGTCGACGCCGGCGTAGCTGCCCATGTCCGTCATCGTGACGAGGTCGGCGACGAGCGACTCGCGGTCGAGGACCAGGCGCAGCTCCTGCTGACGGCGCCCGAGCCGCCGGATCGCGTCGAAGAGAACGCGCAGGCCGGCGCTGTCGAGGTGCGTGGTCCTGGTCAGGTCGAGGACGAGCCCCATCGCCGCGTTGGGGACCGCCGAGCGCAGCGTCGCGCTGAGCTCATCCGCCGTCGTCAGATCCACGGCGCCGGTCACGTGGGCGATCGGCACGCCGCGCTGCTCGGCGATGGTGACCCTCACTCGGGCGAGCTCTTCTCCAGCCGCCGGAGCAGGCGCACGGTCGTGCCGCCGTCGTGGCGCGTGACCTCGACGTCGTCGACCAGCGCGCGCATGAGGGCCATGCCGCGGCCGCGGTTCTCGCCCCGCGGCGGGCGCCACTGCCCGCGGTCGCGGACGACGATCTCGATCGCCGGCCCGTCGTGGACGGCTGCGAGGTGGAACGTCGCATCGGCCAGCCCGTAGGCGTGCTCGACCGCGTTGGCGCACGCCTCCTGCGTGGCCAGCGTGATGGCGGCGATCTCTCGCTCGTTGGCGCCGCGCGCGGCGAGCCATCGCCGCAGCTGGCGGCGCAGCGGCAGCAGCTCCTCCGCCAGCGCCGGCACGGTGCACAGCAGCGCGTCCTCGGGCGCCGGCATCGCCTGCACGGCGAGCAGGACGACGTCGTCGTCCGGGCGCCCTCCGTCGAGGAGCCGGGCAAGCAGGCGCGAGCACACCGACTCGGGGTCCGGCGCGCCGGCCGCCGCCTCGGCGATGCGCGCGCGGCGGCTGGCCAGCCGCTCCCCGGGCCGCTCGGCGAGCCCGTCGGTGTAGAGCACCATCGTCGTGCGGGCCGGGAGGTCGGCGATCGCCTCCTGGTAGCGCGGTGGCCCGCCCACGCCGAGCGGGGCCGCGGGGATGGTCGCGCCGAAGCGGACCGTCCCGTCGGCCTGCACGAAGACGGGCGGCGGATGCCCGGCGCTGTAGAACGTCACGGAGCCCGGCGTCGGGTCGTAGACGGCGTACAGGAACGTCGCCATCTCGCCGCGCTCGAGCGTCTCGACGAAGTGCCACATCTTCGAGGCGACCGTGGCCGGCGGATCGCCCTCGAGGGCGTAGGCGCGCAGCGCGTTGCGCAGCTCGCCCATCAGCGTCGCCGCCTTCGCGCCGTGGCAGGCGACGTCGCCGACGGCGAGGCCCACGCAGCCATCCGGCAGCGGGAACGCGTCGTACCAGCCGCCGCCGACGCCGGCCAAGGCGTTCGCCGGCAGGAAGCGCGCGGCGAGGCCGATGCCGGGGATCGCCGGCAGCCGCTCGGGCAGGAGGCTGCGCTGCAGCGCCCACTCGCGCCGGTGGTGCTCGAAGACGCCGCCGTGCTGGAGCTCGACGGCGACGCGGTCCGCCACCGCTTCGAGCACCTGCGCGTCGTCCTCGGTGAACGAGCGCGGCGTGAGGCTCCCCACGACGAGCAGCCCGACGTAGCGCTCCTCGATGAGCAGCGGCACGGCGCAGAGGGCCTGGACGCCGTTGGCGCGCAGGGCGGGGTCGAGCCCATCCGCCGTGGGCAGATCGGCGACGACCAGCGACGCGGCGCCGCGCGCACCGCGACCGGTCCGCCCCTTGAGGCTCGCGGCGATCTTCTCCTCGAGCAAGTCGCGTGTGCTAGCCGCGCCGTCCCGACCGTGACCGTTGCGCAGGAGGATCACCGCGGTGTCGGCCTCGAGGATGTCGGCAATCTGCTCGAGCAGGTCGTGCAGCAGGTCGTCGAGCGGAGCCTCGAGCGCCGACTCGATGACCCGCGCACGCCGGGCCGCCCGACCGCGCAATGCGAGCGCAGCACGCAGCCGGCGCCTTCGCGTGCCCTTCGACTCCTCGCGTAGATCCTTCACGGTGTCCCCCGCTGGCGGGGCCTGGCGGCCGATACGCCGCTTCCCGGCCGGGGTCCGTCCGCGGCGGCGTTGCCTGCTCAAGCTATCGCGGGGGATAACGCTCCACAAGGCCCGCTCTGCGCACGCAACCGTCGCGTCAGGCGCCGGACCGGGGAGCGCCGGCGCTCCCACCGTCGTTCGCCGGAGGACCTGAACCTCTCCTTGACGGCGGGCGGCGGGGCATACTGCCGCGGTCTTGCGTCAGCGATTCGGCTCCGCGCGGCGCCTGTGCGCCTGCCTGGCCGTCGTCATCACCACGCTCGGCGCGGGGGGCGCGAGGGCCGACGAGGCCGCCGCCCCCGCCCCCGCGCCGCTGGCGTGGGACAACCCCGTGGTGGCCGACGACTTCCCCGACCCGTCGGCCACCCTGGTCGACGGCGTCTACTGGGCGACCGCGACGTCGAGCGCCCGCGCGCCCGGATTCCCGCTGCTGCGCTCGACCGATCTCGTGCACTGGCAGGACATCGGCTCGATCTTCCGACGGTCGCCGGGCTGGTCGACCGGCTCGCTGTGGGCGCCGGAGCTCGTGGTGGAAGAGACGGGCGTCCGCGTCTATTACACGGCCCGCCGGCGCGACGGGCGACTGTGCGTGGCGGTCGCCTCGGCGCCCGCGCCGCCGGGCCCCTACACCGATCACGGCCCGCTGGTCTGCCAGCCGGCCGGCTCGATCGACCCGACCGAGGTCCACGATGCGGCCGGCCACCCTTACCTGGTCTGGAAGGAGGACGGCAACGCGGTCGGGCGGCCGAGCCGGATCTGGATCAAGCGCCTGCGCCGCAACGGCCTCGGGGTGATCGGGCCGCGCCGCGAGCTGCTGCGCAACGCCGACCGCTGGGAGGGATCCGTCGTCGAGGCGCCGGAGATCATCGCCCGCGACGGCTGGCTGTACCTGTTCTACTCCGGCAACACCTACGGCCCGCCGCCGGCGTGCCGCTACGCGCTGGGCGTCGCGCGCTCGCGCAGCGTCTTCGGGCCCTGGCAGCGCGATCCCGCCAATCCGATCCTGCGCTCGAACCGGGCCTGGCGCTGCCCGGGCCACGCCTCGCCGGTCAGCGACGGCGCCGGGCGTCTCTTCGTCATGTACCACGCCTACCGCGCCGGCGACGGCGTCCTGGCGCCGCGCCGGGCGCTGCTCGACGCGGTCACCTGGGGCGCGGACGGCTGGCCGCAGGTCAACGGCGGGCGGGGCCCCAGCACCTCCGCCTCCGTCGGCTGACGCAACCGATTCCCAACCCGACGCACACCGTCGCCAACGCGCCCGCCGGTAGACCGGCCGTGCTCGTTCGTGGTCAACAGAGGAGGAGCACCATGCGCACTCGTGCGATCGCGTTGATGACCGCGGCGGCCCTCGCCGCGAGCCCCGCGACATTCCTGGCGACCGACGCCGGGGCGAAGACCAAGAAGCACCACGCGGGCCAGGCCTGCAACCCGAAGAAGAAGCCGCCCAAGGGCTTCAAGTGCAAGAAGAACAAGAAGGGCAAGTTCGTTCTCGTCAAGGGGTAGACGCAGGCGGCTCCTCCGCTCGCGATGGCCCGCCGTGCGATGAGCTCTGGCGGCTCCGCCGGTCTTGTCGCCGCTACCGGATGAACGACCCGCCGATGAGGATCTGCTGCGGCGTTCCCGCGGCGTCGGGGAGCCGGTCGTAGACGCGGATCGCGTCGCGCGAGACGCCGAAGCGGCCCATGTTGTACGGGGCCATCGCGCCGGACCCGCCACGGAGCGTGATCGTCCCGACGGGCTTGAAGTCGAGCGTGACCCAGAGCCGCGTGCCGTCCGGCAGGTTCACGTTGCTGACCTGGACGAACAGGATGCTGAAGCCGCCGCACCCGCTGAAACGCGTCTCGTCCGCCGTCGCCACGCCGCTCGGCGTCCGGCCGCCTATCGCGGGGCCGCTGAGGACGTTGCGCAGCGTCCCTCCGGTCTGACAGCCGGGCGGCGTCGGCGCCGGCGGGCTCGTGGGCGTCATCGAGAACGTCCCGGTCGCGGTGGCCCCGGTCGCGTCGGTCACGGTGACCGGGAACGTCGACGTGCCGCGCGTGGTCGGCGCGCCGAGAACCAGCCCCGACGGGCGCAAGGTCATCCCGGCGGGAAGCTGCCCGGACCACGTGTACGGGGGCGTGCCGTTGCTGGCCGTGAAGGTCGTCGTGAAGAAGTTGTTGACGAAGACGTTGCTGCCGCCGCCGATGTCGCACACGCCGCTCGCGCACGTGAAGAACTGGGTGTCGATCGCCAGCGGCGGTGCCGTGGTGCCCGCCGGCGTCGTCCCCGTGCCGCTGATCGGCGCGGTCTGCGGGCTGCCGGTCGCGTTGTCGGTGACGATGAACGTGGCCGAGCGAGCGCCGGCCTGAATCGGCTTGAACGTGATCGCCACGCTGCAGCTGGCCCCCGCGGCGAGCGTCACGCCGGAGCACTGATCGTCGACCTGGGTGAAGTCGAGCGGGTTGGCGCCGCGGGTCGCCGCGCTGTTGATGAACAGCGGCGCGGTGCCGGCGTTCTTCACCGTGATCGACTGTGCGGCGCTCGTCGTGCCGGTGTCCTGCGGCCCGAAGGTCAGCGACGACGGCGTGAGCGAGACGGCCGGCGCGGAGGAGGGCTGCGGAGACGGTGACGGGGCCGGCGCCGGCGCCGGCGCCGAGGGCGTGCACCCGGCCAGCCGAGCGGAGGCGGAGGTCGCGCCGTCGCTCACCGTCACCTGGCACGTCGACGAGCTGTACGGCGAGGCCTGCACCTTGAACGCGCCGTTCCCGTCGCTCGTCCCGCGCACGGCGCCGGGAGTGATCGTGATCGCGCGGTTCGGCACGGCGCCGCTCCCCTCGACGCGAAGCTGGCCGCCGTTCAGCTCGGACCGGGTCACGGTGATCGCCGCCGCGGCGCTGCCGACACCGACGCCGAACGTCGCCGCCACGCACACGACCACTCCGAGGACACGACCGCGACGCCTGGACACCTGGAGACACCCTCCTTGAACGGGAACTCGCCAGTCCGGCCCTGGCGCAGGGTGAAACTCTGGTTCCCGGGTGGTCGCGGTCGCAATGGGACCTTGGTCGTAGGACCACCGATCCGGGCACAAGAAAATGAGCCGCTGTTGCCAGCGGCGCCCGGGCTGCGCGTAGGCGGCTAGGAAGGCGCGCACTCCGGCGTGCGAGCGCGGCGATCGTGCGTCCTGGGCCTTGCTCGTAGAAGTTCCGGGAAGCGGCCGGCCTCGCCGATGACCAGGCGCCGCAGCTGCAGGATCCGTGGCTGCATGACCCTACGGAGCAGCCGTCGTGCGAGGCGGCGAAGATCGGCCTCGAGGTCACCGCTGTCCTGGAGCTTGAGCACCTCGTCGTGGACCGGCTTGGCGACCGCCTCGACCGTGCTGAGCACGATCTCTGAGAACAGGCTCTCCTTGTCGGCGAACTGCTTGTATCTGAATGGACTTGAGCTCGGCCGCTGTGCGCAGAGGAGGTCCGCGTGTCGTCGCAGGAATCAGCGGTGCTTGAAGCGAAACCGCTGTTGAGCGGTCTCGTGATCGGCGAGTCGCCTCGTTGGCACGAGGGTCGCCTGTGGTTTGCGCATTGGGGCACGGGCGAGATCGTCGCCGTCGATCTCGAGGGGCGAAGCGAGGTCATTGGCGAAGGCCCGCCCGGCCTCGGGTGGTCCATCGACTGGCTTCCCGACGGCCGACTCCTCGTGACGGGCCGAGGACTCATGCGCAGGGAGCCCGATGGTTCGATGGTGAGGCACGCCGACCTGAGCGGCGTAGGCGTCGACGATTTCAACGAGATCGTCGTCGACGGCCGCGGCAACATCTACGTCAACGGCGGCTGCGACTTCGACCCTGGCGAGGGGAACGCCCCCGGGATCATCGCTCTGGTCACTCCCGATGGTTGTGTACGCCGAGTGGCCGACGGGATCGCGTTCCCCAACGGCATGGCCGTAACGCCCGATAACGCGACGCTGATCATCGCGGAGTCCTTCGCCGGAAGGCTGACGGCGTTCGACATCGCCCCCGACGGAAGCCTCTCGAACCGTCGGGTATGGGCGGACGGCGTCGGCCCCGATGGGATCTGCATGGACGCCGGAGGTGCGATCTGGACGGGTGTCGGTCAGTTCGGCGACAACCTTGTCGGCCGGGTCCGCGAAGGTGGCGAGGTGCTCGAGCGAGTCCAGCTCGACCGGCCCTGCTTCGCGTGCATGCTCGGCGGCGAGGACGGACAGACGCTGTTCATGCTGGCAGCAGACTGGCGCATGACCGACAGCTTCGCCGACAACATCGCTCGGCTGACCCAAGGACCACGCACCGGTCAGGTGCTGACCGCCCCCGCACCCACACCTGGCGTCGGTTGGCCGTAAACCGAAGGCGCCAACCAACACCTCACGGCTTCCCAATGCAATGCAGCCGGGCGGTTCGCGGTCGGCCGGTCGCGGTTGCTGCGGCAAAGTCCACTTGCGCGATCGCGGAAGCCCCTGCGACGCTGTCGTCATGGGCCAGCGCCGGCAACGCAAGATCGTCGAGCGTCTCCCGCTCCGTTTGACCGGCGCCGACGTCCGCGGGCCGGGACTGCGCGGCCCGACCGCGATGGCGCCCGTCGCGATCGGCGCGCTCGCGGTCGGCGCGGTGGCGATCGGACGGCTGGCCATCGGGCGGGCGAGCATCAAGCGTCTGACCATCGACGAGCTCGAGGTCACGCGGCTGAAGGTGACCGAGCTCGAGGTCGCCGGCGAGCGGCGCCCGCCGGTCTGAGCTCGGCCGATCAGCGGCCGTCGCGGGAGCCAGCCGCGGCGACCGTGGCCGCTGGCGGTCGTGGCGTAGTGCCGCTTGATCGTCCCGAGCGGTAGTCCGTTCGGAGTGTGTGCGCGGCGTCGATTACGCTGCTGCCCATGCCCGACCGGCTCGTTCTCGTCACCGGTGGGTCCGGGTTCATCGGCGCGCACTGCATCAAACGGCTGCACGAGGAGGGCTACCGAGTGCGCACGACGGTGCGGTCGCTCTCACGGGAGCCCGAGGTGCGTGGCATGGTCGGAGACGGACCCTTGGAGGTGGTCGTCGCCGACCTCACCGCTGACGCCGGCTGGGCGGAGGCGGTGGCCGGCTGCGAGTACGTGCTGCATGTCGCGTCTCCGTTTCCCCTGGGCCAGCCAAAGCACGAGGACGAGGTGATCGTCCCCGCGCGCGACGGCGCGCTGCGCGTCCTGCGCGCCGCGCGCGAAGCGGCGGTCCGTCGCGTCGTCCTGACATCGTCGTTCGCGGCGATCGGCTACGGACACGGTCGCCCGGACACGGTCTACGACGAGACCAGCTGGACCGATGTCGATGGTCCCGGAGTCAGCGCCTACGCGAAGTCGAAGACGGTCGCCGAGCGCGCCGCCTGGGAGTTCGTCGAGGCGGAAGGGGGGCCGCTGGAGCTTGCGGTGATCAACCCCGTGGCGGTCCTTGGACCGCTGCTGGGGCCGGACGCCTCGACGTCGATCGAGCTCGTCAAGCGGCTGATCGACGGTTCGATGCCCGGCGCGCCGAAGGTTGCCTTCGGCCTGGTGGACGTCCGCGACGTCGCCGATTTGCACGTGCGCGCGATGAAGGCGCCCGAGGCGGCCGGCGAGCGGTTCCTGGCCATCGGCGAGGACTTTCGCTGGATCAGCGAGATCGGCGCGTGGCTGCGCGAGGCGCTCCCGGAGCGCGCGAAGAAGATCCCAAAGCGCGAGCTTCCCAATCCCCTGGTGCGCCTGGCTTCGCGGTTCGACGGCTCGCTGCGCCAGTTGACCCCCGAGCTGGGCGTGCGCAAGCGCGCTACGAACGAGAAGGCTCGGCGTGTCCTCGCCTGGACGCCGCGCGGCGATCGTGAAGCCGTCGTAGCCACTGCTGAGAGCCTGCTCGCGCTTGGGCTCGTCGAGTAACCCGCAGCACCTGCTCCTCGTCGTCCAACTCAGCCAGCGGGGCGCCGCGAGCGAGGACTGCCGTTCTTGCCCCCAAGAGGAGCAGCGGCGACGAGAGCTGGTCAGTCGCTGGGAGCGTCGCCGTAGGACCACGACAAAGGCGTGCGCGCTCGTCAAGGCACTGAACATCCGCGCCAGTTCGCCGCGCGCTGCTCCCATGCACGCGGACTAGCGATAGCCGTCCCTGGGTGCGCAGGCGCCCATCCTCTCCAGCAGCACGGCGCGCTCGCGCGCGTTGCCCGTCATCGCCGCCGCGCGCTGGAACTCCCGACTGGCTTCCGCCTTGCGGCCCAGCCTCTCGAGCAGATCGCCGCGAACGGTCGGCAGGAGGTGGTAGTCGCGCAGCGCCGGCTCCTCGCTGATGGCGTCAACCAGCTCGAGCGCCGCCGCCGGGCCGCACGCCATGCCGATCGCCACCGCGCGGTTGAGCTCGACGACCGGCGAGGGCATCAGCTGGGCCAGGCCGTCGTAGAGCGCGACGATGCGCTCCCAGTCGGTGTCCTCGGCGGCGCGTGCACGGGCATGACAGGCGGCGATCGCCGCTTGCAGGGTGTAAGGCCCGAGGGCGCCGCCGGTTCGGTACGCGCGCTCGAGCGCGGCGAGGCCGCGCTCGACGAGCATCCAGTCCCAGCGCGAGCGGTCCTGGTCGAGCAGCAGGACCGGCGCTCCGCCCGGCCCGATCCGCGCCCGCGCGCGCGAGGCCTGGAGCTCCATGAGCGCGACGAGGCCGTGGACCTCGGGCTCGGCCGGGAGCAGTTCGGCGAGTATGCGCCCGAGACGCAGCGCCTCCTCGAGGAGCTCGGGCCGCAGCCACCGCTCGCCGGCGGTGGCGGCGTAGCCCTCGTTGAACACGAGATAGATGACCTCGAGCACGGACGCGAGGCGCCCGGCGAGCTCCCGGCGCCCGGGGATCTCGAACGGGACGCGAGCCGCTGAGAGCGTGCGCTTGGCGCGGACGATCCGCTGGGCCACGGTGGCCTCCGGAACGAGGTAGGCGCGCGCGATCTCGGTGGTCGTCAGGCCGCCGAGCAGGCGCAGCGTCAAGGCGACCCGTGCGTCGGTCGAGAGCACCGGGTGGCAGGCCGCAAAGATGAGCCGCAACAGGTCGTCGTCGAACGGATCGTCGATGGCGGCGGCCAGATCCGGGGTCTCGTACTCGCCGCGCCGCTCGACCTCGCGCGCGAGCTCATGGGTCTTGCGGTCGTGCACTTCGGCGCGGCGCAGGCGATCGATCGCGCGGTGCTTGGCGGTGGCCATGAGCCAGGCGCCCGGATTGTCCGGGACACCTGACTCAGGCCATTGCTCGAGCGCGGCGACGAACGCCTCCTGGGCGAGGTCCTCGGCGAGCCCGACGTCGCGCACGACCCGCGCGGTGCCGGCGATCAGGCGCGCCGACTCGATGCGCCAGACGCCGTCGAGGGTGCGCCGGACATCGCCCACGGTCTCGTCTACTGGCCGGCCTCGACCTGCTGGCGCAGCTCCTGCTCCTTGGCGCGCAGCTCGGGCGTGAGCTCCTCGCCGAAGTCCTCGGCCTCGAAGACCGGGCGGATCTCGATGACCGCCTCGGTGCCGGGCATGGGGTCCGGGACGCGCTTGACCCACTCGATCGCCTCGTCGAGCGACTTGACCTGCCACAGCCAGTAGCCGGCGAGCAGCTCCTTGGTCTCGGCGAACGGACCGTCGATGACCTTGCGCTCGCCGCGCGTGAACACGACGCGGGCGCCCGCTGAGCTGGGATGCAGGCCCTCTCCGGCGAGCATCACGCCGGCCTTCACGAGTTCCTCGTTGAAGGCCATCATCTCGCTCAGCAACTGCTCGCTCGGCATCTCGCCGGCTTCGCTCTGCTCGGTCGCCTTGACCAGGACCATGACTCGCATGTCGTGCGTCCTCCTTGTGTGGGT
>VAWY01000287.1 GCA_005888335.1 Actinomycetota bacterium
GCTGTCAGCTCAGTGCCTGCACCGCCGACTTCTCGGTGGTGAAGGTTCCGCGGCTCTACCTCAACCACATCGCCGACCTCGACTGGCTGATCGCCCTGGAGTTCGGCCGCGTCGATGACGCCCAGCCTCCGGACAACTGGCGCGGCGTGTGCGACTCCTTCGGGTTCCTGCACGACGAGCCGGGCGGCCGCGAGGTCGGCTTCAAGGTCGTCGACTTCTCGCGGTTCGATCCCGACGACCCCGAGGTCGCCGAGATCTGGAACGGGCCGTGCTTCGACGCTCCGGTCCTCGGCCTGCGCGCGGTGCCCGCCGGTGAAATCGTCCTCGCCGCCCGCGCACTGTTCGGCGAGCACAGCTCGATCAACCGTCACTTCTTCAGCGCCGCTATCGACGCCGAGGGCGAACAGGCCCTCGGCCTGTGGCTGGCCTGCCTCCAGGCGGGCGACCCGATGGCTCACTTCGGCCTCGGCTACACGCTCTACGACCTCGGCCGCTTCCCCGAGGCCTACCGGCACCTGCGCCACTACACCGAGATCGCGCCGTGCGGCAGCTGGAACTGGTGCTGGCTGGGCAGGGCCGCCGCGGCGGTCGGCGAAACGGCCGAAGCGCGCGCGGCCTACGAGCGCGCGCTCGAGCTCGAGCGGGATGGAGGCGACGAGACCGACGCCGCGGAGCTGCTGGAGCGGCTCGACTCGTAGCCGGTCGGCGCGTGCGCCGCGCCGGGTCTTGAGCGCACCGGATCGCCGCCTTCTGCCAGCCTTCGCCGTCAGATCCCCGGTCCGACAGCCGACCCTCCGGTCCTGCCCCCGTTCCGCCGACTCAACGAGCACGAGCTCGCCGCCCGCACGGACGACGAGCTGATCGCCTACCTGCGCGCCGCCCGCGACGCCGGCGACAGCGCCGCCGCGCGGCTGGCCCTGCAGATCCTCGTCTTCGGCTACTGGGACGTCGTGGCCTCGCGCGTCAGCGTGAAGCTCCCCGCGTACGCGGTCGAGGACGTCACAGGCGACGTGATCGCCGACGCCATCCGCTCGAGCTTCGCCGGCGAGTCGATCGGCGAGTTCCGCTCGTGGCTGCAGACGATCCTCAAGCGCCGCGTCGTCGACTTCTACCGCGCGCGCGAGCGCGAGGTCGACCAGACCCCGCTGGTGCGCGACGACGCCGAGGGCAGCGGCGGCGAGCCGGCGGCCGCCGACGGCGCCGGGTACGTCGAGGTGCAGATGATCCTCGAGGACCTGCTCGACGAGCTGCGCGACGACCACCGCCGCGTCGTCGAGATCGTCGTCTTCGAGGACCGCTCGGCGGCCGACGCGTGCACCGAGGTGCCCGGCATGACGCCCGACAACGCCTACCAGATCGTGCGCCGCTTCCGGAAGGAGCTGCGGCGGCGCCTGGACGAAGGTGACAATGGCTGACCACATGCCCGATGTCGAGCGCCTGTTGCGGCAGTTCATCGAGGACTTCGAGGCCGACCGGTCAACGCGGCCGCAGGCGTATCTGGAGCAGGTCGGCGGGACCGACCGGCGCGAACTCGAGGCTTTGATCGACGCGTACCTGGAGCGCGCGCCGCGCCGGCCCTTCGACGCCACCGCCTACGCGCAGTCGCCCGCGCGCCACCTCGTCGACGACCTCACCGAGTCGCTGGAGGGCGTCGCGGGCACCTGGCCGGTCGTGCTGCCGCGGCTCCGCCACGGCGCGCGGCTGAAGCGCAGCGAGCTCGTCGCCCGGCTCGCCGGTGTGCTCGGCGTGGCCGGGCGCGAGGAGAAGGTCGAGCGGTACTACCACGCGATGGAGCAGGGCCTGCTCGAGCCGGCCGGCGTCTCGGATCGCGTGCTCGACGCGCTCGCCTCGCTGACCGGGACGACGCGCGACGCGCTTCGCGCAGCGGCACGCGGCTTTGCGCCGCGGCCAGGCGAGGCGGGCGCGCGAGCGTTGTTCGCCCGGACTGCGACGCCCGACCCGGGCTTCATGGAGACGACGTCGGCCGGCGCCCCCGCCGCGCGCCGGCGCTCCGACGAAGCGTGGGACGAGGTCGACGAGCTCTTCCGCGGAGCCGTCAGAGGACCGGGCGGCACACCGACCTCCTGAACGCCATGCGGCACCGCCCCAACCCCTACCGGGTGCTCGCCTTCGCGATCGACGTCGGCGACCTCGAGCTCGCCGCGGCGCTGCGCGCGCGCCTGGCCGGTCGACGAGCGCGCCGCGGCGCCCCGCGGCGGACCGTCGAGCGGCTCGTGCGGTCGCTCGGCCTTGGCTAGCATCGACCTTCGATGGACCGGGCGGAGGAGCATGCCGAGCGGGTGCTCGCCAAGCTGCCGTCGTGGCTGTGGGACGGCGAGTCGTTGCCCGTCCCGGTCGAGGACATCGCCGACAGCGTCTTCGGCCTGCTCGTCCGCGACGTCGACGACCTGACCGCCGCGCCCGGCGCCCCGCCGCTGGCGCCCGGCCAGACGCTGTCCGGCCTGCTGCTCCCGGCGCGTGGCGAGATCTGGGTCAACGCCGACGAGGCCCGCCAGTGGCCGCCGCGCCGGCGCTTCACCATCGGCCACGAGCTCGGCCACTGGGAGCTGCACCGCGACGGCCAGCGCTCGCTCTTCTGCCGCCGCCCCTCGGTCGATGAGACGCCCGACCCCGACGCCGACGACATCGAGGAGGAGGCGAGCCGCTTCGCGGCGGCGCTGCTCATGCCCGCGTGGCTCGTGGTGCGCGAGCACGCGCAGGTCGGCGGGGACGTCGAGCAGCTGTGCGCGCGGTTCAACGCCTCGAACGCGGCGATGAGCCGACGCGTGGCGGACCTGTTCGGGTGAGGCCCCGGACGAACGCGCCTGCGGCCGAGCGGCACAGGGGGTTCTTCGGCCTGTTACGAAGCGAGGCGCTGCTGCTTGACGAGTTCGATGATGGCCGAGGCGCGCTGCGACGGGCGCTTGTAGCCCGTTCGGAACATCGCTCCCTCGCCATCCTCGTACGCGAAACCCTTGACCGTGCCCGCCT
>VAWY01000286.1 GCA_005888335.1 Actinomycetota bacterium
CCTGCTCGCCGCCCTCGTCGGCTCGTATAACGCCTACGGCATCCGGCGCTGGTTCGAACGGCCGCGCAGGGCGCTCGACGACGCAACGCCGACGGCGGTGCTCGCGCAGGCCGACAGCGAAGACGACGAACGCCTGCAGCGCGTCGTCAGGCTCGCCGACGAACTGACCGGTGCCGCCGCGGCCGCGTGATCTGGTTTCGAAACGCCGATCGCCGCTGGCCGTTTCTCTGGCAGGACGCCACGCAACCGCCCGCGCGCTGGCACGGGCCCGCAGAGGGACCCGCGCAATATCTCGCCGACACCCCCGACGGCGCCTGGGCCGAGTTCCTGCGCCACGAGGAGATCACCGAGGCGGCCGACCTCGCCGGCATCGCCCGAACCCTCTGGGCGCTCGAGGTACCCGACGACGAGCCAGCCGCATCACCCCAGCTGCCGGCCGACGTTCTCCGCGGAGGCCTCGCCAGCTACCCCACCTGCCAGGCACACGCGCGAAAGCTGCGAGACACCGGCGCCACCGCGCTCCACGCGCCCTCGGCCGCGCTCGTCGACGGCGGCGCCCACGACCGCGACGGCCACGTCCTCGTGCTCTACGGCGCGCGCCCCGACCTACGCGGGTGGACCTGCGCAAGCGACGCCCGCCCGGCCCAGCGCCTCCTCGGCCTCGTACGGCCGTTATAGGCCCACGACGGTTGTCAAGATCCCCCCGGAGCGGCCTGGACTTGGCTTAGCCAAGCCATTTTACGCGCCTATGTGACCACTGAGGCGCAGTCTTTCGGGCAGTCCCCCCGCGCAACTCGTGCACGCCACGGCTCATCAGCTTCGGTCCGGGCGCGGCCTCGCGAGCGCCCCTTTGCACCGCCCGCGCGCTGCCGCAGAAGCGGTCGCGACAGCGCTTGTTCCACGTGGGACGGAAGCGCGGTCCGCTTCCGTGGAAGCGCCCGCGATAGCGCCCCCTTCACGCGAGAGCGGCAGCCCGGCGAGACGTGCGCTTCTGAACTGGTGTCATCTACGCCCGCATGGCGGGCGGGCGTAGAACGACATCCGTTCGGACGCTCGCCTTACACGGAGGGCGGCAGCGGAGCTCGGGTACCGAACCGGACGGGACGACACTTGGCATCGGTCAGATCGTCACGCGACGCGGGCGATTGTTAGGCGTAGCTGAAGTTCGGCACGCGGGGGCGATTTCGCGCAGTTGGTGACCGGCACGCCGGCGGCGCAGTCGACGGCCGGGATGGTGGCGCTGTTGATGGCCGGGCCGGTGTCGGGAAGGGTTCGCGCGTCCGTTAACGCGTGAGAGCCCCTACCCTGCGCCGCGGGTTCTCGACCGAGGCAGGTTCAGACACCCGCACGGGTGAATGTCACATGCGTGACTCCGCTGGGCGAGGAGGTGGCCTCGACGTTGTAGTCCTTCTCGAGGCCCTCCAGTCCGTCCCAGAGGCGTACGCCTCGGCCGAGCAGGATCGGGACCACCACCGTGTGCACGTGGTCGACGAGCCCGGCAGCAAGGAAGTCGCGGACCACGGTGGGACCTCCGCCGATGCGGACGTCCTGGCCGCCCGCAGCCTCGCGGGCCGCTTCGAGCGCCTCGGCAGGCGAAGCGTCGATGAAGTTGAACGTGGTGCCGCCCTCCATCTCGATCGACGGGCGCGTGTGATGGGTGAGGACGAAGACCGGAGTGTGGAACGGCGGGTTGGAACCCCACGCGCCCTTCCACTCCGGGTCTTCGTGCCATCCGGGCCAGCCGAACTTCCCGGCACCCATGATCTCGGCACCGATGCCCGGATCGAACAGCTGGGCAAAGGCGTCGTCGATGCCGCCGGTCCCGTCCGCCTGGCCCCACCACCGGGTCGCGAACATCCATTCGTGCAGCCGGTCGTCGGCGTGGCCGAAAGGTGCGTCGCGAGTCTGACCTTCTCCGGTGGCGAAACCGTCGAGCGAGACGGCGAAGTTTTGGACGCGGGTGAGTGACATGGTGGGGGCTCCTTTGGTGGGGGTCAGTTCTCGTAGTGGTGCGGAAACGGAGGTTGGTCGCGGCATTCGGGTCATCGCCGACCCAGGTTCGGCAGCTTGCGCGTGGACTCGCCCGCGACGTCGTACGGGCGGGTGCCGTCGCCCAGGAGGCGGGCAGGACGTGGAGGTCGACCTGGTCGATCCCGCCGCGCTCGAGGAGCTGCGTGCCGGTCGAGGGCGAGAAGATCCTTTTCGCCCCGTCGGTGCCGTCGACGCCGACTCGGATCGCGGGCCGCGAATCGTCATGGGGGCGCAATATACTTAAGTCAATGCTTCACCGACGTGCGGCGCGTGAACCTGTCGATTGCGTCTTTCACGCGCTGGCCGATCCCAATAGAAGGATCATCGTCGAGCGATTGAGCCGCGGGCCGGCCACGGTCAGCGAACTCGCGCAGCCGCTGCCGATGTCGCTGTCGGCAGTGGTCCAGCACCTGCAGGTGCTGCAGGTGAGCGGACTCGTCCGCTCCGAGAAGGTTGGGCGGGTGCGGACCTGCCGGATCGAGCCGGCGGCGCTGCTGCCCGTGGAGCGATGGATCGGCGAACGGCGGTCGAGCTGGGAGCGCCGCTTCGACCGCCTTGGCGAGTACTTCGCCGAAGGCAACGACGAACCGAAAGGGGACGAGCGATGAGCGGACGATCGGTGGAGCACGCCAGCTTTGTCGTCGAGCGCAAGTACGAGGTATCGCCCGAGCGAGCGTTCGCGGCCTGGGCCGATCCTGAGGCCAAGGCACGCTGGTACAGCGACTCCGAGGCGCATCTCGAGCTCGACTTCCGCGTCGGGGGCGGGAACACAGCAGCGGGAGCGCGCCGGATGGGCGCGCCTACCGCTATGAGGCGCTCTTCCACGACATCGTCGCGGCCCAGCGCATCGTCTACGCCTACGACATGTTCTTGGACGGGACGAGGATCTCCGTCTCGCTGGCGACGGTGGAGTTCACGGCCGCGGGCGACAGCGGAACCCACATGGTCTTCACCGAGCAGGGTGCGTTCCTCGACGGCCACGAGTCCCCGGCCGGGCGCGCCGAGGGTATGGGCAGCCTCCTGGACGCCCTGGAAAAGGAGCTCCAGGCGATACCCCGGGTGCCTGAGCGGCAACCATCGTTTGATTGGCATATCGCACTCGTGCGCCACCAGGCTCGTGGTCAGAGTGCGCTCACACCCCATAAAGCGGGCGTCCCGCGGGAGCAGACTTGCTCCGGCAGAGGACGACCTGCGGGCGTCTGACGGGTCGGCCGCCGCGCTGCTCCCTCGCGCGAAGGGCAGCGCCCGACTACGACGCCACCGTCGACCGCTACCTCGTCGTCGCACGCCAGCCCGGGGTGCGTGACAGCCCGCCCCGGATAGTGTGCACCCCGTGGGGGAGCGGCTGACGGGCATCCCTGGGTTCTCGATCGACAAGGTCGCGGCGGCGGCTGGCAGCGATCCCGAGATCCTGCGTATGGAGAACCTGGACACCGACATCCCGCCGCCGGCCGCGGCGGTCGACGCGACGCGGGCGGCGGTGGGCACCGACGAGGCGAATTCGTGGCTCCCGTTCACGGGCATGGGCGAGCTCAAGCACGAGGTCGCGCGCCTCATCGTCCGGCGCGGGGGTCCCCAGTACGACCCTGAGAGTGAGGTGGTGATCACCTCGGGCGAGGGCGACAACATGCTCGATGCGCTGCTCGCATTGACGGATCCCGGCGAAGAGGTGATCGTCCCCGATCCGACGTATGCAGGGATGCTCCAGCGGGTGCGGCTGGCGGGGGGCGTTCCGCGGCTGGTCCCGCTGCACCCCACTGAGCACGGCTGGCGCTGGGACCTCGACGCGCTGGGCGCGGCCGTCTCGGATCGCACGCGGGCCATCTTTTTCGGCAACCCGTCGTTCCCGTCTGGATGGGTCCTCAACGATGAGGAATGGGCGGCGGTGCAGCGCATTTGCACCGAGCGGCAGATCCGGCTCCTCTACTGGAGCGCGATGGAGGCGATCGTCTTCGGGGGGAGGAAGGTCGTCGTGCCCGCAGCGCTGGAGGGGATGCGCGATCTCACGGTCACGCTGGGCGGCGTCGCCTGTGAACAGCGGATGATCGGATGGCGGATCGGCTGGATCGTCGCGTCCGAGACGGACACGCCCCAGCTCGGAATGGTCCACATCTACAACGGGCTCGTCGCCAGCGGGTTTAACCAGCTAGGTGCGATTGCGGCGCTGCGCGCCGATGACCACGCGGCCTGGGTCGCCGAGTGGGAACGCCGCCACGACGCGACGATGGAGCAACTCGCCGGGCTTCCGGCGATCCCAGCGCATGGGGGCTGGTCGCTGCTGTTCGACGCCG
>VAWY01000289.1 GCA_005888335.1 Actinomycetota bacterium
GCAAGCCCGCCCGGGCGCCCCGACGCCCGCGGTTGCGGGTCCCGCGCCGGCCGCTCGAGCGGGTCACGCCGTTGCGCCCGGCCCGGCTTCACGTTCCGGCGCGTCTGCCCCGGCGCGCGCCGGGCGGCGTCCCGACGCCGGCGGACCCTACGTTCTCTTTGGCGCTGCCGGGCCCGGCGCCGATCGGCGTGCCGAACTTCTTCATCGACAGGTTCCGGATCCCGCCGTTTCTGCTGCCGATCTACCAGGCCGCGGGGATCGAGTACGGGTTGCGCTGGGAGGTCCTGGCGGCGATCAACGAGATCGAGACCGATTACGGGCGCAACCTCAACGTCTCGACCGCGGGCGCGGTCGGGTGGATGCAGTTCTTGCCCTCGACGTGGAAGCGCTGGGGGGTAGACGGCAACGGCGACCGGCGCAAGGACCCGTACAACCCGGTCGACGCGATCTTCTCCGCCGCGCGCTACCTCAAGGCGGCCGGCGCGCCCGACGACCTGCGGCGCGCGGTCTTCGCCTACAACCACGCCGACTGGTACGTCGACTCGGTCCTGTTGCGCGCCCGATTGCTCGGTGGGCTGCCCGCCGACTTCGTCGGCTCGCTGACCGGCCTGACCGAGGGCCGCTTCCCCGTCGCCGGTCGCGCCGCCTACGCCGACCAGCTCTCCGCCCGCGAGGCGACGCGCCGCGTCAAGCGCGGCCACAACGCGGCCGTCCCCGTCGAGGCGCGCTCGGACCGGCGCTCGATCGACATCTTCGCCAAGGCCGGCACCCCGGTCATCGCCGTCCAGGACGGTCGCATCACGCGGATCGGCACCGGTGCGCGCCTGGGCCGCTTCATCAGGCTGCGCGACGCCTTCGGCAACACCTACACCTATGCCCACCTCAAGAAGGTCGCGCGCGTCTACCCGGTCCCCCGGTCGCGCCGCGTCGGCCGCGACGAGGTCGCGCGCGAGCTCACCCTGCCCGCCAAGGACCCCGCCCCGCGCGCGCCGGCCACCGCCGGCCGCCAGGTCGCGGGGGCTGCGCACCCGTCGCCGCTGAGCGCCGGCCGCCAGCTCCTCGGCGCGCCGATGCCGGCGAGCGCCGGCCCCCAGCTCGCCGGCCCGCCCGAGCGCTCGCCGGCCGCCGTGGCGACGCCGCGCCTGACGTTTGCCAGCTACCTCTTCGGGCGCGAGCACCGCGATCTCAGGCGCCTCCGCGTCGGCTCGCAGGTCATCGCCGGCACCATCCTCGGCCGCATCGGCACCGTCGGCGTCAAGCAGGCGCCGCACCTCACCTTCGAGATCCGGCCGGCCGGTCGCGGCGCGCCGCGGATTGACCCCAAGCCGATCCTCGACGGCTGGAAGCTTTTGGAGTCCACGGCGATCTACCGCGCTGCCGGGCGCAACCCGTTCTACGGCCGCGACGCGCACTCGCCGACCGTGGGCCAGGTCCTGCTCATGAGCAAGGAGGCGCTCCAGCGCCGCGTCCTGGCCGACCCGGGCATCGACATCTACCGGTGCGGCCGCCAGGACATCGCGGCCGGCCAGATCGATCGTCGCGTCCTGGCGACCCTGGAGTTCCTGACCGCGTCAGGCCTCAGGCCGACGGTGACCAGCCTCAACTGCGGGCACTCCGAGCTCACGTCGGCCGGCAACGTCTCCGAGCACTCCACCGGCGACGCCGTCGACATCGCCAAGATCGACGGCATCCCGATCCTCGGCCACCAGGGCCCGGGATCGATCACCGACATCACCGTCCGCCGGCTGCTCACGCTGCAGGGCGTGATGAAGCCCCACCAGATCATCACCCTGATGGCCTACCCCGGCGCCGACAACACCCTCGCGCTACCCGACCACAACGACCACATCCACGTCGGCTTCCGGCCGCTGACCGGCACCGGCGCCGAGAAGTTCGACTCCGTGCTCAAACCCGGCCAATGGGACCGGCTGATCGAACGCCTCGCCACGCTCGAGAACCCCAGCGTCTCGCTCCAGCCGTCCCGCTACGCACTGCCCGTCCACAAGGGGGACTGATGACGACGCCCGACCCGACCCGCGTCACCGTGGTCAGCGACCCCGACGACGAGTACCGCTGGCACACCGGTCGTACACCATCATCACCCACGACGCGGCGGGTCGCCGAGCACATCTCCGTGCTCTGGAAGGGGCGGATCGTCGAGTCCGGCCCGGCCGAGGAGCTCTTCAACTCCGACAACCCCTTCGTGCGCCAGTTCCTCTCCGGCGACTCCCAGGGCCCCCTCGGCATGGAGTGATCGACGAGCCGGGACGGTCTTGTCCGAATCACGGCGGCCCGACAATTCGGTTTCGACATGGCAACGGCGAGGAGCGAGAAGTTGCGGGCGCTCGCGCAGCGGGTCGCGGACGCGCTTCCCGCCGAGGTCGCGGAGGAGGTCGTCCTAACAGGCAGCGTCTCGCGCGGCTTGGCGGACGAGGTGTCCGATATCGAGATGCTCGTCATCACGGGCGAGCCGCTCGAGCTCGAGGACTGCTTCGGGCTTGCTCGCGCGGCAGGCCTAGGGGAGCTCGATACCTGGGGCGCGTGGGACGAGCAGGCGCGGCGCGTCTCCGGCTATCTCGAGCGCGTGCCGCTCGAGCTGGTCTGGTGGCCTCGCGAGTACGCAGAAGCACGGATCGACGCCCTGCTCGCGGGCGAGGCGCCGTCGACCGCCGACGCGCTCGTGCACGGCGTGCCGCTGCGGACGACGGGACTGCTTGCGGCGTGGCAGGAGCGGCTTCGCGAGTACCCGCAGGAGCTGGCGGCGGCGCAGATCGAGGAGGCGGCGCTTCCCTGGGGCGGCTACACGCCCGCCGGGCTGCTGACGATCATCCGGCCGGGCGACCGGCTGGCGCTCACCGAGTGGCTCGTCGACGCCGCGATGCGCGTCCTCACGATCGTCTTCGCGCTCAATCGCGTTTGGCAGCCGACGACGAAGCGCATCTCCGCGCGCGTCGCGCCGCTCGCAACGAAACCGGACCGGCTCGCGGACCGGATCGAGGAGGCGCTGACCGAGCCCGACCCGCAGCGCGCGCTGCGCATCATGACCGAGCTGCAGCTTGAGACTGTCCTGCTCGCGCCGAGCGGCCCCAACATCGACCGCGCGCAACTGTGGCTGCGCGAGGCGGCGCAGGTGCTGCGGTGAGCCCGGCTCCGCTCGCCCCGCGTACTCCGCCGCCAGCGCGCGAGGGCTACGGCGCGACGACGAGCCGGATCGGGTCGCCCTCTTTGGTGGCGAGCCGCTCAACGCCGCGGACCACGTCGTCGAGCGGCATGACGTCGGAGACCGAGCCCGAGACGTCGAGCCGCCCGCTTGCCACGAAGGCGATGAGCTGGTCGAGGTGCGACTTGTCGTATCCGAGATGACCCAGCAGCGAGTGGGAGGACACGCCGAAGAGGGCGTTCGGCCCAAGCGATATCGGCTCGTTCGACAGGCCGATGATCACCAGCCGCCCGAAGCGCGCGAGGCACGCGTCCGCCTGCACGAGCACCCGATTGGCGCCATAGAGGTCGACCGCGACGTCGAGCCCGAGCCCGCCGGTGAGCTCCCACACCTGCTCCACGACCCCCTCCTCCCGGGGGTCGAGCGCGTGGTCCGCGCCGCGGTCCAGCGCGCGCTGCCGCGCCGCCGTGCTCGGGTCCAGCGCGATGATCGGCGAGGCCCCGACCATCCGGGCGACCATCACCGCGTGGACCCCCAGT
>VAWY01000025.1 GCA_005888335.1 Actinomycetota bacterium
TCGAGCGGCTCTGCCTGCAGGCCGACCTGCCGAAGCCGCGCGTCGCGATCGCCCAGACGCCGATGCCCAACGCGTTCGCGATGGGGCGCTCGCAGAAGCACGCGACGGTGTGCGCGACCACCGGGATCATGGAGCTGCTGTCGCCGTCCGAGCTCGAGGGGGTCATGGCCCACGAGCTCAGCCACGTCATCAACCGCGACGTGATGATCATGACGATCGCGAGCTTCTTCGCCTCGGTCGCGTCGATGATCCTGAACTTCGGCTTCCTCTTCGGCGGCGGCGGCTGGGGCGACGACGACGAGGAGGGCGGCGGCTTCCTGCCGGTCATCCTCGTGTCGCTGATGGTCTACGTGATCTCGTTCTTCCTGATGCAGGCGCTGTCGCGCTACCGCGAGTTCGCCGCCGACCGCGGCGCCGCGATCCTCACCAGCCGCCCGAGCGCGCTGGCCTCGGCCCTGCTGAAGATCTCGGGCACGATGGAGCGCATCCCGTCGCAGGACCTGCGCACGGCGGAGGGCCTGAACGCCTTCTTCATCATCCCGGCCAAGACCAAGCAGTCGATCGCCGGCTTCTTCTCGACGCACCCGCCGGTCGAGCAGCGGATCGCCCGGCTGCAGCGCCTCGAGCAGCAACTGCAGGGCACCATCGGGGCCGCCGCCTAAGCTGCGGCCCCGCATGGGGTTCCTCGACGCCCTCCTGGGCCGCCGCAAGGTGGCCGGTCCCGCCAAGAGCGACCGCCTGTTCGCGATCTCGACCGCCTACGTGACCCTCCAGACGAGCTTCGACATCCGCTCCCGCGGCGTGGCGGGCCTGGTCTTCCAGCCGCTCTCCACCGGCGACTTCGCGCAGATCGTGCGCGACATGGAGGAGATCGTCCGCTCGACCGGTGAGGAGACCGGGACCGACCTCGAGACCCGCGACGACGAGTTCGGCTACCGCTGGATGGTGCTGCGCGACCCCGACGTCGAGGACCTCGTCGTCGGCGTCAACGCCGTCTCCGAGGCGCTGCAGTCGGGCGGCTACGGCGACCGCCTGCTCGCCGCCGTGTTCGCGTTCGAGGATGCCAACGGCAAGCCGCTCTACTTCATCTACAACTACAAGCGCGGGTGGTGGTACCCGTTCGTGCCGGCCCCCGGCGCCCAGCAGCGCTCCGTCGAGCGCGAGCTGCAGCTCAAGGCGCAGATCGGGGGCGAGCTGCCGATCGAGCCCGAGCTCGAGCGCTGGTTCCCGCTGTGGGGCGTGCCGATCTAGGCGCGAAGGGGTACCGCTCCTGTGAACGTGACCGCCACTCGACGCACCGTCCTCCTGCAGATCGGGGTCTCGCTGGCCGCGCTGGCCGCCGTGGTCTGGTGGGCCTCGCGCCAGCGCCTCCCGGCGCTGCCCGACCCCGGCCACG
The DNA here is from genome assembly GCA_005888335.1 of Actinomycetota bacterium. The sequence continues at coordinate 1,397 of VAWY01000025.1, forward strand.
CGGCGCGGACGCTCGTCGTGGCGATCGGCCTCTACGCGCTGGCCACGCTGGCCCGCGGCGAGCGCTGGCACCGCGTGCTCGGGCTGGTGGGCGCGCGCAGCCGCCGCGCCGACGCCTACTCGCTGACCGCGGTCGGCTACATGGGCAACAACACGCTGCCCGCCCGCGCCGGCGACCTGCTCAAGTCGGTGCTCACCGCGCGGCGCACCGGCCTGTCGACGCCCGAGGTCCTGGGCGCCGCGGTCGCCGAGCGCGTGCTCGACGCCGCCACGCTGGGCGGCATCTTCCTCGTCCTGGGCGGGCTCGTCCTGACCGACGCCGGGCTGCCCGCCGTGCACGCCGTGCTCGCGGTGCTGGCCGGCCTCGCCGCCCTCGCCCTGGCCGCGGTCGCGCTTCCGCGCGTCCGCCGCGGCCACCCGCGGCTGCAGCGCGCAGTCGAGCTGGCCATCGCGCTGCTGCGTCCGAGCCGCGCGCTGCTCAGCCCCACCGGCGCCTGGCTGCTGCTCGGCACGGTGCTGATCTGGGTGCTGGAGGCCACGGTGTACGCGACGGTCGCCGAGGCGGTCGAGCTGCCGCTGCGCGGCCTCGACGCCCTCTATCTGGTCGCGCTGACGAACCTCGTCGCGCTGGTCCCGGCGGCGCCGGGCTACGTCGGCACGTTCGACGCCGCCGTGCTCTTCGGGGTCAGGGCGCTGACCGGCGGCGTCGGCGGCGCGACGTACGTGCTGGCGCTGCGCCTCGTGCTCTTCCTTCCGGTCACGCTTGTCGGGCTCGCGCTCCTCTTCGTGCGCCATGGCGGGCTGGCAACGCTGCGCGCGGTGCGCTCACGGCAATTTCGCGCTGAGACCGCTTAAGTTCTGGCGCGCGCCTCCGCCGGGCGCGGTAGGGTCGCAGCCGTGGTGGAGGACGTCTTCGCGGTCACGCGGGAGTCACTGCATGACGGCGGGTGGCTGATGGTCTTGCGCGGCGTGGTCGACCTGTTCACGGCGCCGGAGCTCAAGAACGCGCTTGCCGAGGCGCTCGCCTCCGCGCCGAACCGGATCGTGGTCGATCTGCGCGGGGTCACCGTCCTGGACTCGTCCGGGCTGGCCGCGATCGTCGGCGCGCACCGTCGGCTGGTCCACACCGGCGGAACGCTGGACATCGTGGTCGGCGACCACGGGACCGCCCTCAAGTTCAAGGTGACGGGGCTCGACCAGCTGATGCGCATCTGGACGGCCCCGCCGCCCGTGCCCGTGCCCGCTAGTCGGGTAGCAGTCCCTCGCCGCTGAACTGCTCCCCGGCCTCGGCCAGGGTCAGGTCGGGGGGCGGGAGGATCAGCTCGGACTCGTGCAGGTCGTCGTCGGACAGCCGCGTCCCGCGTGTGCGCACGAGCTCGAGCAGCTCGCCGTACGTCTGTGCGAAGCGCGACTCGTCCTCGGCCTCCACCGCGGTGACGGTCTCGTTGTCGAGCCGGTTGAGCTCGTCGGCGAGGTCGTCGGGCAGCTCGTACTGGCCCTCGGTGGAGATCCGGACGATCACGACTTGCCGCCCTCGAGCTCGCCGGCCGACCCGCCCGAGCCCGGCCCGAGCTCGGCCTTCATCTGGGCCAGCTCGGAGTCGACCTCCGTGTCGCTGGTCAGCTCCTTGAGCTGGCGGTCGATGTCGTCCTGGCCCGGCCCGAGGGCGGTGAGGTCCTCGAATGTCCCCGCGGCCTCGAGCTCCTCCACCGCCGACGCCCGCGCGCGCATCTGCTCGGTCTTGTCCAGCGCGCGCTGCATCGCCAGGCCGACATCGGCCATCTCCTCCCCAACGCCGGTCGCGGCCTCGGAGATCTGGACCTGCGCCTCGGCCGCCGAGTACTGCGCCTTGACGACCTCCTTCTTGGTCCGGAAGGCCTCGATCTTCGTGCGCAGCTTCTGCTCGGAGGCGGTCAGGCGCTCCTGCTGGTCCTGGAGCTCGGCGACCTGCTGGTCGAGCCCCTGCAGCTCGGATTGGGCGAGCTGCTTGCGCTCGAGCGCCACGCGGGCGAGGTCCTCCTTGCCGGCGGCGAGCGCCTGGCGGGCCTGCGTGTCGAGCTTGACCACGTTCTGCTGGAGACGGTCCATCTGCATCTGCAGGCGCTTCTTGGAGGTGACGACCTCGGCGATGCCCTTCTTGACGTTCTGGAGCAACTCCAGCTGCTTGTTGTAGCTGTAGTCCAGCGTCTCGCCGGGGTCTTCCGCGCGGTCGAGCAGCTTGGAGATCTTCGCCTTGATGACGGTGGAGAACCGTCCACCGATGCCGGGCATCACGCCTCCTGGTCGGGTGAGGGTCGGAACCGAACGCTATCCGGTCCGACTCCTCAACCCCTCAGGACCGGTGGACTCGCATGCCTAAGCGGCGCTGACCGCCGTCTTGCGCGCCTTCCGAAGCCCGCGCTTGGCCATGAAGCCGTTGGCGAGCAGCAGCAGCGTCTTGTTGGAGGGCGCGCGGAAGCCCTGCTCGGTGTGCGGCGCGTAGACGCCGCCCTCGAGCCAGCCGGTGAACTGGCGCACCCGCAGGCCGACGAGGTGGGGGCCGTAGTCGTGCGCGAGCAGCCCGGCACGCCGGCCGCCCGGGGGCAGCGGGCGCGCCGAGGTGAGCGGGATGCCGCGCGAACCGGGATCACCAAGCTCGACGGGCACGACGCTCGGGTAGCCGTCGGCCCCGCACCAGCCGAGCAGCGCGTGGCGCAGCGGCCGGGCGCGGCGCGCGGCGCGCTCGACGTCCACGCGCGGCGCGGCGCCGTTGCGCGGCGGGGCCTGCGGCGGCGGCCAGGCCGCCGGCCACGCCGCGCCGTCGACCTCGGGCTCGCCGGCGCCGTCGAGGCCGGACCAGATCGCGACGCGCTCGACGTCGACGTGCACCGGCACGCGGTCGGAGTAGTACTCGCGCAGCCAGCGGTCCCAGAACACGCCGCGCCGCGGCGGGCCCATGTACGACTCGGCGGCCGGCCCCACGACCTCGTCGAGGTAGGTCCGGTCGGGCCGCTCGGAGATCCGCGCCGTGCCGTGGACGAGCACGAGCTCGCTGCCCTCGTGAAAGCCGTGCTCGCGGGCGTGGTAGAGCAGCGCGACCTGCGGCCGGCTCCGGATGCGCTCGAGCTTGCGGCCGAAGCCCAGCGACGTCGTGAACGTCACCTCGCCGCGCTCGCGGTCGCGCAGCCCGATCGGCGCCACCGCGGTGATCACGACGCCGCCGGCGGGCGTCAGGTAGGCCAGTGCGGCGGTCAGATCACCGGCGAGAACCCGGTCGGCGCGCTCGGACCAGCGGACGGTCACGAGCTACGTGTACTACAAACCGATCGGGTGGCGCGCGTGGAAGCCCGCGTGCGACCGGCGCGCCGGGCGCCACTGCGGGCCCGAGCGCCCGCTCGGGTCCTCGGCCGCGCTGGTGTCCAGGCGCAGGCCGGCGACCTCGACGAACGCGTGCGACGGGTTGGTGTAGACGGTGATCCAGCGGCCGGGACCGGGCGCGCCCCAGCGCATGAGGCTGCTCGAGTCCAGCGGGCCGGCCAGCAGTCCGCCGCCGTGCAGCAGGTAGGACACCGCGCCCGAGCAGTCGTAGCCGCGCGCGGTGAACGAGCGGTGCCCGCCGCCCCAGACGTAGGGCCGCCCGACGATCGCGTTGGCCGTCGCGATCGCCTCGCGGACGGGGTCGGGCACGCCGGCCGGCGCCACGGCCGTCCGGCCGGTCCGCTGCGCGGACACGTCGGTCGCCGGCGCGGCGGCGCTCGGGACGACCGCGGCTCCGCCCGACACCCCCGCGCTCATATCCGGTTGTGGTTGCGCACCCCCGGTCGCCGCTTCCGCCGGCGCCGCGAGCGCGAGCAGCAGCGCGCTGCCGCACGCCGCCAGGGCTCCGCCCCGCACGTCGATCCACCTCTTTCGTCGGCCTGCGGGGTTAGCTGACGGGCTGGCGCGAAAAGAGCCTGCGCCTCCCGCGGTTTCACCGCGGAATTAGCCCCAACTACTCGGTTCCCCCGCTCCTCGGCGCGTGCGTCGAGGATTCGGCGTCTACAACGTCTCCCCCTGTTGTCGGCAGGGAGCCGTGCAATCTTGAGTGCAATTCACGGGTAGAGCTGCTCGCCGTGCTCGTCGGTGACGACGATGGCGTCGACAGGGCAGTTCTGCGCCGCCTCGGCGATGTCGTCGACGCTCGCGGCGTCGGGATCGATCACGTAGGCCTTCTGCTCGTCGTCGAGCGCGACGACGTCGGGGAGCGTGTCGACGCAGTCGCCGAAGCCGAAGCACAAGGCGCGATCGACCTCGACGACGATGCGGTTCTTGGGTGAGACCTGCGGGGCGGCCATCGGCGGCCGCGCAGGTTAGCCGGGGCGGCGCTCCAGCCGGGCGCTGAGGACCCCCGGGCGCGGGCGGGTGTCGGCGCGGTCGAACGGCAGCCCGGCGCGCAGGTTGTCGTACTGTCCCTCCGCGATGCGCGCCCGCACGCTGCTCGCCGCCGCGCTCGCCTGCCTCCCGCTGGCGCTCGCCGCCGGCTGCGGCAAGGGGACGGCGCCGCGCAACCAGCCCGTCATCGGCGTGCGCGGCACCGAGAAGCAGGCCGCCGAGGGCCTCGGCTTCCCGTCGTTCGCCACGAAGAACACGACCCGCATCGGCGGGGCTGACGCGGTCGCCGACGCCGCCGCCGTCGCCCGCGCGGTCTTCCCCGCCGCGACCGCGGACAGCCGGCCGGGCGCGGTGACGCTCGTCGACCAGCGCGACTGGCGCATCGCGCTGGCCGCCTCTGTGCTCATGGCGCCGCCGATCCGCGCCCCGCTGCTCTTCGCCGAGGGCGCCGACCTGCCGCCGGCCAGCGAGGCCGCCCTGCAGGGCCTCGGCCCGCGCGGAACGAGCGCGCTGGACGGCACGCAGCTCATCCGCGTCGGCGCGGTCGCCCGCCCGGCGGGCTTCAAGACGACCGACCTCAAGAGCGGCGACCCGTTCACGGTGGCCGACGAGATCGACCGCCTCGTGGCGTCCGCTCGCGGCGGCCCCAGCGACAGCGTCGTGATCGCGAGCGCAGACGCCGCGGCCTACGCGATGCCCGCCGCCGCCTGGGCAGCCAAGTCGGGCGATCCGGTGCTGTTCGTCAAGCGCGACGTCGTCCCGCCCGTGACCCGGACCGCGCTGCGCCGCCACCAGCAGCCGAAGATCTACGTCCTCGGCCCAGGCAAGGCCGTGGGCGCGCGCGTGCTCAGGTCGCTGCGCAAGCTGGGCACGGTCAAGCGCATCGAGGGCAAGGACCCGGTCCGCAACGCGATCGCCTTCGCGCGCTACGTCGACGGCGGGTTCGGCTGGGGCGTCGTCGACCCCGGCCACGGCCTGGTCTTCGCCGCCGCCGCGGACCCGCTCGTCGCCGCCGCCGCCGCGCCGCTCTCGGCGGCGGGCACGTACGGGCCGCTGCTGCTCCTCGACAGGCCGCGCTCGCTGCCCCGGCCGCTGTCGGGCTACCTGCTCGACATCCAGCCGGGGTACCGCAAGGATCCGGTGCGTGGGGTCTACAATCACGGCTGGGTCATCGGGGACGACCAGGCCGTCTCGATCGCCGTGCAGGCCCGCCTCGACGCCCTCCTCGAGATCGCCCCCGTCGACCGAACCAACGCGCAATGAGCGAGGCCGAGAACCCCGAGCGCGCCGCGCCCGACCACGAGGTCACGGTCGAGGACGTCCGCCAGCTCATGGGCGCCTCCACCCCCCACTTCGCGCTCCAGCTGCGCAACCGGATCGCCCGGCTGATCGCTCCCCTCCCGGCCGACCATCCGGCGCGCGTCGAGGGCGAGCGCGAGATCGAGCGCCTGACCCGGCTGGGCTACACCGGGGAGCGCCGCGGGACGCCGCCGCAGGACGGCGAGCGCCCGCTCCCGTCGCTCGCCGACCGGTGACGCTGCCCGACGCCCTCGACCGGGCGATCGCGCTGCTGAAGCCCGACCAGCGCCCGGCCGAGCCGAGCGCGCCGGACGGCTACCTCGACCTGCTCGGGACCGCCGGCACGCCGCGCTCGACGGGCCTGACCCAGGACCTCATGCTCACGGGCGTCGTCCCGGAGATCTACGAGCGCTGGTGGCGCCCGGCGCTCGGGCGCATCGCCAAGGGCGCGCTCGGCCCGGGGATGCGCGACGAGCACCGCATCGCCCGGCTGCTGCTGGGCCTCGGGACCGGCGACGGCGTGCTCGACGTCGCGTGCGGCCCGGGCAACTTCACGCGCGAGTTCGCGACGCTCGTCGGCGACGAGGGGCTGGCGGTCGGGATCGACGCGAGCGCCACGATGCTCGCCCGCGGCGTGCGCGACACACCCGGCGGGCAGGTGGCCTTCATCCGCGGCGACGCGGTGGAGCTGCCGTTCCGCGACGGGTCGTTCGACGCCGTGTGCTGCTTCGCCGCCCTGCACCTCTTCGCCGACCCGTGGCTGGCGCTCGACCACATGACGCGCGTGCTGACCCCGGGCGGGCGCATCGCGCTGTTCACCAGCTGCCGGGTGCGCTCGGCCCCGCTGCGCGTGATGAACGCGCTCGCCGGGGCGCAGACCGGCATGCGGGTCTTCGCCCGCGACGAGGTCACCGCCGCGCTGCGCGAGCGCGACTTCGTCGACGTGCACCAGCGCGTGGCCGGGCTCACGCAGTTCGTGGGCGGCCGGCTCGGTCGCTGACGGCCCCTCGCGGGGCGAGTCCGTCCGACGCCGCGCCTAGCGTTTCGCAGTCCGATGCAGTCGGCTCAGTCCACGCCTGCCGGGATCCCCGGCGTCGAGCTGACCGGTCCGTGGCCGGTGGGGCGGTACGCGGTCAGGCTGCGCGCATGGCTGCGCGAGCGAGCCCGCGTCCAGCTGTTCGGCGAGGTCTGGGGGTGGCGCGTGCACCGCACCCGCGTGTACTTCGAGCTGCGCGACGCCGACGGCGCGGTCCCCTGCGCGATGTGGCTCAACGACCTCGAGCGGCTCGGCCTGGCGGAGGGCGCGCTCGCCGACGGGGTGCGCGTCGTCGTCGCGGGCGGCCCGGACTACTACCCCGGCTCGCGGACGTCGTCGCCTGGGTTCTCGTTCGCGGTGAGCGCCCTGCGCGTCGCCGGCGAGGGCGACCTTCTCGCCCAGCTCGACCTGCTGCGCAAGCGCCTCGACGGCGAGGGCCTGTTCGCGCCGCAGAAGGCCCTGCCCCGCCCCGCCCTGCCGCGCTCGATCGGCGTGGTGACCGGCGAAGGCGGCAAGGCGCGCGACGACGTGCTCGCCGGGCTGGCCCGTCGCGGCTGGGCCGGGCGGCTGGTCTGGGCGTTCGCGCCCGTGCAGGACCGCCACGCGGCGCCGGCGATCACGCGCGCGCTGCAGGACCTGGCGGCCTGCGCCGGCGTCGAGGTCATCGTGGTCGCGCGCGGCGGCGGGTCGCTCGCCGACCTGTTCTGCTTCTGCGACGAGACGCTGTGCCGGACGGTCGCGATGCTCCCCGTGCCGGTCATCGCCTCGGTCGGCCATCACACCGATCGCACGCTGCTCGACGACGTCGCGGCGGCGAGTTGCTCGACGCCCACGCACGCCGCGGAGACCGCCGTGCCCTGCCACTGCGGCGACGCCCGGGCGCGGCTGGCGCGCGACGCGCACCGGGTGGCGGCGCACGGGCGCCGCGCGGCGGCCGAGCGCGCCCGGACGCTGGCGCGCCTGGCGCGCGCGCCCGCCCACCACGTCGCGCGCCAGCGCGCGCGGCTGCACCAGCTGCTGCGCGAGGCGCGCGCCAGCGGCGCCCGGCGCGTGCGCGACGACCGCGCGCTGGCCGCACGGCAGCGCCTTGTGCTGGCCCGCAAGGCGGCGGCCGCGGGGGGCGACGCGGCGCGGGCGCGCGCGGCGCTGGCCCGGACGGCCGAGCGCGTCGAGCGCGCCGCCGGCGACGCGATCGGCGTGCGCGCCGAGCGGCTGGCCGCGGTGTCGATCGCGCTGGCCGCCCACGACCCCGAGCAGGCGCTCGCCCGCGGCTACGCGCTCGTCGAGGACGCGCGCGGCGAGCTGGTCACGACGGCGAAGGCGGCGCGCGCGGCGGGCGCCGTCCGCATCCGCTTCACCGACGACGCCGTGGAAGCGAGGATCACATGAGCGAGACGATCACCCAGACCTACGAGAGCGCCCAGGCGCGCGTGGAGCAGATCATCGTCCGGCTGGACTCCGGCGAGGCCGGGCTGCGCGAGACCCACGACCTCGTCGCCGAGGCGAAGACGCTGATCGAGTTCTGCGCGGGCGAGCTCGACGCGGTCGGCCGCGGGCTCGAGGAGCTGCGGCTCGACGCGCTCGTAGAGCGCCTCGAGACCGACCCCGGCAGACGCGCCTAGGTTGTTGCCCGCACCGCGCGCTGCCGGGGACCCCCGCCCCCGCGAGTCAGACCTGGCGCCGCTTCCGCCCGCAGGTGCGGTAGGTCCGCGTCGTCGTCACCCGCCGGCCGTTGCTCAGGCGCGAGACGATGCGGACGCGCACGCGGCCGGCCTCCAGGCCCCGCAGCGAGATGCGCAGGGCCAGCCGCTTGCCGCGGACGGTCCGCGCCCGGCCGCCGCCGACGGACACGCGCGCGCTGACGACGCGCCGGCCGTGGATCCGCCTGGCGAGGTGGATGACGAAGCTGCGCCGGCTGACGCAGCCGATCGTCGTCTTCCCCGAGGCGACCCTCGCGACGATGTCGCAGCCGCCGAGCGTGACCTTCAGCGGCCCGTCGCTGGTGACGTCGACCTGCGCGTCGCAGCCCACCCCGGCGCGCGGGGCGTCGATCCTGACCGCGCCGATGTTGGTCGCCTTGAGGTCGAGCCGGTTGCCCTTGGGCTCGGCCGGCGTGGCGCCCCACTCGATCGTCCGGCGCGTGTACGGGATCGGGCCGTGCGAGCCGCCGTTGAGCGTCCCGGCGCCGGGCTTGACCGGCTCGACCGGGGCGTCGCCACGGGCGGCGGCGAGCGAGCGCACGTCGATCGTCCCCGTCGAGCCGGCCGCGCGGACCTTCAACCCCGACAGCCAGTAGGCGTGGTCGGTCGGCGACAGCGCCTTGGGATCCTGGCTGGGGTCGACGAGGTAGGTCACGTGGGCGGGGTTGCGGTCGACGGTGTGGTCGGCGAAGAACGCCGCGGCCGGGGCGTACTCGTCGTTGTTGCCCTCGGTGATGTGGCCGGCCGGCGTGAACACCCAGTGGTCGTAGCGGATGCCGGCCTGCTGGGCGTTGGAGAAGGCCTCCTCGCTCAGTTCGGGCCCGACGAGCTCGTCGGTCTGGCCGTACCAGGCCATGACCGGGATGTTGCGCAGCGCCTTGAACGACGCGGCCGAGGTCGGCGGGCCGACGATCGGGAACGCGCGCGCCCACAGGTCCGGCCACCGCGTCGCCAGCCGGTACGTGCCGGCGCCGCCCATCGAGTAGCCGGTGATGTCGGTCTCGTCCGGGTTGAGCCGGTAGTGGCGCGCGATGTCCGCCCACATCTCGAAGACGTCGGCCTCGGCGTAGCTCTTGTAGCTGCCGTCCGGCCCCCGGCCCTCGGGCGAGGCGAAGATCGAGCCCGCGCCCCGCTCGCCCATCTGCTCGGCCTCGTGGCTGCCGAGGAACTCGTTGTAGTTGGCCGAGAGGCCGTGCATGCTGACCACGAGCCCGAAGCCCTTGGCGGGCACCGGCTTCTTGGGCACGTAGAGCGCGTAGGGCTGCAGCTGGCCGCCGTAGCGGCCGCTGCACTCGGGCTGGGTGCTCGTCAGGCACTTCTGGTTGAAGTCCGCGCCCTGGCCGAAGACGAAGCGGCTGGGGAAGATGCGGTCGAGGTGACCGGTCTGCGGGACGCCCGACTCGTCGTCGAGGCCGTCGGCGAGCTTGGCGAAGTCGACCTGGGCGTTGAACTCGCTGACGTCGCCCGCGGCGAGCACGTCGCCCTGGCGGCGCTCGCGCCACCACGTGCCGTCGGCGACGACGCCCGCGTGTCCCTCGACGATCGTGTTGGCGAAGGGCGGGTCGTAGATGCGCGGGACCGGCTCGTTGACGCGGAAGGCCATGTTGAACAGCGCCTCGCCCGACGGGCTGACGCCGCCGGGGTTGGTGGCGGTGGCGGTCGGCCCCGGCTTGAGGTACGTCCCGGCCTCGGGGTCCCAGAGCCCGACGCCCGCGGCCATGCGGACCGTCGAGCGGCCCGGGTCCCACGCCGCGTGCGGCACGCGCACGTCGATCTGGCGGCGCGCCAGGTCGACGGTGGCGGTCGGCGCCGGCGTCACCGGTTGGCCGGTCGCGGCGTCGATCAGCTCGGCGCCGGCGCCGTGAACGGTCAGGAACAGCTGCGCGGGCGAGACGACGCCCGCCCCGTGCGGCCAGGGCACCAGCCCGGCCGAGTCGCCGAACGCGATGGTGAAGGCGGTGCGGTCGGGGGCCTTGAGCGTGTTGAGCGTGACGCGGAAGGCTGTCGAGTCGGCCAGCGGCCTGACGCGCAGCTCGACGAGGTCGGCGGCGTTGTTGGCGAACGTCGCCGTGTCGGTCGGGTAGCTCAGCGTCCCGTGCTTGGGCGAGAACATGTTCTCGAGCTGGTTGAACGGGTCGTTGGGGTCGTCGCCCGGGCCCGTGCCGCCGTGGTCGTCGAAGAGGAAGTCCTGGTAGAGGAACTCGCCGTCGCGGTAGGCCTCGGCGCCGGAGACGAGGATCGGCGGGGCCTTCCACGGGCCGGTGTTCTGCAGCTGCGGAGCGTCGGGCGCCGGCGCGTAGAGCACGTCCGGCCCGGGCCGGGCCCCGGAGTCGACGCTCGGCAGCGAGGCGCCCTCGGCGCTCCCCGCGATGGCGCCCATGGCAAGCGCGACGAGCGGGACCGCCAGACCCTTCACCCTCATCAGGAGCGTCAACGCACCGCAGACCGAAACCTTGCGCCTGACACCATGTCTCGATGCCCACGTTCGACCGCCTCGCTGGTCTCCCGCTTCGCGTCGACGGCTACGCGCTCGAGGACCGGCGCCAGGACTGGCAGCACTTCACGCGCGCCACCACGACGATCCACCTGCATGGGGCCGGCGAGCAGGGGCTCGGCGAGGACGTCACCTACCAGGTCGAGGAGCACGACGCCCTGCAGGCCGCGGGCGCCGTGCTCGACCTGGCCGGCGAGTGGACGCTCGAGGCGTTCTGCGAGCACGTCGGCGCGCTCGACCTCTTCCCCGCCACGCCGCAGACCGAGGTCTCGCGGCTGTACCGCCGCTGGGCGTTCGAGTCGGCCGCGCTCGACCTCGCCCTGCGCCAGGCCGGCGCGCCGCTGCACGAGGTCGTCGGCCGCGACCCCGTCCCGCTGACGTTCGTCAACTCGCTGCGCCTCGGCGAGCCGCCGACGCTCGAGCCCGTCCGCGTCCGGCTCGAGCGCTACCCGACGCTGCGGCTCAAGCTCGACGCGGTCAGCGAGTGGACCGAGGACATGTTCGCCTGGCTCGCGCAGACCGGCGCCGTGGACAGCGTGGACCTCAAGGGCATGTACCGCGGTACCACGGTCGACCAACCGCCCGATCCCGTTCTCTACCGCCGCGTGGTCGAGTGGTTCCCGGAGGCGTGGATCGAGGATCCGTGGCTGAACGCCAAGACGCGTCCGATCCTCGAGCCGCATCGCGACCGCGTCACGTGGGACGCGCCGATCCACGCGCTCGCCGACCTCGACGGCCTCCCGTGGCCGCCGCGGATGGTCAACGTCAAACCCTCGCGCGTCGGCTCGCTGCGCGAGCTGTGCGCGATGTACGACGCATGCGCGCGGCGCGGCATCGGCATGTACGGCGGGGGCCAGGGCGAGCTGGGCGTCGGCCGGGGCCAGATCCAGCTCCTCGCGGCGCTCTTCCACCCCGACGCGCCCAACGACGTCGCGCCGCGCCCGTACAACGACGCGGTCCCGCCGCCCGGGCTGCCGTCCAGCCCGCTGGACCCCGATCCGGCTCCGATCGGGTTCCGCCGCGCCGACGACGCTTGATACCTAGGTTCTCTAGGTATAGCCTCGCCCGTCGATGGCCGGCGACGCGCTCAAGGGACACCTCGACTCGCTGATCCTCGCGGTCCTCGCCGCGGGCCCGCTGCACGGCTACGCGGCGATCGAGGAGCTCAAGCGCCGCAGCGCCGGGACCTTCGACCTGCCGGAGGGCACCGTGTATCCGGCGCTGCACCGGCTCGAGCGCGCCGGGCTGCTCGACAGCGCGTGGACGCAGGCCGAGGGGCGGCGCCGGCGCGTCTACCGGCTCACCCGCGCCGGCCGGCGCGAGCTCGCCGCCCGGCGGCGCGAGTGGCGCGGCTTCGCGCGGGCGGTCGAGGCGGTGCTGGCGTGATCGACGAGCTGGGCCGCGAGCTGACCGCGCGCGGCGTGGACCGGCGGCGGCGAGAGCGCATCCTCGACGAGATCGCCGATCACCTCGCGTGCGACCCGGACGCCGATCTCGGCGAGCCGCGCGCGCTGGCCGCCCAGTTCGCCGACGAGCTGGCGGCGAGCGCCGCCCGCCGCGCCGCGTGGACCGCGTTCGCCGCGCTGACGCTCGTCGCGGCGGCGCTGCTCGCCACCCAGGCCGCCCTCCCCGCCGTCCCCGACATCGCCGGCGGCCGCTCGGTCGTGCTGGCCGCCGTCGCGGGGCTCTGCGTGTTCGCCGGCGCCCAGGTCGCGTTCGTCGCCGGCTCGCTCGCCGCGCTGCGGGCGCTGCGCCTGCGCCGCGAGCCGGCGCTGGCGGCCGCCGAGGTGGCGCTGCTGCGCCGCCGGACCGCGGTCGCGCTCGGGGCGGGCGCGGCGACGGCAGCCGGGATAGCGCTCTACGCGCTGAACTTCTGGGACCAGGTGCCGCGCTGGTGGTCGCTGCTCAGCGTCGTCCTCGCCGCCGCCGCCGTCGCGCCGCTCGCCGCGGCGGCGCTCGCCCACGCGCGCGCGGGAGCGCTCGCGGTCTCCGTCGAGGGCCAGGCGGGCGGCTTCGCCGCCGACCTCGGCCCGCTCGCGCGGCCGCGGGCGATCGGCGTCGCCGCGGTGGCGGCGATGCTCGTGGGCGCTTCGCTCGCCGAGCGCTCGCTCGTCGAGGGCGTTGAGCGCGCCGCCGTGGAGGCGATCGCCTTCACGGCGGGCTACCTGGCGCTCGGCCGCCCCCTCGGGCTCAGTAGCGACCCGACAGGTAGTCCCAGGCCCGGCGCAGCTTCGCCGTCAGCTCGCTCTCCTCGGCGTCGGCCGGGTTGACCTCCACCGCGGCCGGGTTGGCGCTGGGCTCGGGAAGCTCCCGCACCGCCGCCGCATCGAGCGCGAGCACCACGCCGTGTTCGTGCAGCTCGGCGACGTCTGGGGCGTCGACGAAGCGATGGCCCCCGGGGCCGGGTCGCGTGTCGATGATCAGCCCGTCGAAGACGTCGGCGTCCTCGTCGGCGAGGACGTGGACGACGCGGCCGATCTCGGCGCCGTCGGCGGAATAGACGGGCGTGCCCTCCTTCAGCGCCAGGTACGCGATCGGGGCGCCGAGCTCCTCCATGGCGCGATTCTCCCCCGCGCGGCGCGCCGCGAACCGCTCAACTTCGCCCGCCGCAAGCCGACCACCCTCCCGTGGACCTCCTGGCCACTGCCCGGCATCTGGCCTCGCGCCTCCCGCGCGGACACACGCTGCCCTGCGCCGTCTGGGAGCGCCGCCACCGGTGGATGGTCCGCGTCCTCTGGGCCCACGTCCCCGCGCTGGTCCTCTTCGCCGTCGCCCGCGGCTACACCGTCCAGCACGGCCTGCTCGACGTCAGCGCTCCCGCCCTCGCGGCGGCCGCCGCGACCTCCACGCGCTTCCCGCGCCGCCCCCGCGCCGCGCTCGTCGTCATGGGCCTGCTCACGTGCTCGGCCGTGCTCGTCCACCTGTGGGGCGGGCGCACCGAGGGCCACTTCCACTTCTTCGTGATGGTGGCGCTCCTGTCGCTGTACGAGGAGTGGTTCACCTACCTGCTCTCCTTCGCCTACGTGCTGTTCCACCACACGATCGGCGGCGTGTTCGAGCCGCATTCGGTCTACGACCACGCCGGCGGCTGGCACGCCCCGCTCAAGTGGGCCGGCATCCACGCGCTGTTCATCGCCGGGCTCGGCGTCGTCAACATCATCTGCTGGCGCCTCAACGAGGACGCGCGGCTCGAGACCGTCGCCAGCGAGGGCCGCTTCCGCTCGGCCTTCGACGACGCCCCGACCGGCATGGCCATGGTGGGGCTCGACGGCATCATCACCCGCGTCAACGAGGCGTTCTGCGCCCGGACCGGCTTCGCGGCCGAGGAGCTCATCGGCCGGCCGCTCGACGACCTGACGCCGGTCGACGACCGCGACGGGCGTCCCTGGCCGCGCGTCGAGGAGGGCGTGCGCGAGATCGAGCGGCGCTTCATGCGCCGCGACGGCTCGGTCGGCTGGGCGCTGTGGCAGCACTCGATGACCCGCGACCTCGACGGCCGGCCCGCCGCCTACGTCTCGCACTGCCTGGACATCTCGCTGCGCAAGCGCGCCGAGGACCAGCTCTCCTGGCAGGCGCACCACGACCCGCTCACCGGCCTGCCCAACCGCAAGCTCTTCGTCGAGCGCCTCGAGGGCGCGCTGGAGCGCCGCGCCGCCCCGGGCGGCGGGCGCGTCGCCGTCCTCTTCGTCGACCTCGACAACTTCAAGGTCGTCAACGACTCGCTCGGCCACGGCGCCGGCGACCGGCTGCTCGAGGCGGTCGCCGAGCGCCTGCGCCGGGTGCTGCGCCCCGACGACGTCATCGCGCGCTTCGGCGGCGACGAGTTCACCGTCCTGCTCGCCAACGTCCACGACGAGCGCCACGCGCTGCGCGTCGCCGACCGCCTGGCCGGCGCGCTGCGCGCGCCGCTCGTCCTCGACGGCGAGCAGCGCTTCATCACGGCCAGCGTCGGCCTGTCGCTGGCCGGGCCGGGCGACGACCGCGCCGAGCCGCAGGCGCTGCTGCGCGACGCCGACGCCGCCATGTACCGCGCCAAGGAGCTCGGCAAGGCGCGCTGCGAGGTCTTCGACGACTCGATGCGCCAGCGCGCGGTCGAGCGCCTCGAGCTCGAGAGCGCCCTGCGCGGCGCCGAGGCGCGCGGCGAGCTGCGCCTGCACTACCAACCGCAGGTCACGCTGCCCGAGGGCCGCATCACGGGGGTCGAGGCGCTGCTGCGCTGGGAGCATCCCGAGCACGGCCTCATCCCCCCGCTGCGCTTCATCCCGATCGCCGAGCAGACCGGAGTGATCCTGCCGATCGGCGCCTGGGTCATCCGCGAGGCCTGCCGCCAGGCCGCGGCGTGGGGCGATCCGAGCCTCCTCATGTCGGTCAACGTCTCGCCGCGCCAGCTCGGCGCGCCCGAGTTCGTCGCCGTCGTCGCCGAGGCCCTCGAGGAGACCGGCCTCGCGCCCGAGAGCCTGTGCCTGGAGATCACCGAGAGCGCGGTGCTCGCCGACGCCGACGCGGCGCTGGTGATGCTGCGCGAGCTCAAGACGCTCGGCGTCAAGCTGGCCATCGACGACTTCGGCGTCGGCCACGCGTCGCTGCGCCACCTGCGCCAGCTGCTGCCGGTCGACACGCTGAAGATCGACAAGTCCTTCGTCGACGGCATCCTCTCCGACGACGACGACTCGGCGATCGTCGAGGCCGTCGTGCGCCTCGCGCACTCGCTCGGACTCGAGGCGGTCGCCGAGGGCGTCGAGCACGCCGAGCAGGCCGAGCGCCTGAGCGGGATGCTCTGCCAGGCGGCGCAGGGCTACCACTTCGCCCGCCCGTTGCCCGCCGGCGAGGTCGCCCGGCTGCTGCGCGCGCGCTCCGGCGCGCGCTAGTGCTGGTCGACCTCGCGGGTTCGGGGGTCCCCGGCAACGACCGGTGCGGGCCCCGCGAACGCGTCTGCCGGGGTCAGTCCCCCACGACCGCCGGCTCGGGCGGGCGCCGGCGCGGCGGCACGTCCTCGGCGAGCTCGTCGAAGTCCGACGGGCGCGTATCGTCGCGGTCGTCGCGGCTGCCGACCGCACGCAGGATCGCCGTCAGCCCGAAGGAGACCACGAGGTTGGCCACGAGCGCGAAGAGGGCCGTGTAGCCGTTGATGTGGACGCCGAGGAGGTCGAGCGGGTAGACCGGCTTGAAGCCCTGCGAGATGGCCATCGCGGTCCCGGTCGCCATGCCCGCGACCCAGCCGGCCACCAGCGCCCAGCCGTGCAGCCAGCGGGTATACAGGCCGATGACGATCGACGGGATCGTCTGGCTGATCCACACGCCGCCGAGCAGCTGGAAGTCGATCGCGTACTTGACCGGCGCGAGGATGATGAACAGCAGCGCGCCGACCTTGACGACCAGCGAGGTCAGGCGGGCGACCTGCGCCTCCTGGGCGTGGCTGATGCCCGGCCGCACGTGCTCGCGCCACACGTTGCGCGTGAACAGGTTGGCCGCCGCGATCGACATCACCGCCGCCGGCACCAGCGCCCCGATCGCGATCGCTGCGAAGGCGACGCCGACGAACCACGACGGGAAGACGTTGAGGAACAGGTCGGGGACGGCGAAGTTCGGGTTGGTGACCGAGATCCCGCGCGCGATCGCCATGTAGCCCAGCAGGGCGATCAGGCCGAGCATGAACGAGTAGGCCGGCAGCAGCGCGGCGTTGCGGCGCACGGTCTGCGCGCTCTTGGCGCTCAGCACGCCGGTGAGCGCGTGCGGGTACAGGAACAGCGCCAGCGCCGAGCCGAGCGCCAGCGTCGCGTAGGCGACCTGGGCGTCGGTCTTGCCGGGGATCAGCGCGCCGGGGGTGTCGCGCGTCGGCAGCGCCTTGCCCGCCGCCGAGAAGATGTTGTCGAAGCCCCCGACCTTGCTCGGGATGTAGATGACCGCCACCAGGACGGTGATCCAGATCAGCGTGTCCTTGACCAGCGCGATGAGCGCCGGCGCGCGCAGGCCGCTCGAGTAGGTGTAGGCGGCGAGGATCGCGAAGGCGATCACCAGCGGCCAGTCGCCGCTGACGCCCATCGCCCCGAGCACGACCTGGATGCCCACGAGCTGCAGGGCGATGTACGGCATCGTGGCGAGGATCCCGGTCAGCGCGATGAGCAGGGCGAGCGGCTGCGAGCCGTAGCGCCCGCGCACGAAGTCGGCCGGCGTGACGTAGCCGTTGGCCCGGCACACCGTCCAGAAGCGCGGCATGACCATGAAGACCAGCGGATAGACGATGATCGTGTAGGGCAGCGCGAAGAAGCCGAGCGCGCCCGCGCCGAAGATCAGCGCCGGCACGGCGACGAACGTGTAGGCGGTGTAGAGGTCGCCGCCGAGCAGGAACCACGTGACGACCGTCCCGAACCGCCGGCCGGCCAGCCCCCACTCGTCGAGGTGGTCCAGCGAGGCGGCGCGCCGCCAGCGCGCCGCCACGAAGCCGAGGACGGTGACGAAGGCGAACAGGAGGACGAAGACGACGAGCGCGGTGGCGTGGGTCTCGTGCGCCTCCTTGATCGTGGCGGCGAGCACCTACTCGCGCCTCCTCGTCGCGCGGTAGACGAACCCGGTCAGCAGCGCCGCCACGAAGACCCAGGCGAACTGGTACCAGTAGAAGAACGGGAAGCCGAAGAGCTCCGGGTGCTCGCGCGCGTAGAGCGGCGGGTACAGGAGCCCGGCGAACGGCAGAACCAGCAGGAAGTACCACAAGCGACTTCCCACGGTCCAACGGTTTCCCGCAGACGGGCGCGCGGAAACGCGCCCGCCTGCAGGGGAAAAGCGTCAGACGCGCTGGATGAGCGTGCCCGTGCCCAGGCCGCCGCCGCAGCACATGGTCACGAGGCCGATCTCCCTGTCGTCGTCCTCGAGCTCGTGCAGCAGCGTGGTGATCAGGCGCGCGCCGGTCGAGCCGAGCGGATGGCCCAGGGCCATCGCGCCGCCGCGCGGGTTCACGCGGTCCATGTCCGGGTTGTGCTCGCGCTGCCAGGCCGCCACGACGGGCGCGAAGGCCTCGTTGATCTCGACGTAGTCGATGTCGTTGATCGTGATCCCGTTGCGCTTGAGCAGCTTGGCGGTCGCCGGGATCGGGCCCTCGAGCATCTTGACCGGGTCGCAGCCGACCGTGGTCTGGTCGACGATCCGCGCGCGCGGCGTGAGCCCGAGCTGCTTGGCCTTGTCGGCGCTCATGAGCAGCACGGCGGCGGCGCCGTCGGAGATCTGCGACGAGTTGGCCGCGGTGATCTTGCCGTCCGGCTTGAAGACCGGCTTGAGCTGGGAGATCGTCTCCAGGCTCGTGTCGGGCCGGATGCCCTGGTCGGTGGCGAACGTGTCGCCGTTGACCTTGAACTCGACGATCTCGCGGGCGAACTTGCCCTCCTCGGTCGCCTTGGCGGCGAGCCGGTGCGAGCGCACGGCGAGCTCGTCGAGCTCGGAGCGCGGGATCTCCCACTGGTCGGCGATCATCTCGGCGCCGAGCCCCTGGCCGACGATGTTGTGCTTGTCGAGCAGCTGCTTCGTGAAGGCGTTGCCGAACTGCTGCTGGGTGGCCGCGCCGTCGGCGAAGGTGATGTGGCCCATGTGCTCGACGCCCGAGCCGATGACCACATCGTGGACGCCGGCGGCGATGAGCGCGGCGCCGAAGTTGACGGCCTGCTGGGCCGAGCCGCACTGGCGGTCGACGGTCGTGGCCGCCGCCTCGATGGGCAGGCCCTCCTGCAGCCAGGCGTTGCGGGCGATGTTGAAGGCCTGCTCGCCGAACTGCTGCACGCACCCGGCGATCACGTCCTCGACCTCGGCCGGATCGACGCCCGCGCGGGTGAGGACCTCGGTGTACGTCTTGCCGAGCAGGTCGGCGGGATGGGTGTCCTTGTAGTAGCCCTTCTCCTTGTGACCGCGGCCGATCGGCGTGCGAACCGCCTCGACGATCACGACCTCGCGGCCCTCCTGCTGTCGCATCCCGGGATGACCCCCTCGTAGTGGCCGAAAGTTGACGCGTGAGTCATGTACCTTACGGCACCTTGCAGGAGCGACTGGGCATCGCGGGCTCGGGGGCGATCGCCTGCGGCCTGGCCACCGTGGCCGCCGGACAGGGCGAGGTCCTGCTGTGGGCGCGCTCGGAGGACTCCCAGAACCGCGCGCGCAGCGCGGTGGACGAGCGCTGCGACGCCCCGGAGCGCGTGCGCGTGGTCGGCGACCTCGACGCGCTCGCCGAGGCGACCTTCATCGTCGAGGCGATCGTCGAGGACCCGGCCGCCAAGTTCGACCTGCTGCGCCGCCTCGGGCCCCTGGCCGCCGACGACGCGGTCCTCGGCAGCACGACCTCGTCGCTGTCGGTCGCCGAGCTCGCCGCCGCCTCGGGCCGGCCCGAGCGGTTCGTGGGGCTGCATGTCTTCAACCCGGTGCCGAAGATGAAGCTGGTCGAGCTGGCCTTCCCGCCACAGGTCAACGGCGCGACGCGCGAGCGGGCGTTCGCGCTGTGCGAGGCGCTCGACAAGACGGCGGTCGAGGTGCCCGACCTTCCGGGCTTCGTCGTCAACCGCCTGCTGTTCCCGTACCTCTTCAGCGCGGTGCGGCTGCAGGAGGAGACCGGCCTGGCGGCCGAGGCGATCGACCAGTGCATGACGCTGGGCGCCGGGCACCCGATGGGGCCGCTCGCGCTGCTGGACTTCGTCGGGCTCGACGTGGCGCAGGCGATCGGCGAGGCGATCGGCGCCGAGGTGCCCGCGCGCGTGCGAGCGCTCGTGGCCGAGGACGCGCGCGGCAAGAAGGACGGGCGCGGCTTCTACGACTACGGGTAGCGGCCTTCTTGCCGTCGCAAGAAGGACGGGCGCGGCTTCGACGACTACAAGTCGGGCAACGGGTAGTAGGTCTCGGCGCCCGCCGCGCGCACGTCGCTGAGCCAGTCGGAGTCGTAGTGCTCGGTGGGCCCCTGCAGCGGGTCCTCCATCGACCACGCCTGGCGCCGGTAGGTCCAGTTGTCGGGGTCGAGGCGGTGCGCGGCGCGGAAGTGCTCGCGCGCGCCGTCGACGTCGCCGGTCCCGTACAGGTGCGTCCCGAGCTCGAAGTGCGCGGCCGCCTCCGAGAGCTCCGGCGCCCGCGGGCGCGAGCGCGCGACGACCTCGTCGGGCGGCAGCGCGTGCGCGTCCCAGTTGCGCAGCGCATCGGCGTACACCTCGGGCTTGACGCGGATCTTCGACGCCTCGGCGAGCGTCTCGAGCATGATCGGCGGCGCGTCCTTGGGGATGCCGTGCTCGCGCAGCATGTCGCGCAGCACGCTGCGGCCGGGGTGGGCGACCTCCGGCGGGCGCACGAGCACGCCGTCCTCGTCGATCCAGACGCCCGTCGGGACGTTCGTGATGCCCAGCAGCTCGTCGAGGCGATGCGCCTGGTCGATGAGCGACGGGTGCTGGGCCTTCGCAGCGTCGATCCAGGGCCCGGCCGCCTCGGCGCCGCCCGTGTCCAGCGCCACCGTGACGACCTCGATGCCCTGCGGTCGCAGCTCCTCGCGCAGCTCCTGCCACACGGGCAGGTCGAAGCGGCACCCTCACCACGACGCCCAGGCCACCATGACGATCCGCGTCCCGCGCAGCGATCGCAGGGAGAACGGGCGGCCGTGGCGGTCGGGCAGCTCGAGGTCGGGCATCTGCGCCGACGCCAGCGCCCGCCCGCCGGACTCCGGGCCGAGCGCCCACAGGCCGCGGCGCTCGTCGGCGACCAGCGGCATGCCGATCCGGCGCGCGAGCTCGCGGGCGTCGAGCGGGCCGTCCGGGAGCGGCACGCAGAGGTCGCCCTTGCACGCGCCCTCGGGCTTGACCTCCCAGCCGGTCCGCGCCGCGAGCTCGGCGGGGTCGACCTCGAGCGTCTCGAGGATCATGCGCGCAACCGTAGAGGACCGACGGCCGGCCCGCTCCCCGTGCGGGCCGGCCGCCTGCGCGAGCGGCGGGTCCACCCCCATGTCCCCGCCGCCTCTCCTCCCTGTGATCGGAGACCTTCCGCCGTCCCACGGGCGCAAGGCGTTTCCTGGAACGTGCCCGAGGACGAAAACTTGCGTCTAACCGTCGCGCGCGCCGGCCGCTGGAGCGGTGCGGCGCTCGCGGATGCGCACCGCCTCGATGCGGTTCTCGCGCACGGACTCGACGCGGATCGAGTAGCCGTCGGCGGTGATCGTGTCGCCGCGGCGCGGCAGGCGGCCGAGCTCGTTGAAGACGAAGCCGCCGACCGAGTTGTACGCGTCGGTGTCGACCGGCAGATGCAGCCCGTAGTCGTCGAGGTCGCTCACCGCGACGTGGCCCCGGACGAACCAGTCGCCGTTGGCCAGCCGCCGCACCTCGCCGCCGGCCGGGTCGGTCTCGTCGGAGATCTCGCCGACGACCTCCTCGACGATGTCCTCGACGGTGACGATCCCGGCCACGCGCCCGTACTCGTCGACGACGACCGCCATCGACGAGCGCTCGCGCTGCAGGTCGGCCAGCAGGTCGTCGAGCGGCTTGGTCTCGGGGACGATCACGGCGTCGTGCACGACGCTCTCGATCGAGGACTTCGGGCCCTCGGTCAGCAGCAGCCGGGCCAGCTCGTTGGCGTGGACGATGCCCCGCACGCGGTCGCGGTTGTCGTCCACGGTGACGACCAGGCGCGTGTGTCCCGAGGAGACCGCGCGGCGCAGCGCGGTCTCGACGTCCTCGCTGAGGTCGACGGTGACGACCGCGGGGATGGGCGTCATCACCTGGCGCGCCTCCTGCTCGTGCAGGTGGAAGACGCCGGTGAGCATCCCGGCCTCGCCCGGGTCGAGCACGCCGCCCGCGCGGGCCTGGGAGATCAGCAGCTTGAGCTCCTCGGGCGTCGTGTCCTCCGCGCCGATCGTCTCGGGGTCGACGCCGAGCAGCCGCAGGATCCGGTTGGCGATCGCCGTCAGCACCACCGAGAACGGGTTGAAGAGGACGCGGCAGAGCTCGAGCGGGCGGGCGACGCGCCGGGCCACACCCTCGGCGTGGCCGATCGCGTAGTACTTCGGCACCAGCTCGCCGGCGATGATGTGCGACGACGTGATGATCAGGTAGGCGAGCGTCGCCGCCAGCGCCACGGCGGCGCCGTGACCGAGCGGGCCGCCGAGCGGGTCCTCGAGCAGGTGGGCGAACGCCGGCTCGCCGATGGCGCCGATGCCGATCGACGCCATCGTGATGCCGACCTGGATCGTCGAGACGTACTCGTTGATCTCGTCGATCTGGTGCAGGGCGAGCCTGGCGCCGCGCGCGCCCTCCTCGATGTCCTGCTCGAGCCGCGCGCGCCGGCTGCGCACGAGCGCGTACTCGGCGATGACGAAGAAGCCGTTCAGCCCGACGAGCAGCGCCGTCAGGAAGATCAGGAGCGCGGTCATCGGCGCGCGCTCGTCGCGCGGCTGCTACTTCGGTAGGGGTCGTCGTTCATCGGCGACGAGGTCACTGTACCCCGCGTCGGCGGAGCGTCACAGGGCGTCGATCTGCTCGGCGAGCGCGCGATCGGCGTCGGTCACCCCGCCCTTGCTGTGCGTCGACAGGGTGAGCCGGACGTTGTTCCAGCCGTGGACGAGGATGTCGGGATGGTGGTTGCGCTGCTCGGCGATCTCGGCGACGCGGTTGACGAAGGCCATCGCCTCGGCGAAGTCCTTGAACTTGAAGTCGCGCACGAGGGCGTCGCCCTCCGGCCGCCAGTCCTTACCCTGTTCGTTCATGCGGATCGTCTCCCTCGTGCCGCACGCGACCGAGCTGCTCTTCGCGCTCGGCCTCGGCGACGTCATCGTCGGCGTGACCCACGAGTGCGACCATCCTAGGGAGGCGCTCGCGCTTCCGCATGTCACGCGCGACATGCTCCCGCCCGGCCTCTCCCCCGCCGAGATCGACGCCGCGGTGCGTGAGCGAACCGAGCGCGGCGAGGCGATCTATGCGCTGGACACCGAGCGCCTGCGCGACCTGAACCCCGACCTCATCGTCACGCAGGCGCTGTGCCCGGTGTGCGCGGTCTCCTACGAGGAGGTCGTCGCCGAGGCCGAGCGGATCGAGAGCTGCCCGAAGGTCATCGCGCTCGACCCCAAGACGTTCGGCGAGACCATGGGCGACGTGCGCACGGTCGCGCAGGCGACCGGCGCGCGCGAGGCGGCCCTGACGCTGGTCGCGAGCACCTCGCGGCGGATCGACCGGGTCAGGGTCGCGGTCAACGGGGCCGAGCGCCCGCGCGTGGCCTGCCTGGAGTGGCTGGACCCCGTCTTCGTCGCAGGCCACTGGGTGCCGCAGCTCGTCGAGATGGCCGGCGGCGAGGAGGTCATGGGCTTCGCCGGCGAGCGCTCGGAGGAGTCGACCTGGGAGGCGGTGGCCGCCGCGCGGCCCGAGGTCGTCGTCGTCATGCCCTGCGGCTACGACGCCGCCCAGTCGCTCGAGCAGGCCCGGGCGTACGCGGGCGACCTGGCGCGCCTCGGCGCGCGGCGCGTCGTCGCGGTCGACGCGGCGGCGTACTTCTCGCGGCCCGGCCCGCGGCTGGTCGACGGCGTCGAGCTGCTCGCCCACGTGCTGCACCCCGATCGCGTGCCCGAGCCGCCGCCGGGCGCCGAGGCGCTCGACGTCGAGCTCGCGCCGGTCTGAGCCTGAGCCCGCTCGTCCTCTTCCTGCACTCGTCCGCGGGGCGCTACGGCGCCGACCGCCAGCTCGAGCTGCTCGCCACCGGGCTCGATCCGGCGCGCTACCGGGCGCTCGTCGTGCTGCCCGAGCGCGGGCCGCTCGGCGAGACGCTGCGCGCGGCCGGCGTCGAGGTCCTCCTGCGCCCGCTCGCGGTGGTCCGGCGCGAGCTGGTCTCCCCCGCGGGGCTCGGGCGCCTGGCCGCCGCCTGGGCGGCCGACGCGGGCGGCCTGGGCCGGCTGGCGCGCGCGCGGCACGTCGCGCTCGTGCACACCAACACGTCGGTGACGCTCGGCGGGGCTGCCGCGGCACGTGTCGCCGGCGTGCCGCACGTCTGGCATGTGCGCGAGATCTACGCGCAGTTCGAGCGGTGGTGGCCGGCCTACCGGCGTCTGCTGATGACGGCCGACGCGCTGCCGTGCGTGTCGGCGGCCGCCGCGGCGCAGTTCCCGCTCGCCGCGGCGCCGGTGGAGGTGGTCCACGACGGCCTCGGCCACGTTCCCGAGCGCGCGCCGCGGGCCGCGGCGCGCGCGGCGCTCGGCGTTCCCGAGGACGCGTTCGCGGTGGCCGTCCTCGGGCGCCTGTCGAGCTGGAAGGGCCAGGAGGTGCTGCTCGACGCCGTGGCCCGCCTGCCCGGCGCGGTCGCGCTCGTGGCGGGCGAGGCGTGGCGCGGCGACGAGCGCCGCGCGCGCGAGCTGGCCGCCCGCGGCCCGGCCGGCCGCGTGCGGATGCTCGGCTTTCGCGACGACGTCGGCACCGTGCTCGGCGCGGCCGACGTCGTCGCCGTCCCCTCGACCGCGCCCGATCCGCTGCCCAACAGCGCGCTGGAGGCTGCCGGCGCCGGCTGCTGCGTCGTGGCCAGCGCCCACGGCGGGCTGCCCGAGATCCTGCGCGACGGCGAGACCGGCGTGCTGGTGCGCCCGGGCGATCCCGATGCGCTGGCGGACGCCCTGGGCGCGCTGCGCGACGATCCCGCCCGGCGCGAGCGGCTGGGCGCCGCCGCGGCGGCCGACGTCCGCAAGCGCTTCGCCCCCGGCCGCCTGCTCGAGCGCGTGCAGGCGCTCTACGACCGGGTCAGTCAGCCCTCATAGACGTGCTCGAGCTCGTCGACGAGGTCGAGGCCGTGCTGGGCCTCCTTCTGCGCGGCGGGCAGCGGGCCGCTCGCGGCCAGGCGCTGCATCGCGGCGACGTGGGCGTCGAAGCGCGGCGCCACGCGCTGCCCGCCGGCCCGCACAAAGCCGGGCCGCAGTTCCTTCCACGTGCCGTCGAGGCGCTCGACGGCGGCGCGCACGGCCGCGCGGTCGCGCGCCCGGGACTGGAGCTTGGCCTCGTAGTCGAGGTAGTCGAGCGAGGTGACGGTCGCCGGGACCCTGCTGCGGTACAGCGCGAAGAAGCCCGGCACCATCCCGAAGGCGCGGTTGGAGGCGAGCGCCACGCGGAGCAGGTCCGCCTTGGGCGCCAGCCGGACCACCTCGGCGGCACGCGCCTGGAAGGCGGCGATCGTCGCGGCGCTCACGCCGGCTGCCCGCAGCTCGGCGGCCGCCGGGCCGTCGGCGGCGTTCTTGAGCACGCGCGCGGTCTTGACGGCCTTGCCGCGCCGACCCGCGAACGCGTGGTCGGTGGTGTCCTCGGAGGCCGACTCCACCGCGCGCAGCGCCGGCGGGATCGGCCCGCGCGCGCGGGCCGGCTGGCGCGTGGCGGTGGTGGTCGGGGTGCTGCTCGACGTGCTGTCGCCGCCCCCGCATCCCGCGGCGGCGAGCGCGGCGACCACGAGGACGCCCGCGAGCCTCGTCACGTCAGCAGCGTGATGACGCCGGCGAGGACGAACGCGCCGGCCCACAGCGCGTCGGTGTTGATCCACGCCCGGCGCAGGACCTCCACGCCCAACTTCGCGTAGACGAGCAGCGCCACCGTCGCCATCACGGTGACCATGGCCACGAGGTGCAGGCCGACGCCGACCGCGGCGATCCCTGCCGGCGCCGAGGCCGCCATGGCGAGGTCGTGGCCCTCGGAGGCCGACGCGGTCGCCCCACCGAGCAGCACGGGCGCGACCATCAGCCCCGCGCCGTGCGCGCTCGACATCAGGAACGACCACAGCGTCAGCTCGCCGCGCGTCACGCGCATCGTCGTCCAGCGCGGATGCGCGCGGGGCCGCGCGAAGCGGAAGATCCCGAAGGCGATCAGCACGGCGGCGGCGCCGACGTGGAGGACCGCCGGGTCGGTCACGGCGCCGAGCACGAGAACGAGCACGGCGATGACGACGACGGCCGCCTCGTGGCCGGCGGCGATCGGCAGGAACGACCGCACCACCGCTCGCCGCTCGCCCGTCTGCAAGCCCTGCGAGACCGCGAACAGCCACCCCATCGCCGGGTTGAGGCCGTGGTAGGCGCCCAGCCCGGCGAGGGTCAGCCATGCGGCGCCGCTGCTCATGAGGAACTTCGGCCTCGCGAGCGCGAAGCGGTCGCGTTAAAGCAACTGCGAAGCGGTTGCTCGCTCACGGGAAGCAGTACGAGTCCGAGCTCGCGTCGCCGCCCTGCAGGCGCACCTGGTGCGGGCGCTCGCCTGAGTACTCGACGAAGAAGTCGGGGTCGACCTGCAGCCCGTCCCCCTCCGCCGCGTCGAGCTTGACCATCCAGCCGGCGATCCCCTCGGGGTAGAACTGGCGGTCCCACGACGCGTAGAGCGAGTTGGTCAGGTACACGCGCCGGCCGTCGCGGCTGACCTCGACCATCTGCGGCCCGCCCTGCAGCGCTCCGGCGGACGGGTGCGGCGACTGGCCGACGATCCCGCCGAGGCGCACGCTGCCGGTCTCGCGCGCGTTGTGGGGGTCGCTGACGTCGTAGCGCTTGAGCTCGCCGGTGCCCCAGCACGAGACGTACAGGTCGCGGTCGTCGACGCTCAGCGCGATGTCGGTGACCAGCGGCGGCACGGCGCCGAACGGCTGGATCACCGGCGGCAGCTGCTCGGCCTCGGCGGGCTCGGGCGGGATCTCGATGACCTTGGTCGCCTCGACCTTGCCGTTCTTGCGCTCCCACAGCCAGACGCTCGCGCTCAGGTCGGCGGTCGAGACGACGACGCCGACGAAGCCGTAGGGCTTGCGCGGGTCGTGCGCCGGGCGCAGCTCGAGCACCATCTGCTGCTCGCCGCCGAGGTCGATCGCCTGCTGGTGGCGGCGGCGCCTGAGGTCCCAGACGTGCAGCCGGTGGCCGTACTGGCCGGCGAGCAGCAGCTCGGCCTGCACGCCGTCCTCGACCATCGAGGGCGTCCCCCACTCGCTGGTCAGCAGGGTGTCGTAGCCGATGTTCCACCACACGTCGTAGGCGAGCTCCTGCGGCCCACGGTCGATCTCCCACTGCCCCTTGGGCTCGAACGTCTCGTGGTCGAGGAGGAACACGCCGCCCGGGCCGCCTCCGTCGGGGGCGCCGAGCGCGCTGAAGTACAGCCCGTCGGGCCCGCAGTGGACGGTGTGCGGACGCGAGTAGCCGGTCCTGTGGTGCAGCTCGTCGGGCTCGATGACCTTGACGAGCTTGGGGTTGTGCGGGTCCTCCTTGACGTCGACGACGTGGATGCGCGACGACTTCAGGCCGGGGATGAGGAAGTAGCGGCGCTCGACGTGCGGGTGCGGCGCCCAGGGGCACAGCGCGCTCGAGCACGCGTTCCAGCCGAAGTGGTGCAGCTCGTCGCCCACGTTGGGCATGTCGAGCCGCCCGACGACCTGCCCGTAGGTCGGCGACCCCTCCTTGAGGTCGACGACCGTGAGCGCATCGGGCCGGGCGTCACCGGTCGCCCCGGGCGCGGCGGCGCCGGTGCCCGCCTCGTTGAGGGTGACGACGTAGGCGACCTCCTCGCGGGGCGCCTCGGCGGCGCTGCGGGGCGAGGGGTAGAACGTGGGATCGGGCTTCCAGGGCATGCCCGACTTCTACCGGAAGGGTCAGGCCGTGGCTACGCCCGCGATCGCCGCCGCCGCGGCCAGCAGCGCGCACGCGGCGAGGCCGAGCACGCGCGAGCGCATCCGGTCGCCCGCCTGCAGGGCGAGCGCGGCCAGCGCGCCGCCGACGAGGCCGCCGACGTGCCCGCCGACCGAGATGTTCGACAGGGTGAACGAGAAGATCAGGTTGATCACGATCAGCCCGCCGATCCCGGCCTGGAACGGGTCTATCCCGCGCGCCCGCAGCTCCACGAACGCGGCGCCCATGAGCCCGAAGACCGCGCCGGACGCGCCGACCGTGTGCGCCTCGGGCGTCACGAGCAGCGCCCCGAACGATCCGGCCAGCAGCGACGTGAAGTACAGCGCGGCGAAGCGCACCGACCCGAGCGCCGGCTCGAGCATCTGGCCGAGCACCCAGAGCAGGTACATGTTGAAGCCGATGTGCAGCAGGCCGAACGGCAGCAGCGGGTAGTGCAAAAAGCCGCCCGTGATCAGCCGCCAGTAGTCGCCGTCGGCGACCGCGGGACCGAAGAGCGACCCGTCGAGGTACACGCGCCCGGTGCCCCCGCCGCTGCTCAGCTCGGCCACGAAGGCCAGCACGTTGGCGAAGATCAGCGCGCGGGTGACCTCGACGCCGCCCGCGCGCACGTCGCGGATCGTGCGCACCTTGGTCCGCTGGCGCGAGCACTCGGGGCAGCGCATGCCGACGGGCGTGGGCGTCATGCAATCCGGGCAGATCGGCCGGCCGCAGGACGAGCACGAGACGCCCGTCTCGCGGGTGGGATGGCGGTAGCAGGTGGCCATGTCGGCGCAGGGACGCTACCAATGGCGGGCTTTCGGCCCGATCAGCTGAGCCGGCCGCGCAGCACCGGCTGGCGCGTTGGCACCGTCGAGCCGCCGGCGGGCTCGTCGGTGACGAGCACCGCGTCGGCGCCCTTGACGTCGCCGCGCACGCCGACCGACCCGCGGCCTTCGCGGTCGACCGTGAAGACCGCGTCGGGCTCGGGCGCGTGCCCGTCGCGCTGCAGCCACACCTGGTAGACCCGACCGCGCGGCGGGGCGGGCATGTGCGAGACGCGCACCTCGGTCTCGTCGCCCGTGCGCACGAGCTGCGCCGACGCGCCGCGGAGCTTGGCGGTGTCGACGGCCAGCGCGACGACCTCGGTCCGGCTGCCTCCGCGCACGCCCAGGCCGACGCCGACGCCGACGAGCAGCAGCAGCGTGGCGGCCGCCGCGGCGAGCGCCGGGCGGACCCTCAGACCGCCGAGGCGGGCGCGCAGGCGGTCGGCGAGCGCAGGCGCCTCGCCGCGCCGGCGCTGCCGCGCCTCGGTCTCCACGATCGTCATCAGCCGGCGCTTGAGCTCGGGTCCCGGCTCGGCGGGCGGCACCGAAAGCGGCAGGACGTCGGCGGCGACGCGCAGGCGCTCGACCTCGTCGCGGCAGGCCGCGCAGACGTCGAGGTGGGCGGCGAAGCGCCACGCCTCGTCCTCGTCGAGCGCGCCGAGCACCCACGCGCCGGCGGCGTCGCGCAGGGCGTCGTGGTCACTCATGGCGCCGCCTCCGCCGGCCCGAGCTGCGAGCGCATCTTCGCCAGCCCCAGGCGCATGCGGCCCTTGACGGTACCGACGGGCGTGTCGAGCATCGAGGCGATCTCCGACTGGCTGAAGCCGCCGAAGTAGGCCAGCTCGATGACCCGGAGCTGATCGGACGGCAGCGTCTCGAGCGCCGAGCGCACCTCGCGCGCCTCGTCGCGGCGCGCCACCTCGACGTCGGTCTGCTCGGCCGCCGCGAAGCGCTCCTCGAGCCCCTCGTCGCCGGCGCGCCGGCGGTCGTGGACGGCGCCGCGGCGCAGCGCGTCGATCGCGCGGTTGTGGACGATGCCGAGGATCCACGTGCGCACCGATCCCCGCGCGCGGTCGTAGCGCGCGTTGACCCGCCAGAACGCGAGGAACGCCTCCTGGACGACCTCCTCGGCCGTCGAGCGCGTGCCGACCATCCGGTAGGCGAGCGAGAACGCCGCGCCGGAATGCCGGTCGTAGAGGACCTCGAAGGCCCGGGCCTCGCCGCGGCGGACGAGCTGCATGAGCTCCTCGTCGGCGAGGGCGCGCACGGCGGAGGTGGACGATCGGCGCAACGGCATCCCTTCGAGGATCCCTAACGCGCCGGACGCGCGGGTGGATCAGCGAGCGAGCCGGCGAGCTTCGCTGAAGACCTCGCGCAGCGCGCGCTCGGCGGCGTCGACGACGCCGCTCGGCCGCCGTCGCCGCGCGGCGGCGCGATGGCGCGCGCGCAGCACGACGAGCGCGGCTCCGGCCGCCCCGCCGACGACAACGGCCGCCGCCGGGCGCGCCCAGTTGCGCGGGTCGCGCATCGCCGACAGCTCCCACGCCTCGAGCTCGTCGGCGGCGAGCTCGGTGATCGTCTGCAGCCTGGCCTCGAGGCGGTCGGTCAGGTCGGCGGGCGGCTCGATCGGCGCCAGCGCGCGGCGCAGGAGCGTCTCGAGGTCGGGGTGGTGCGAGGCGCCGGCGTCGCTCACGTACCCACGATCTCCTGCAGCTGGCGGATCGCGCGGTGGATGAGGACCTTCGTCGCGCCGTCGGTGCGCCCGAGGGCGCGGGCGATCTCGCGGTTGTCCATGCCGAGCGCGAAGCGCATGATCAGCGCCTCGCGGCGGTCGTCGGGCAGCTGCTGGACGCCGTCGAGGATGCGGGCCAGCTCGTCGCGGCCCTCGACGAGGTCCTCGGTGGTGTGGATGGCGGGCAGCGGCATGGAGTCGTCGATCGCGGACTGCGGCTTGCGCGAGCGGTCGCGGTACAGGTTGGCCGCCAGGTTGTGCGCGATGCGGATCAGCCACGGCCGCAGCGGCCGGCCGTGCGACTCGCGCTGAGCGCGCTCGAAGTGGCGGTAGGCCTGCAGGAAGGTCTGCGTCGTCAGGTCCTCCGCGTCGTGGTGGTTGCCCACCCGGTAGTACGAGTAGGAATAGACGTCGCGAAGGTGCGCCCGGTACAGCTCGGTGAACTCCCGATCGAGACGGGCCTTGTCGGCGGTCGGCGCGTCGGGCACCCCACGAGATTACGCGGCGTGGCGACGGGCCGAGAGCTGCTCGATCCAGCGCTCGGGCGGGATGCGCCCCTCGACGACCGCCGCCAGCGTCGTCGTCGCCGGCGCCTCGACGTGGGCGTCGCGCAACAGGCCCGCGAGCTCCGGCAGCGCGTCGAGCGCCTCGGCGGTCTGGCCGAGCCGCGGGGGGATCTCGCCCGGCGAGAGCCCGCTGCCGAGCAGCTCGCCGGCGCGGCGGTTGCGCGAGCCGTCGGCCAGGACGGTGGCGACCAGGTCGCCCGCGCCGGCCAGGCCGGTGAACGTCTGCTCGGAGGCGCCGCGCGCGCGGGCCAGCGCGGCGATCTCGGCGAAGACCTTGCCCGCGGCGGCACCGGCGGCGTTGGGGCCGTGGTGCGAAGCGGCGGCCGCGGCCAGCGCGGCGGCGTTCTTGGCGCACGCCGCCAGCTCGACGCCGACGACGTCGCGCGAGGCCGTGGCCTCGAGACCGGCGCGGCGCAGGAGCTCGGCGAGCTGGCGCGTGAAGGCGGGATCGACCGAGGCGACGACCAGCGAGGCGCCGTGGTCGATCGCGTCGCGCGCGTGACCGGGCCCGCCCAGGACGGCGACGGCGCGCGCGTGGGTGCGCTCGGCGACGTAGGCGCTCGGCAGCGCGCCCCCGGGCACCAGGCCCTTGGCGAGGACGAGCACGCCGGCGCGGCGCGGGATCCCGGCGGCGTGGGCGGCGACGGCCTGCGGCAGCGCGCGGGCGGGCACGGCGAAGACCACGAGGTCGTGGTGGTCGAGCTCGACGTCCGCGGCGGCGCGCACGGTCACCGCCGCGGGCAGCTCGACGTCGCCGAGGTAGCGCTCGTTGCGGCGCGTGATGGCGAGCTCGGCGGCCTGCTCGGCCGTGCGGCAGGCGAGGTCGACCTCGACGCCGGCCCGGGCGAGCGCGACGGCCACGCTCGTGCCCCACGACCCGGCGCCCAGGACTGCGGCGCGACGGACAGGCGCCAGCCCGCCCAGCCACTCCCACTGCAGCGCGATGCACGGCCAGATGCGCTCGGTGACCGCGGCGGCGAGGTGCCGGCTGGGCTGCTCGACGCGCGGGAAGGTCAGCGGGCGGCCGACGCGGATGCGCACCTTGTGCGGGCGGATGCGCCAGCCGCGGCGGATGGACTCGGTGCCGATGACGGCGACGGGCACGACCGGCACGCCGGTCTCGAGCGCGAGGCGCCCGACGCCGCGCTTGGGCTTGCCGAGCGCGCCCGGGCGGATCCGGGTGCCCTCGGGGAAGATGACGACGACGTCGCCGCGCTCCAGGATCTCGCGGGCCGTGGACATCGCGTCCTCGTCGGCGTTGCCGCGGTCGATCGGGAAGGCGCCGAGCGAGTTGAGGATCCACGCCTGCCAGCGCTTGCGGAACAGCTCCTTCTTGGCGACGAAGTAGACCGGCCGCCGCACGAGCGTGCCGATCACGAAGGGATCCAGGAACGACCGGTGGTTGGCGGCGATGATGAAGGCGCCCTCGGCCGGGACGTGCTCGCGCCCGAGGCGGGTCATCCGGAAGTAGAGGTGGAAGAACGGCTGCAGCACGCCGCGGACGATCCAGTAGACGATCGGGTTGGCCCCACGCGTGCGCGCGCGCTCCAGATATGACCCGCGTTGCATCTTCATGGCGTACCCGCCGTCGCGCCCGGCGTTACAGTTCGCCGGGAGCCCATGGCCCTCGACCGCGCACAGACGCTCCGCGGCGCCCTCGCCGGCGCGGTCGCCGCTGGGGTCTGGGCCGCCCAGCAGCCGCTCGACAAGCGGGTGTTCGGCGTCGAGTACGACGACGTCGAGCTGCTCGGCAAGCTCGTCACCCGCGGCCCGGCCTGGGTCCCCGTGGGCACCGCCTTGCACGTCGCCAACGGCGCGCTGTTCGGCGCCGCCTACGCGAATCTGGCGCCGCGGCTGCCGCTGCCCTCGTGGGCGCGCGGGCCCGCCGCCGCGCTGGCCGAGCACGCGTCGACCTGGCCGCTGACCGGACTCGCCGACTCGCTGCACCCCGCGCGCGACGACCTCCCGCGCGTGATGACGTCGCCGCGCGCCTTCGTGCAGGCGACGTGGCGCCACCTCCTCTTCGGCGTCGTCCTCGGCGAGCTCGAGCGGCGCCTCAACACGTCGGCCGCCGGCGAGCTGCCCAGCTACGAGCACGTCGTCAGCTCCAACGGCCACGGGCGCTTCGAGGAAGCCGTCAGCACGCGTTGAAGGCTGAGGCGTGAGCCTCGAACGCCGTTCCGACCTGCGCAACGTGGCGATCGTCGCGCACGTCGACCACGGCAAGACGACGCTGGTCGACGCGATGCTCTGGCAGTCGGGCGCCTTCCGCGAGGGCGCCGACGTCGCCGAGCGCGTCATGGACTCGATGGACCTCGAGCGCGAGAAGGGCATCACGATCCTCGCCAAGAACACCGCCGTCCACCACGCCGGCGTCAAGCTCAACATCGTCGACACGCCGGGTCACGCCGACTTCGGCGGCGAGGTCGAGCGCGGCCTGGCGATGGTCGACGGCGTGCTGCTGCTCGTCGACGCGTCAGAGGGCCCGCTCCCGCAGACGCGCTTCGTGCTGCGCAAGGCGCTCGAGGCGCGGCTGCCCGTGATCCTCGTGGTCAACAAGGTCGACCGCCCCGACGCCCGCATCGAGGAGGTCGTCCACGAGGTCGAGGAGCTGTTCCTGGACCTCGACGCCGACGAGGAGCAGATCGACTTCCCGATCGTCTACGCCAACGCCCGCGCCGGCCGCGCGTCGCTGGATCCGGGCGAGCCCGGCACCGACCTGCAACCGCTGCTGCAGACGCTGCTCGAGCACATCCCGGCGCCCGTCCACGACCCGGAGCACCCGCTGCAGGCCCAGGTCACGAACCTGGACGCCTCGCCCTACCTCGGGCGCCTGGCCCTGTGCCGCGTGCGCCACGGGACGATCCGCCGCGGCCAGCGCGTCGCCTGGTGTCGCTCGGACGGGTCGATCGAGCCGGCGCAGGTCTCAGAGCTCTACGTCACCGAGGCGCTGGACCGCGTCGACGCCGACGCCGCCGGGCCGGGCGAGATCATCGCCATCGCGGGACTCGCCGACGTGACGATCGGCGAGACGCTCGCCGACCTCGACGACCCGCGGCCGCTGCCCGTCATCCGCGTCGACGAGCCCTCGCTGAGCGTGACCATCGGCATCAACACGTCCCCGCTGGCCGGGCGCGAGGGCGACAAGCTGACCGCGCGCCAGGTCAAGGGCCGCCTCGACCAGGAGCTCGTGGGCAACGTGTCGATCCGGGTGCGCGACACCGAGCGGCCGGACACGTGGGAGGTCCAGGGTCGCGGCGAGCTGCAGCTCGCCGTCCTCGTCGAGCTCATGCGCCGCGAGGGCTACGAGCTGACCGTCGGCCAGCCGCAGGTGCTCACCCGGGAGGTCGAGGGGCGACTGTGCGAGCCGGTCGAGCGCGTCGCGATCGACGTGCCCGAGGAGTACGTGGGTGTGATCACGCAGCTGCTGGCGCTGCGCAAGGGCCGGCTCGAGGAGATGGTCAACCACGGCACCGGCTGGGTGCGGATGGAGTACCTCGTGCCCGCGCGTGGGCTCATCGGCTTTCGCACCGAGTTCCTCACGGACACGCGCGGCACCGGCCTGCTGCACAGCGTCTTCGATCGCTGGGAGCCGTGGTTCGGCGAGCTCAACACACGCCCGACCGGGGCGCTGGTCGCGGACCGCCGCGGCGCCACCGCGACCTTCGCGCTGATGAACCTCCAAGAGCGCGGGACGCTGTTCGTCGGACCGGGCGAGGAGGTCTACGAGGGCATGGTCGTCGGCGAGAACGCGCGGTCGGAGGACCTCGACGTCAACGCCGTCCGCGAGAAGCACCTCACCAACATCCGCTCGTCCACCGCCGACGTCCTGGTGCGGCTCGTCCCGCATCGGCAGCTCACCCTCGACATGGCCCTCGAGTGGCTGCGCGAGGACGAGTGCGTGGAGGTCACGCCGGGGGCGATCCGCGTGCGCAAGGTCGAGCTCGACAAAACCCAGCGCCAGAAGCTCGCCCGCGGGCGGGCGCGCGACCGCCTGGCCGCCGGGTAGCCCCCAAAGGCCCTCGCGAACGAAGTTCGCGCAAGCAATCGACGAAGTCGATCGCCAAGCCCCTCGCGAACGAAGTTCGCGCAAGCGATCGACGAAGTCGATCGCCAAGCCCGCCCCCGGATTCGAACCGAGATCGTCCTCATTACAAGTGAGGTGCTCTGCCAGTTGAGCTAGGCGGGCGACGCGCCGGAAACGCTAGTGGGCGCGTTCGTGGGTCCGGCGCGTCCGAAGCGCGTCGGACTCACGGACGCGTCCACTACCCTGCCGCCGCATGTCCCGGAGGCTCTCAGTCGCGGCGCTCGCCGCCGCCCTCGCGCTCGCCGGCTGCGGCGGAGGCAACAACAAGAAAGCGGCGAACACCGGCACGGAGACCGCCGGGACCAAGCCCGCCGCCGCCGCCCCGCCTGCGCAGAAGGCGAGCTGCAAGGCGCCGTCGACGGAGGGCTCCTCCGACATCAAGCTCTCGCCGACCAAGAACCTCAGGCGCAAGCCGCGCATCCCACACCAGAGCGGCAACGCGCCGGGATCGCTGAAGGCCCAGGACGTCGTGGTCGGCCACGGCGTGGCAGCCAACCCGGGTGACACGGTCACCGTCCAGTACGTCGGCGTGCGCTTCCGCGACGGCCAGCAGTTCGACGCCTCGTGGAACCGCCACCAGCCGTTCACCTTCCCGCTCGGCGCCGGGCAGGTCATCCAGGGCTGGGACAAGGGGGTCGCGGGGATGTGCGTCGGTGGGCGCCGGCAGCTGACCATCCCGCCCGACCTGGCCTACGGCGCGCAGGGCGCTCCGCCCGACATCGCCCCGAACGAGACGCTGATCTTCGTCGTCGACCTCGTGAAGGTGCAGAAGGGCTAGATGACCTGAGCGCCGTCGACCGCGTCGCAGCGGACGCCCTCGCGCTGTGCGCGATCGCCGCCCCGACGGGCGCCGAGGAGGAGCGCGCGCGGGCCGTCGCCGAGCGGCTCGCCGAGGCCGGCGCGGCGCCCGCGCGCGACGCCGCGGGCAACGTCGTGGCGCGCTTCGGCCCGGACGACGGGCCGGCCGCGATCGTCGCCGCCCACCTCGACACGGTCTTCCCGGCGGACACGCCGCTCGAGCCGCGCCGCTCGCCCG
The DNA here is from genome assembly GCA_005888335.1 of Actinomycetota bacterium. The sequence continues at coordinate 37,111 of VAWY01000025.1, forward strand.
GCGCGCTGCACGGGCCCGGGATCGGCGACGACTGCCTCGGCCTCGCGGCGCTCGCGCACGTCGCGCGGCGGCTCGCCGCGGGCCCGGCCCCCGCGCACCCGGTCGTCCTCGCGGCGACCGTCGGCGAGGAGGGCCTCGGCGACCTGCGCGGCGCCCGCGCGCTGCTCGACGCCTGCGCGTGCGACGCCTTCGTCGCGCTCGAGGGCCACGGGCGCGACACCCTGCAGACCGCGGGGATCGGCTCGGCGCGCCTGCGCGCCCGCTTCACCGGCCCCGGCGGGCACTCGTGGGGCGACCGCGGCGCGCCGTCAGCCGTGCACGCGCTGCTCGCCGCCGGCGCCCGGGCCATCGCCGCCGCCGGGGGCGCGCACGTCAACGTCGGCGTCGTCGGCGGCGGGACCTCGGTGAATACGATCGCCGCGGAGGCGGCGGCGGAGATCGACCTGCGCGACGCGGACGACGCCGCGCTGGAGGCCACCCGCGACCGCGTGGTGGCGGCCCTGCGCGCGGCGACCCCCACCGGGATCGAGCTCGTCATCGAGCCGCTCGGCCGCCGTCCCGCGGGGAGCACGCCGCCCGCCCATCCGCTCGTGCAGGCGGCGCGCGCCGCCCGCCGCGCAGCGGGGCTGCCCCCCGCCGAGGAGAACGCCTCGTCCACCGACGCCAACGCCGCGCTCGGCCGGGGGCTGCCGGCGATCTGCCTGGGCCTGACCCACGGCGCCGACGCGCACCGTCCCGACGAGTACGTCGAGCTCGAACCACTGGGGCCGGGCCTGGCCGCGCTCGAGGCCCTGATCGACGCTCTGGGCCGCGGGCTCCCGCAAGAGCGCTGACGTGTGTCACCCTCTGCGGCGGGTAGGTCGCCAGGAAAGAGCGAGAAACCAGGAGCCTGCGACATGACCGACAAGTACGACCCTCTCGCCGAGGAGGAGGCCCAGGCGGCCGCCGCCGAGGCGCGCCGGATCGGCGGCAAGCCGACCCGAGACCTCGAGGAGGACCTCCCCCACGACCCGGCCTTCGACCCCGTCTACGAGGCGGGCGGCGGCGACGCCGAGGGCTGGGAGATGGCCGAGGAGGAGCTCATCGAGCACGCCGAGCACGGCCCGGCCAAGCCCGAGGTCCAGATCCACGTGCGCGAGGAGTACGACCGCTTCACCGAGGAGCCCGACCAGGCCGTCTACGGCGAGCCCGACGAGCTCGACGTGACCGAGGTCACGCGTGACCCGCGCGAGCGCGGGGATGACCCGGGCGAGGGCCCGAGGATCGCGGCCGACCGTTGATGGCCCCGGCCGCGAGTCCGACGGGTTCCGTACGCCGCAGGGCGGCGCCTGGACCCACGTCCCGATCCTCGACGTGCCTGGGGCACGCCTTCGGATGGGCCGCGGCCCCAGGCTTGGCCTGCGGCGCCCGGGCGACCCCCCGGACCCACGACCGGGGCCATTAGCCGGCATGGCGCGGGACCGGCTCGCCGAGTACCGCGCCAAGCGGGACTTCGCCACGACCGCCGAGCCGGCGGGCGAGGCCGGCCGGGAGGGCGAGACGGCCCCCGCGCCGGTGGCGTCCGGCCAGTTCGTCGTCCAGGAGCACCACGCCACCCGCCTGCACTGGGACCTGCGGCTCGAGCACGACGGCGTGCTCGCCTCGTGGGCGGTCCCCAACGGCATTCCGGACGACCCCAAGCGCAACCACCTGGCGGTGCGCACCGAGGACCACCCGCTGGAGTACCTCGAGTTCCACGGCGAGATCCCCAAGGGCCAGTACGGCGCGGGGACGATGACGATCTGGGACCGCGGGACGTACGAGGCCGAGAAGTGGCGCGGCGACGAGATCATCCTGACGTTCCACGGCGAGCGCCTGCAGGGCCGCTACGCCCTCATCCGGACCGGCAAGGGCGAGAACGCCAAGGACTGGCTCATCCACCGCATGGACCCGCCCGCCGATCCCGGCGCCGAGTGCCGCGCACGAGCGAGGGCTGGGCCTTCGAGGTCAAGTGGGACGGGATCCGCGCGATCGCCTACTCCCGGCCGGGGACCCTGCGCCTGGAGACGCGCAACCTGCGCGAGGTCACCGCGGGCTATCCGGAGCTGCGCAAGCTCAACCGCGCGCTCAGCTCGCACCGGGCGATCCTCGACGGCGAGATCGTGGCCTTCGACGAGCAGGGGCACCCGAGCTTCGCGCGCATGCAGCAGCGCATGCACCTGACGTCCGAGTCGCTCATCCGCCGGCGGGCGCGGGAGGTGCCGGTGGTGTACGTGATCTTCGACGTCCTGTGGCTCGACGGCCACTCGCTCATGGACCGCCCGCTGCGCGAGCGCCGCGAGCTTCTCGAGTCGCTCGGCCTCAACGGGCCCAACTGGCAGACGCCCGCCCAGCTGCACGGCGACGGCAAGGAGCTGCTCGCCGCCACCGCGGCCGCCGGGCTCGAGGGGCTGATCGTCAAGCGCCTGGACTCCGGTTACGAGCCCGGGCGGCGGACCGGCGCCTGGGTCAAGGTCAAGAACGTCAAGCGCGACGAGTTCGTCATCGTCGGCTGGGAGCCGGGCGAGGGGCGGCGCGAGCACCGCATCGGCTCGCTGCTCATCGCCCGGCACGACCCCGAGACCGGCGAGCTCGTCTACGCCGGCGAGGTCGGCACGGGCTTCACCGACCAGACGCTCGACGACCTCGCGCGCCGCCTGGCGCCGCTGCGCATCGACCACAGCCCGCTCTCCGACGAGACGCGCCGGCCGCCGCGCACGGCCTGCTGGGTCGAGCCGCTGCTGCTGGCTGAGATCGAGTTCACCGACATGACCAAGGACGGCATGTTGCGCCACCCGTCGTTCAAGGGGCTGCGCGCCGACAAGCAGCCGCCGATCGAGGTCGTCGCCGAGCTGCCGAAGGACGGCCGCGAGATCGTCGTGGAAGGCCGGGAGATCAAGGTCTCCAACTGGTCGAAGGTCCTGTGGCCGAAGACCGGCTTCACCAAGGGCGACCTCGTCAGCTACTACGCGCGGATCGCGCCGGTCCTCCTCCCCCACCTCGAGGATCGCCCGCTGACGCTCAAGCGCTATCCCAACGGCGTCGAGGGGCAGCACTTCTACGAGAAGAACTGCCCGCGCCACCGGCCCGACTGGGTGCAGACGGCGACGGTCACGATGTCGAGGAAGAAGATCGACTTCTGCCTCGCGCGGGACACCGCGACGCTCGTGTGGCTGGCCAACCTCGCCGACATCGAGCTGCACACCTCGCTCTCACGGGTGCCGGAGATCGGCCGGCCGACGATGATGGTCTTCGACCTCGACCCGGGGCCGCCCGCCGACCTCGTGCAGTGCTGCGAGGTGGCGCTCGTGCTGCGCGGGCTCTTCGAGGGCGTCGGGCTGCAGTCGCTGGCCAAGACCTCGGGATCCAAGGGCCTGCAGGTCTACGTGCCGCTCAACGTGCCCGACGCGACCTACGCCCAGACGAAGGGCTTCTCGCGCCAGGTCGCCGAGCTGCTCGAGACGCAGCTGCCCGATCTCGTGGTGTCGCGGATGACCAAGTCGCTGCGCGGCGGCAAGGTGCTCGTCGACTGGTCGCAGAACGACGAGAAGAAGACGACGGTCAACGTCTACTCGGTGCGCGCGCGCGAGCGCCCGACGGTCTCGACGCCGGTGAGCTGGGACGAGGTGCGCGCCTGCCTGGACGCCGGCGACGCGAGCCTGCTGTCGTTCGACACCGAGCAGGTCCTCGGCCGCGCCGACGAGCTCGGCGACCTCTTCGCGCCGGCGCTCCGCGTCCAGCAGCGCCTGCCGGTGTAGCGTCCGCGGCATGCGGCGTCGCGCGCTCGTCCTTCTCGCCTGGGCCGCAGGCCTGCTGGGCGCGGCGGCCCCGGCGGCGGCCGCCGGCCCGACCGCGGCGACCGCCCCGACGCGCACGGTTCACGTGGGCAAGCTCACGCTCGGCTACCGGTCGATCGGGACGGGCCGCCCCATCGTCTTCATCATGGGCCTGGGCGGCACGATGGACGGCTGGGACCCGACGTTCCTCGACGCGGTCGCGGCGGCGGGGCGCCGGGTCGTCGTCTTCGACAACGAGGGCATCGGGCGCTCGACGACGCGGCGCGGCGTCCTGACCATCCGGCGGATGGGCGACGACGCGGCCGGGCTGATCGGCGCCCTGCACCTGCGCGGCGCCGACGTCGTCGGCTGGTCGATGGGCGGGATGATCGCCCAGAGCCTGGCGGTGCGCCATCCGCGCTCGCTGCGGCGGCTCGTCCTGCTCGCCACCGCGCCGGGCGACGGGAAGTTCGTCGCGCCGCTGCCCGACGCCCTCTCGGTGCTCGCCGGCGGGTCGAGCGCCAACCCGGCGGCGCTGCTCGGGCTGCTCTTCCCGCCCGACCAGACCGAGGCGATGAACCACTTCGTCGCCGACCTGGCCATGCGCAAGGGCTTCTCGGCGATCGCGCCGGCGAAGGTCACCGCGCGGCAACTGGGCGCCGCGACGGTCTGGTCGCAGGGAGGCGACCGCGACGGCAGGCGCGTCGCGCGCCTGCGGCTGCCGGTCCTCGTGGGCGGCGGCGCCGAGGACCACCTCCTGCCGGTCGGCAACCAGCGCCACCTCGCCGGGCTCATCCCCGGGGCCCACCTGGTCGTGTACCCCGACGCCGCCCACGCGTTCTTCTTCCAGGACGCGGCCGACTTCCTGCCCCGCCTCGCCGAGTTCCTCAGCGGCTAGTACCGGTGTTCGTAAGTACGTGCGGTCGCCCGGGTGTCGCCGGCGCCGGCTGACGCCGCACGGCGACCGGAAGTGTGCCGAGGCACATGATCCGGTCGTCGGGTGGCGTCAGGCGGTGATCGGCGCCGCCCGGAACCGTGCGTACTTGCGAATGCCGGTACTAGCGCTAGCCGGCCAGCTCGATCCACTCGTCGTCGCGGCGGCCGAGCACGACGTCGTGCACGCCGTGGTCATCGACGACGCGGAAGCGCGCCTCGTCCTCGGTCGTGCCCGGCCGGTCGACGACCTGGACGAGGTGCAGCTCGCGGATCTGGGTGCCCGGGTGCGCGCGCTCGTGGACAGCGCGCGCCGCCGCCTCGATGGTGGCCCGCTCCCAGCCGCGGTCGGCGGCGCGAGCGGCGGCCAGCGCCCGGTTGGCCTCCTCGAGCTGCGCGCCGAAGCGGTTCTCGAGCTCGCGCCGCCGCCGCGCCGCGCCCGCCGCTCCGAGCGCGAAGAGCACGACGACGAGCGCGACGATGACGATGAGGAGGACTTCGAGCCAGGCCGGCACGCCCTACAGCGTGACGTTCCGCGCCCGCAAATGCGCGCCGACCTTGCGCTTGACGCGCTGCAGGGCGTTGTCGACGGTCTTGGTATCGCAGCCCAGGCGTCCGCCGATCGCCTCGTAGGAGTAGCCGTCCAAATAGAGCGACAGGACCCGCGACTCGAGCTCCGACAGCGCCGTCGACAGGCAGTCGACCAGCGAGCGCAGCTCCTCGGACGAGATCGCCTGCAGGACGGGGTCGCGCGCCTCGGGCCCGGGGATGACCTCGTCGAGCGTCGGCTCGCCGTCGCTCGCCCCCGCGGGCGAGGACGCGAACGAGACGTAGCCGTTGAGCGGCGTGTGCTTGTTGCGCGTGGCGGTCTTGACCGCCGTGATGATCTGGCGCGTGATGCAGAGCTCCGCGAAGTTGCGGAAGCTCGACTCGCGGTCCGAGCGGTAGTCGCGCACCGCCTTGTAGAGGCCGACCAGGCCCTCCTGGATGAGGTCGTCGCTGTCGCCGCCGGCCAGGAAGTACGACGAGGCCTTCAGCCGGACGAAGCCGTAGTACCGGCGCACGAGGCGGTCGTACGCGTCGGGGTTGCCCTGCTTGGCCAAGGCGATGAGGAAGCCATCATCAACCTGGAGCTGACCTTGAGGGTTGCTGGACAGTCGCGCCAAAACGGGTCCTCCAAACGGCCGCCCTCATGGCGGCCGGTCGTCGATTCCCGCTGACGCGCCCTCCCAGGGCGCCAGCTCCTCCACCGACCCGAGGCTTGACCTCAGGTTGAGCGTAACTTTTGCGGAGTTATGGACAGATGTCAAGTGCGACGCTGCAAGATCTCGTACAGCAGCGCCGCCGCAGCCGCCGAGACGTTGAGTGAGCTGATCCGTCCGCGCAGCGGCAGCGCCACCAGAGCGTCACAGGTTGCCGCCACCCTCGGACGGAGCCCGCGCCCCTCGGCGCCGAGCACGAGCACGACCCCGCCGCGGTAGTCGGGCTGGTCGTAGGGCACCGCTCCCTCGGCCGCGGCGCCGTAGGACCAGCAGCCGGCGTCGCGAGCGGCGCGCAGGAAGTCGGCGAGGTTGCGGACCCGCGCGACGGGCAGCCACTCGACCGCGCCCGCCGACGCCTTGCACACCGCCGGCGTGACCTCGGCCGAGCGCCGCTCGGGCAGCACCAGGCCGTTCGCCCCCACGCACTCGGCCGTCCGGCACACCGCCCCGACGTTCTGCGGGTCCTGGACCTCGTCGAGCGCGACGATGAGCGGGTCGGGCGCTGCGAGCAGCTCGTCGCCGTCCGCGTAGGGGTAGGCGGTCGTCTCGGCGCACACGCCCTGGTGCGCGCTCGAGCCGCACAGGCGCTCGAGCTCGGCGGGCGACGCCGCCTGCACCGTGAGCCCGCGCAGCCACGGCTCCCGAGCGGCCCCGATCGTCGCCCAGACCCGGCGCACGGGCCGCCGGCGCGCGCGCAGCAGCTCGCGCACCGCGTTGCGGCCATAGACGATCACCGCGGCGAGGTGCGCGCGAGCTCGAAGCCGCCGGGCGTGTCGCGCACCTCCCAGCCGTGCGCGCGGATCTCCTCGCGCAGGCGGTCCGACGCGGCGAAGTCGCGCTCCTCCCGGGCGCGCCGGCGGCGCTCGGCGAGCTCGACGACCTCCGGGGGCGCCGGCGCCTCGCGCTCGAGGAGGTTCTCCAGCCCCAGGACCCCGAGCATCTCCGCCAGGTGCTCGCGGCCGGCCGGCTCGCCGCGGCGGTTGACCTCGCGCACCCACTCCCACATCGCGGCCAGCGCCGCCGGCGTGCCGAAGTCGTCGGCGAGGGCCTCGAAGAACCGGTCGCGCAGCGGCTTCAGGTCCGCAGGCGACGGGCCGTCGGTGAGCTTGCGGCCGATCTCGCGCAGGGCGGCGGCGTTGGCCTGCGCCTGGCGCAGGGCGTCCTCGCTCCACGTGAGCGGCCCGCGGTAGTGCCCGGCGACGAAGAAGAGGATCAGCGCGTCGCGGCCCCACTCGGCGATCGCCGCGTGCAGCGGCGTGATGTTGCCGACCGACTTGGCCATCTTCTCGCCGGCGAGGACGAGCATCCCGTTGTGCATCCAGATCCGGGCGAGCTCGCGCCCGTGGGCCATCCGGGTCTGGGCCGCCTCGTTCTCGTGGTGGGGGAAGACGAGGTCCGAGCCGCCGCCGTGGATCTCGAACTCGAGGCCGAGCAGCTCCTCGGCCATCGCCGAGCACTCGATGTGCCAGCCCGGCCGCCCGCGGCCCCACGGCGAGTCCCACGCCGTGTCCTCACCGGGCTTGTGGGCCTTCCAGAGCGCGAAGTCGAGCGGGTCGCGCTTGCGATCGGCGCCCTCGACGCCCTCGCCCTGGTCCATGTCGTCGATCGACCGGTGCGACAGCGAGCCGTACTCGCGGTCGGCGCGGACCGCGAAGTAGACGTCGCCGCCCGCCTCGTAGGCGGCGCCCTCGTCGACCAGGCGGGCGATCAGGTCGATGATCGGCCCGATGGTCTCCGAGGCCTTCGGCTCGTGGTCGGGGCGCCCGAGCCCCAGCGCGTCGGTGTCGGCGACGTAGTGGGCGGTCATCTCCTCGGCCAGGCGGGCACTGGGCACCCCGGCGGGGCGGGCGGCGTCGTAGATCTTGTCGTTGACGTCGGTGATGTTCACGACCAGCCGCGTCGGCAGGCCCTCGTGCTCGAGGAAGCGCTTGTAGAGGCTGAACACCACGTACGGGCGCGCATTCCCGACGTGGATGCGCCCGTAGACGGTCGGACCGCAGGCGTATACGCCAATTTCGCCGTCGGGCGGCTCCAGCGGACGCAGGCGCCCGGATCGCGTGTCATGGAGCCGAATTTGCGCCATCGACGCCCGAAGTGAACACAACTTCGCGTGCGGAGGATGCGGGAACAAGCGTTCAGCGGTCCGATCGCAGGGGTACTGTGCCGCCCGTGTCAGGGTCTGGGTCGCCCCCGCACGCCGGCCGTCTCCTCGCTGTCCAGAGGGTGGTCAAGAGCCTCCCCGAGCGGTATCTGGGCGCGGAGCCGGGCTTTGACGCGACGTACCACCTGCGCCTCGGCGACGTCGGCCACACCTGGGAGATCCGGCTGCGCGAGAAGGTCGCGACCGTCCGCCGGGGCATCACCCGCCGCCGCCCCGACGTCACGATCGGGACCGACTCCGAGACGTGGCTGCAGCTGCGCGAGGGCGCGCTGTCGGGCGTCGAGGCGTTCTCGCGCCGGCGCCTGTACGCGCGCGGCGACCTCGACCTCGCCGTGGGCTTCGAGGGCCGCTTCGCCCGCCCCGGCGGCCGGCCGCCGCTGCTGCGCCTGCACGACATCCGTCTGCCGGGCCGGACCGTCAGGACGCTGACCATGGGCGACGGCCCCAACGACGTCCTGCTCCTGCACGGGCTCGGCGCGACGAAGTCGTCGTTCTTCGAGACCGCCGCGGCGTTGAGCCCGCACCACCGGGTCCACGCGATCGACTTCCCCGGCTTCGGCTGGTCGTCCAAGCCCGCCTGGGCCCCGTACTCGGCCCGCTGGTTCGCCGAGACCGTCGTGCAGGTCATGGACCAGCTGGGCATCGAGCGCGCCCACCTCGTGGGCAACTCGATGGGCGGACGCGTGGCCGTCGAGGTCGGGCTGCGCCGCCCGGAGCGCGTCCGCGCGCTGGGCCTGCTCTGTCCGGCCGTGGCCTTCATCAAGCGGGCGTGGCACCCGCTCGTGCGGTTGCTGCGGCCCGAGGTCGGCCTGGTCCCGCACCGCTATCCGCGCCGCGCGGTGGCGAGCCAGCTGTGGTCGATGTTCTTCGACAGTGACGCGCTCGACCCGGCCGTCGCGGACATCGTCGTCGACGAGTTCCAGCGCATCTATGGCTCCGCCGGCGCCCGGTTCGCGTTCTTGTGCGCCGCGCGCAACATCTACCTCGACGCTCCGTGGGGCAAGAGCGGGTTCTACGCCCGCCTGGCCGACCTCGAAGCGCCCGCGTTGTTCGTCTGGGGCTCGCACGACCGCCTGATCCCGGCCGGCTTCAAGCGCCACGTCGCCGAGTGGCTGCCGACCGCCGAGCAGGTCGTCCTCGACGGCTGCGGGCACGTCCCCCAGATCGAGCACCCCGAGGAGACCAGCGGGCTGCTGCGCGACTTCTTCGGGCGGATCGACGCTCGCGACGAACGCCGGCCCGTCCCGCGGCGCGCGCGCCTGGCGGCGTGAGAGGTCGCCTCAAAATCGGCGGCTCGTCCGGGGTGGTCCAGCCGTGGATGCCGGGCGCCGCACGAATCCGAAGGGAATACGTCGGTATTTCGGAGGGCTCGGGTGGCGTCCGGCGCCGCGGATGGGCCGCATCCGGGCGGGCCGACGTTTGAGGCGACCTCTAAGCTCTGGACCGATGACCGACGCGACGACGGCCGCGAAAGCCTCCCGCAACGGCCATGGCGAGCTGCCGCCCGACGCCCGCCCGGAGACCAGCCGCGAGGGCGCGACCGGGGGTCCGTTCGGCAGGCTCGCGCGCGCGGTGGCCGGCGCGGTGCAGGCGCGCATCCCGGCCGCCGACCTCGACGAGCGCGACCCCGACTACATCCGCGAGCGCCTGCCCGGCATCTGGCTGCTCAGCAGCCTGTACTTCCGCGGCGAGGTGCGCGGGCTGGGCAACGTCCCGGAGGAGGGCGCAGTCCTGCTGGTCGGCAACCACTCGGGCGGGAACCTGACACCCGACACCGGCGTGTTCACGCTCGCCTTCAACGCCTACTTCGGCGTCGAGCGGCCCTTCTACCAGCTGGCGCACAACCTCGTGCTGTCGATGCCGGGGCTCTCGTTCCTGCGCAAGTTCGGCACCGTCGCCGCGTCGCCCGAGAACGCCGAGCAGGCGCTGGGCTCGGGTGCGGCGCTGCTGGTCTATCCCGGGGGCGATTACGAGGTCCACCGGCCGGTCTGGGAGCGCCACCGGGTCGACTTCGGCGGCCGCAAGGGCTTCATCCGCCTCGCGCTCGAGCACGACGTGCCGATCGTGCCCGTCGTGGCGATCGGCGGGCAGGAGACCTCGTTGTTCTTGTCGCGCGGCGAGACGCTGGCTCGGGCGCTCATGCTCGACAAGCTCTTCCGGCTCAAGGTCCTGCCCATCTCGCTCGGGCTGCCCTGGGTCGTGAACGTCGGCGACCTCCTCGGGCACGTGCCGCTGCCGGCGAAGATCGTCGTCGAGGTGCTCCCGCCGATCGACCTGCGCGAGGAGTTCGGCGCCGAGCCGGACCTCGACGCCGTCTACGAGGAGATCATCGCCCGTATGCAGACGGCGCTTGACGCGCTCGCCGCCGAGCGCCGGCTGCCGATCATCGGATGAGGATCGTCGTCTGCATCGAGGTCTCCGCGCCGCCCGAGCTCGTCTGGGAGTTCGTCGCGGACCCGTCGCGCTACCTGCACTTCATGGCCGGGATGACGCGCTTCGAGGTGGCCGGCAGCCAGGCCGAGGGCGTCGGCGCGCGCTACCGCACGCTGATGCGCGTGGGGTCGGCCGAGGTCGGCGGGCTCGTCGAGGTCGTCGAGTGGGACGCGCCGTGGGAGATGGCCTGGAACTCGGTCACCGGCGTCGACCAGCGCGGGCGCTGGCGCCTGCGCGAGCGGCCGGGCGGCCGCACGCGCGTCGAGTTCCGCTTCATGTACGGCATCGCGGGCGCCGGCCTGCTCGGCTGGCTGGCCGAGAAGGTCGCCGCGCCGACGGTGCGGGGCCACCTGCGCCGCTCGGTCCAGCAGCTCAAGCGTCAGGTCGAGCACGAGCAGTTGCGCCGCCTGGCCGCTGAGCGGCGGGCGCGCAGCGCCGCCTGAGTCAGCCGCACCGCCGCGCCGGCGCCGGTTAGCCCCGACGGCGCGGGTATCGATTCGCACATGGAGGCCGTGACGAGGATCGACGACGTGCGCACGTTCGAGACTCGGGGAGGCAACGTGCGCTACGTGGTGCGCGACGCCGACGGCAACGAGTTCACGACCTTCCGCGAAGTCAGGAGGGGCCTGGCTGACGACGGGCCGCCGCTCTGATCCGCCTCCGTCTCTGGTCGGAGACGGGGCCGGGCAAGATCCGACCTCCGGAGGACGACGGACGGGACGTGCGGGCGATGACGGGCGCGGGCGCCGCTCGGAGACTGGCCCCATGACTCAGCCCACCATCCACGACTCACGAATGGCACCGGTGCCCGCGCGACGACGGCGCCTCACCGCCGCCGCGATCATCGCCGCGTCGGCCGGCGCGGCGGTGTTCGCCATGGCGGTCCCCGCCGCCGGCGCAGACGTGCACGCGCGGGAGGCGCCGCGTCCCGTCGGCCCCCGGTTGCAAGCGATCCTCGACCGGGCGGTGCGCGCCCCCGAGACCACCTTCCCGGGCGTGGCGCTCTACGTCCGCCGGCCGGGGCACATGAGCTGGTCGGGCGCCGCGGGGAAGGCGAGCATCGACCCGGCCAGCCGGATGCGAGCAGGCGATCGCTTCCGTGCCGGGAGCATCATGAAGCCGTTCGTCGCTGCCGCGACGCTGCAGCTCGTCGAGGAGGGCAAGATCGCCCTCGACGATCCGCTTCCCGCCGTGCTTCCCGCACGCGTGATCGCGCGGTTCCCGGACGCGGACCGGATCACGGTCCGCATGCTGCTCAACCACACGAGCGGGATCGCGGAGTACACCGACGCGCGCTTCGACCGCGCGGTCCTCGCCAACCCGCAGCGACGGTGGACGACCGCGGACCTCCTCGACCGCGCGGCGACGCAGCCGCGATCCGGGGCGCCCGGCGAGCGCTTCGCGTACTCGAACGCGAACTACAACCTGCTCGGCCTGGTCCTCGAGCAGGCGACCGGGAAGCCATGGCGAGCGGTCGTCCGCGAACGCGTCATCGAGCGGCTCCATCTGCGGCACACCTCGCTCCCGCAGCCCGGCGACGTACCGACCGGACGTGACATCGCCCACGGCTACCAGCTCGTGAAGGGCCGGCTCCGCGACCTCACCGACATCGACTCCTCTATGGCCGGCGCCGCCGGAGGGCACGCCCTGCTCACCACGACCGAGGACCTGTCGCGGTTCCTCCGCGCGCTTCTTGCCGGCCGGCTCTTCCAGCGACAGGAGACCCTGGAGGCGATGCGCACGTTCGTGCCCGCCGCGAGCTCCCACGGCAGGGTCGGCTACGGGCTCGGCCTGGAGCGCTACGTCCTCCCCGGCGGCGTCGAGCTCGTGGGCCACATGGGCACGACGGGCGGCTACCGGGCCTTCATGTTCCGCCTGCCGGCGCAGGACATCGACATCGCCATGGTCATCAACACCCCGGGCGATCCCACGCCGGTGCTCATGCCGGCCCTGAAGCTCCTGGTCGCCGAAGCGTCCTGACGCGAGGGCCGGGCCGCGGCGGCGGGTGTCACGAGCGGGGGGTTCAGCTTCGCAGGTACGCGCGCACCGCGGCCAGCCCCGCCCGCGGCGCGCCGTCGGCGCCGACCAGCCCGGAGTCCCACATCCCCGGCCGGGTGATCCCGTACCAGTTGTAGAGGTAGACCCGGGTGATGCGCTCCGACAGCGCGGCGAGCTCGAAGACGTGCGTGATGGCGCGCGCGGCGCGCTGCTCGTCGTGGCTCATCGTGGACGACTCGACGATGCCGCCGGTCTCGGTCAGCCAGACCTCGCCGGGCAGGTAGCGCAGCAGCTTGGCGGTCGTCGACTGCGGCGCCGGGACGAAGTGGTTCGCGTCGAGGTAGTTGTGGATGCCCCACAGCTGGGGGTGGCGGTAGGCGTAGGTGCGAAAGACGTGCAGCCAGTCGAGGACACCGGCCTGGTCGAGCACGTCGGCGGCGACGATCCGCGCCGACGGGAACACGGTGAGCGCCTGGTTGTAGTAGTCGGCGGCCAGGCGGGGGTTGCTCGAGGTCGGCTGTCCGCGCCAGTTCGCCTCGTTCCACGGGGTGATCAGCTGCACCTCGGGGTGGGCCGCGCGGAAGGCCAGCAGCGCCTGGCGGTACTCATTGACGGTCGGCGCGGGGCCCGCGTGGCGCGAGTGGCCGAACGCGACCATCGGCTCGACGCCGTGGGCGCGCGCGGCGGCGAGGAAGTCGTCGAGCTGGGCGCGCTCCCAGCCGCCGCGGGTCACCGCGTCGTAGGGGACGCAGATGCGGGTGATGCGCAGGTGCAGCGACTGCCAGTTGGCGTCGGCGAACATCGCAGCGCTGGCGTCGCCGACGCCGACCAGCGGGCGGGCGGAGGCGCAGGCGGCGGGCACGGCGAACGCGAGCGCGGCCACAAGCGCTGTCAGGCAGCGAGCAAGCATGGCGCTTTCGTCGGCGCGCCGGCCCCGCCGGCCCCAGTTCTCGCCCGCGAGCGGACGGATGGAGGGTCAAGCGGATTGGGGGGACGGGCCCTTCCTCGCGCGGCTTGGTGCCACGCGCGGGGGCTCGTCGGGCATCTTGGGGTAGACGGGCGGCCACGGGGCGTCGAGCAGACCGTTCGCGCGGTCGCGCTCGTGCATGGCCAGCAGCGGTTCGAGCGACTGCGGGGCCTCGTCGATGTCCTTCCACGCGTCGCCGAGCCGGTCGAGGCGATCGGGGACCGTCGCCAGGGTCAGCCCGTCCGGATGCAGCTCGCCGACGTCCTCCCAGCGGAGCGGTGTGGAGATCTGGCCGGCCGCACGGGCGCGCACGGCCCATGCGCCGAAGACGGTCTTGTGCGGCGCGTTCTGGTTGTAGTCGACGAAGATCCTGGCGCCGCGCTCCTCCTTCCACCACGCCGCCGTGATCACGTCGGGGCGGCGGCGCTCGAGCTCCCGGGCGACCGCCACCGCGGCGGCGCGAACCGCGTAGGAGTCCCAGCGCGGCGCGAGGCGGACGTAGACGTGCAACCCGCGATTGCCGGTGGTCTTCGGGTAGCCGACGACTCCGAGCTCGTCGAGCAGGGCCTTGAGCTCTGCGGCCGCGCGGCGGACGTCCGTGAAGTCCGTGCCCGGCTGCGGGTCGAGATCCAACCGCAGCTCGTCGCAGTGCTCGGGGGCCGCGGCGCGGTAGGGCCAGACGTGGAAGCCGAGGCATCCGAGGTTGACCGCCCAGACCACGTGCGCGAGGTCGGCGATCACGAGCGCGCGCGACGGCGTGCCGTTGACCGTGGTCACCGTCGTCGTCTGCAGCCACTCGGGCGCGTTCTCCGGGACGCGTTTCTGAAAGAACGACGGTCCTCCCGCGCCCTTGGGGAACCGCTGCATGAGCACCGGGCGGCCGCCCATCGTCCGCAGCAGCGGCTCGCCGACGCGCAGGTAGTAGTCGACGAGGTCGCGCTTGGTCTCGCCGCGCTCGGCGAACAGCACCTTGCCGGGACTGGAGAGCCGGACCTCGCGCCCGTCGACCTCAAGCACCTCCGCGTCGTCGCCCGGCATGAGTGCACCGTACCGCTGGTCAGCAGATGCGCTCAGGGCCGAGCACGCGCCGCCCAGGCGCGCCCGGTGACGGTGAAGGGCCCGTCGCCGAGCTGTTGCCGGCAACCCTCCCGTAGGTCGGCACGTCCACGGTCCCGGCGCACCGCTGCGAAGTCGGTGAACTGCGGCGCGATGAGCGCCGAGTAGCGCCCCTTGAAGCGGTCATACGCCTCGGCGGCGACGTCGAACCGCATGCTCAGCTCGGCTACGCCCGGCCGGTCAGAAGCTGGCCGCCTCCGTCGTTGCGCACGCCGACATCGCGCAACCCGGCGCGTTCAGCGAGCCTGGCGAGCTCGTCGTCGGAATAGAAGTGGCCCTGGCTGGCAATCGGCTCCGGCGCAGCGGGCGTTCCGCGCAGCTCGGGGGCCGTCGTGTAGAGCGCCAGGCGGCCGTCAGCGCGTAGGACGCGCCGACACTCGCGGAGCACGCCCACCGGGTCATCGAGAAAGAAGAAGACGATGGACATCGCCACCGCGCTGAACACGTGGTCGGCGAACGGCAGGCGCTCGGCCTCTGCCAGCACAACCTCCGCGCCAGGAGCGCGCTCGCGCGCGAGTGCGACCATCTCGTCGCTGTGGTCCAGCCCGGTCACCCGGGCGCCGGTGGCCAGCGCATCGCGCAACAGGAGACCGCCGCCGCAGCCCACGTCGAGCAGGTGATCGCCCGGCGCAAGCGCAAGCGCGTCGAGGATCGCGCGCCGCGCGAAGTCATGCACGTCGTCGGCCCCGTAGACCTCCCGTGCGCGCGATCCGGTCGGGCGGCGCGCGACGCGGTCGGTCAGCCAGCCCTCGAACTCCTCGTCGGAGAGCCCGGCTTCACGCCAGGCGGCGAGGTCTTCGTCACCGAGTCCAAACGCGCGCAGCACCTCGGCGTGCGGGCCTGCCTTCGCACCGCCCATACCCGGCAATCCTAGGTGCGCGTCATCCTCGAACGACACGGTCGCGTGATCGAATCGGTGAAGCTGGCACGCTCTCGCCATGAGCCACATCCGGCCCTGTCGGAATGACGAGCTCACCGCGATCCTCGCGATCGTCAACGCCGCCGCGCAGGCGTATCGCGGGGTCATACCAGCCGACCGCTGGCACGAGCCCTACATGTCGCTGGGGGAACTGGAGCGGGAGATCGCCGCCGGTGTCGTGTTCTGGGGCTACGAGGCCGGTGGCGCGGTGCTTGGTGTCATGGGCGTTCAGCGAGTCCGCGACGTCGACCTGATCCGCCACGCCTATGTCTCGCCCGGCAGCCAGCGACGCGGCGTCGGCAGCGCGCTGCTGGAGCACCTTGCGCGCGCGAGCACCGATCGCCTGCTCGTCGGCACGTGGGCCGCCGCCGATTGGGCGGTGAGCTTCTACCGCCGACACGGCTTCGAGCTGGTCTCGCCCGAGCGCACGGTCGCACTGCTGAAGACCCATTGGACGATCCCCGAACGCCAGATCGAGAGCTCGGTCGTGCTTGCCAAACCGCCGCTTGACGGCGGAGACCGATGAGTGCTCACCAGTTCGGCGGTCCCTACAAGCACCGAGTCGAACCGAGGAGGTCCGTCGCCGATGAAGCCCGATCCGACCCCTGAGATCGACAGCCGGTTCAGCGATCCGGATGCCGGCCCGACTCCGTGGTCTGCGGCCGCGCAGGCGCTCGAGCGCGCCGAGCTGTACTGGCTGACCACGGTGCGAGCCGACGGCCGGCCGCACGTGACACCGCTGATCGGCGTGGCGCAAGACGGCGCGGTGCACTTCTGCACCGGGCTGCGCGAGCAGAAAGCCCGCAATCTCGAAGCCCGCCGAGAGGTCGCGCTGACCACCGGGAACAACACCTGGGCTCGGGGTCTTGACATCGTCGTCGAGGGCACCGCAGTCCGGGTGACCGACCGTGACGCCCTGCAGTCACTGGCTGACGCGTACGAGGCGAAGTACGGCAGCGTGTGGCACTTCGACGTCGGTGATGGAGTCTTCGTCGGCGCGGGCGAGGATGCCGCCGCCGTGTTCCGGATCGAACCGTCCAAGGTCTTGGCCTTCGCCAAGGAACCGCACGCCCAGACCACGTACCGGTTCACCGATCGCAGCCGGCGCTCCGCTGACGGGTCCCAGGCGCCCGGCGCCCGATAGTGGGCTCGATCGACACCGACCGGCTGACGCGGCTGGGTCTGTATGACCCGGCCGCGCCGGATGCCCGGGAACGCCTGAGACTCCTGGAGC
The DNA here is from genome assembly GCA_005888335.1 of Actinomycetota bacterium. The sequence goes on from VAWY01000025.1 coordinate 53,928, forward strand.
TTGTCCTCGCGCTGGGCGCGACCGAGGACGAGCTGGTGGAGCGGGCTGCGAACGAGCGGCTTGGGCCGCTCGCCCTCGAGCTTGCGATGCGAACGTCGAGCGAGCGAGTGGAGTTCGGGGACGCGGCCTCGCAGGCGGGCCTGTCGATCGACGAGGCGGCCGCGTTGTGGCGGGCGTTGGGCTTTCCCGACCCGCGACAGACCAAGCCGCGTCTGCCAGCCGACTCGGTCGAGGTTCTGCGGCTGATCGCCGGCCTGGGGCGCGAGCTCTTCGGGCCCGAGGCGACGCTTGCCCTCGCGCGGGTCGTGGGCGGAACTTCGGCGCGTCTGGCCCAGGCGCTCGTCGACGCGTTCCGGGCCGAGGTCGAGATGCCGCTCCTCTCCGAAGGCGTCCCCTACGTCGAGATCGTCGAGCGGTTCACCCGGCTCGCCCGTGAGGACCTTCCGGCGGCCTTTGCCGCGCTCGCGGTGATCACGCGCCAGCATCTCGTCGCGCAGGCGTCGGGGACGTGGTCGGCGGTCGGCGGGGAGTCCGTGGCGCACCGCGACCTGGTCATCGGCTTCTCAGACCTCGTGGGCTACACGACGCTGTCGCGGACGCTGTCGGGAACCGCGCTGGCGTCGCTGATCCGCCGCTTCGAAGGGCTCCTCGGAGAAACGGTCCTCGCCGAACGAGGACGCATCGTCAAGCTCATCGGCGACGGCGCGATGTTCGCCTGCGACGACGCCGAAGCAGCCTGCGACATCGGGCTCGAGCTCTGCGACGTCTTCGACGCCGCCCGAGGCACCCCGCCGGTTCGCGTCGGCCTCGCCGCAGGCTCGGTCGTCGCGCTGCAGGGCGACTACTACGGCGAGACGGTCAACGTCGCGGCCCGTCTGGTCGCGGTGGCCCGGCCGTCGACGGTCGCCGTCGACGAGGAGGTCCGCCGCCGCGCAGGCCGCCGCTTCGATTTTCAGCGCCTGCCGGCCCAACCGCTCAAGGGTCTGCCCGAAGCGCCCGCGTATCGCGCCAAGCGGCGCGAAGCGAGCTAGACGGCCCCCCAGCGCCTCGAAGAGATCAGCGCGTCGCCCGCCGCTCGCCGCACGGCGCGCGCCTGATCGGCGTCCATCCACATCTCCCAGCGGCGCGATGCCGACGCTCGCGGGTCGCGGAAGCGGTAGGGGCGCCGTCCGCCGAATTCGACGGTGCGCCGATGAAAGACGCCCCCGAGCACGGACGCTATCCGACGGCGTGGCCAACCCATCGCGTTCTGTGGCGCATGCTCGGCCGGACGCGCGCGCATCAGAAGTCGCGCCGGCCGGCGAGGCGCGTCGCAACCTCCGGCCGGGTGAGCTGGTAGAGCGCCAGCCGCTGGGGTCCCGGACAGGCGAGCTCGACGACCGGCCCGTGCGGGATCTCGAGGCGCGCGGCGACCTTCGCGCCGCGCGCCCCCAGGTCGGCGACCACCGAGTCGAGGTCGGTGACGCGGTACACGAGGACGGGCTGGTCGCCCTCGAGATGCCCGGCCAGCAGAAGCGCCGGAGGCCCATCACTCAGGCGGATCATCGCAACGCGGGTCTCGAACGCCTCGATCGCGAACACGAGCTCTCCGCCCAGCGCCTCGGTGAAATGAGCGATGTCGGTCTTGACGTCGCGGCTCGGCAGGTAGACGAAGTCGAGCCTCTCGAACAGGGTCTGCAGGCTAGTCGCCGCGCCCCGGGATGGCGTGGTTGGCGCGGCCGCGACGCCGGGCTGATCACCGGGCGCCGCGCCGGCCGCGCGGCCGTGTACGTCCGCACCCCGACCGGTGACGCGCTGGCCAGTCAGCCCGCCGCCGGCGGCCACGGAACGAGCGGATGACCGATCTCCCACTGGTGACCGAACGGATCGTCAAAGCGCCCCAGCAGCCATCCGTGCTCCTCGCCGACGGGGCTCGTCGGCGTCGCGCCCGCTGCGACCGCCGCGGCGAGCAGCGACTCGGGGTCGTCGACGATCAGCAGCGTGCGCCCGGTCGCGCCGGCGATCGCCTCGGGGCTGAGCCGCCGCAGGCTCGCCGACGCGGTCGAGACCCAGAACCGCGCCCCGGCGACCGACAGTTGCGCCACGACGTCCTTGGGGTCCATCCCGACGACCCGATGTTCGACGACCGCGCCGAGCGCCTGCTCGTAGAACGCGATCGCCGCCGGCGCATCGGCCACCCAGAGCTCTGGCTGCACCTCAGATGCCGGCGCGGCGCGACGCCCGTCGAGCCGGAGCGTCCACGGCTCGATCGCATCGATCCTGAGGTGCGTCTCGCTCCAGGGATCGCGCGCCAGCGTCGCGCGGACGGCGTCCTCGGACTCGGCCTCGACGACGTGGACCACGCGGTAACCGTCGGCGAGCGGGCCTCCGAGCACGATGAAGCCCGTCTCGACGAGCCCGTCCATGAACGACGCGTGCGCGGTCCAGCCGGACTGCTCCTCCATGGGCCGCGAGGAGTCCCATTCAGGGCCCGACCGAAGCACGACGACCAGGAACGTGGCCACACGGGAACCCTAGGCTGCAGCCGTGGCCTTTCGCGTCGTCCGCCCCGACGAGCTCGAGTGGACGACGCGTCCGCACGCGCCCGAGGAGCCGCCGCGCCACGCCGCCGAGCTCAGCGACGCGGCCGGCTTCGCCCGCAGGCAATCCTCGACTCCGCGATCTAACGCCTCACTTCGATCACGCGATAGGGGCTGGTCACGCGGAACCGCTCGGGATCCTCGTTGCCCTGGCGCAGGACGGCGAGCGCCTCCGACCGCGCCGCGGCGTAGGTGCCGGCCTGCTCGAGCAGCGGCCTGCCCGCAAGGCTCCTCGGGTGGCGCTCCTCGTTGGCGGCCAGATACTCCTCGGGTGAGGCGGCGACGCTCGCGAGGCGGCCGTCGTGGAAGCGGACCTCGGCGCCGTGGCGGGCGGCCAGCTCGGCGACCGCCTCGCGGTCATGCCAGGCGAACCGGCGCATGGTCCGTCCGGTCGCTGCGGCGATCGCGCGAGCGAAGACGCCCAGCATCGCGTCGATCGGGCCGGCCGGCACCCACGCCGAGACGAACGCGCGGCCGCCGGGGCGAACAACGCGGACGAGCTCGCCGAACGCGCGGTCCGGGTCGTCGGCGAAGATGAGCCCGAAGACCGAGAGCGCGACGTCGAAGTCGTGATCGTCGAACGGCAGCTGCTGCGCGTCGCCGGTGACGAACGTCGCGGCGAGGCCCGCCTTCGCGGCCCGCTCGCGAGCGACCTGGATCAGGCGCGGCGCGGCGTCGATCCCGGACACGACCGCGCCCTGGTGCGCGGCGAGGAGCGCGGCGTTCCCGGTGCCGCACGCGATGTCGACCACCCGCTCTCCCCGCTGCAACGCCGCAAGCGACACGACATGCTCGGCGACGGGCTCGAGCTCCGCCGCGGTGTGCTCGTACTCGCCGGTCCCCCAGTCGATCACTCGAGGTCCCAGCCGAAGTAGACCTCCGTCCGGGAGACCTTGTCGCCCTCGAAGGTGAGGATCTCGGTGTTCCGAAACCGGGTGCCGTCGGTCCTCGTGGTCTCGTAGGTCACGAGGACCTCGTCGCCCACCTTGGCGAGTCGCTTGAACTCGAACGACGCGATCATCTCCGCGTTCGGCCAGCAGCGCTCGAAGTACGTCGCGCGGTCGATGCCGACATCGGCGGGGCTGAAGAACGTGTAGTCGTCGGCGAGATGCTTCTCGACGAGGCTGCGGTCGCCGGACTCGTAGGCGCGGTAGCACTCGCGCGCGACCTCCAGGCGGTCCATGGGAGTCATCGGGCGGCCTCGATCGTTGCGTGCCTCATCCCACGAACCTTGGCATGGCCGGCACCGCAGGCCGAGCGGCACCCCCTAGGCTTGCGTCGATGACGACCGAGACGCCGACGCTGTTCGTGTGCCACGGCGATGACGGCGGCCCGCGGGTGCATCCGTGCCGTCGCGTCCAGGAGGCGCTGCGCGCCGCCGGCATCGAGTACGACAAGGTGATCGCCGCGCACGGCAGTCCGATCCCGTTCCTGCGCAAGGGCTCACGCGAGGAGCTCCGCGAGGCGACCGGAGACACCAGGCTGCCGGCGCTCAAGCTCCCCGACGGAACCGTCATCACGCACTCGCGCGCGATCCTCTCCTGGATCGGCCGGCAGAACTGAGCTCGAGGGTCAGTGGCCCGTCGACGAGAAGTGCATGTAGTCCTTCGTGTCCCCGGCCCACGCCCCGCCCCAGCCCCAGCCGATCGAGCGGAAGGCCTGGATCACCCGCGCGGTCACCATCCCGCGCCGGTGACGCGACCGGTCGCGGTATCGGCGGGCCGTCGGGTCGCGGCTCTGACCGCAGCCGACGTATGGGTTCTCACGCGGGTTGACATCAACGGCGAGGCCATAGGCGTGCATCGACCACGAGCCGGTGCCGCGGCCGCCGGTGCACGGCGACGGCACCGCCTGCCGGCACGAGAACGACGCGGTGACGTCGCCGTCGGTCGCGAGGACGCTCATGCGGCGGATCGGGAAGTGCAGGTGGTACAGCTGCCGGAACACGCGCGCGAGCGGCTGCGCGGCGCTCGCATTGACGACGATCTGCCCGCTGTGCGACCGCCCGTCGAAGCCGCGGTAGGAGACCGTGATCACGCGCAGCCCGGACAGCGCGACGGGGCAGCCTCGGTGCCAGAAGCCGCCCTGCTTGAGCTGCGCCTGCACCGACGGCGGCAGGGGCTTCACCGAGGAGTGAAACGACGCGGGCGCCAGCAGCGCCGTCAGCAGCGCCAGGACGCGGAACACAGCGCCCGGGACTCTACGCCCAGCGTCAGGCGACGGCGTGCAGCTGCCACGTGTCGGCCACGCCCTTGAGGGTGTGGGCGCCGCGGTCCGCGAACGCGATGCCCGAGCCGACGACGAGGTCCTTCACGGTGCGGGAGACGAGCACCTCGCCGCCCTGCGCGAGCGCGCTGACGCGAGCGGCGATGTGGACGGCGATGCCGCCGATGTCGTCGCCCATCACCTCGCACTCGCCGGTGTGGAGGCCGGCCCGGATGCGGATGCCCAGCGGCTCGGACTCCTCGACGATCGCGCGGGCACACCGGATCGCGCGCGCGGGGCCGTCGAACGTCGCCAGCACGCCGTCACCGGTCGACTTGACCTCGCGGCCCTGGAAGCGGCCGAGGGTGTCGCGGACCGCCCGCTGGTGGCGCTCGAGGATCTCCCGCCAGCGATGATCGCCGAGCTCGGCGGCCGTCCGCGTCGAGTCGACGATGTCGGTGAACAGCACCGTGGCGAGGACGCGCTCCGGCTCGGGCAGCGGGCGGCTGCCGGTGAGGAACTCCTGCACCTCGCCGAGCCACTCGTCGGCGCCCTCGTACCACGGGAAGTGGTCGCCGCCGGGCAGCTCGACGAGCCGGGCGTTGGGCAGGTGCTCCGCGAGCCAGCGCCCGTGGCGGACGTTGACGAGGCGGTCGTGGACGCGGTGGATGACGAGCGCGGGCGCGTGGACGGTCGGCACGACGTCGCGCACGTCGACCTCGAGGAACATCCGCGCAAGCGCGGTCATCATGCCCGGGCTGGCGGTCGCGCGCTGCATGCGGCCGAAGAACGCGCGCGACTGCGGGTCGTCCGCCTGGCTGGGCGCCACGACCTCGATCAGCGACCCGTCGCCCCAGTGCGGCAGGATCAGCTCGAGCCCCGCCTCGACGAGCGCCTCCGCCGGCACCGCCCAGGGGTAGTCGTCGGCGTAGGTCGACCGAGCCATGCCGCCGCTGCAGACCAGCGCGTGCACGCGCTGCGGGTAGGTCGCGGCGAACAGGATACTCATCGGGACGCCCTCGGAGATCCCGATCAGGGCGGCCCGTTCAGAGCCCGCGGCGTCCATGACGGCGCGCACGTCGTCCATCCGCTGCTCGAACGTGGGAGCCTCGGCGACGGGATCCGAAAGCCCCGAGCCGCGACGGTCGAAGGAGATCACGCGGGCGAACGACGCCAGCCGTTCCATGAACCGCGCCGACGGCTCGTGCTCCCAGACGAGCTCGACGTGCGTCGTGTAGCCGGGGACGAGCACGACGTCCAGGTCGCCCTCGCCGAACACCTGGTAGGCGATGTGGACGTCGCCGCTTCGCGCGTACCTGGTCTCGGGCGCTGCCGTGGACATGCCGTGCGCCTGCATGAGTCTAGAGAAGCGGCTGTTGCGCTCTCAGCCGTAGCTCAGCTGCTCGTCCCAGTCGGCCGGGCGCCCCTCGGGAGTGAGGTCGAACAGGTTCCAGACCGGTTCGAGGGTGCCGACGTGGCGGGGATCCTGGCCGGGCTCGGTCGGTGCGTAGAAGAGCTCGGAGCCCCAGAAGTGGCGGATCCCGTCGGTGGTGCGGTGGAACACGTTGAGCATCGGGAGCTGGTGTCCCTCGGGCGTCTCGGCGAGGTAGTCGCGGTTGTAGGTGTTGGCGGCCGAGGACAGGAGCCGCAGGCGCCGCCAGCCACGCTCCTGCCCGAAGGCCGCCAGGCGCGGGAGCGGCGCCCTCGCCACGACGGCGAGGCTGATGTGCTGCTCGGCGTGCTCGGCGGCGCCGTCGAGCTGATCAAGCAGCGCGACGCACGAAGGACAGGGGCCCTCCGCGAGCGGCAGGGCCGCCGTTCGGCCGCCGGTCGGGCCCGGGCGCTCGTCGCCGGGGTCGCGCGGGAACATGAAGCTGTAGATCGCGAGCGAGTCCTTGCGAGGGGCGAAGAGCTCCGACAGCCGCACGTCGGCCGGCGCGCCGTCGGCACCCAAGCCCTGGAAGACGTAGTCCTCCGGCACGGCGCCGCCCGGCGGCAGCGCCCGCCGTGCCGCGGCGACCGCCTCGGTGGCGCGACGCAACTCGATCTCCTGCTCGAGCAGCCGATCGCGCGCCGCCCGGTACTCCGCGGACTCCCCTGGAAACGCTCGACTCATCGCCCAGGGCTCAGTTGATGCGGCGGTCGCGGCCGGCCCACTCGGGCTCGCGCAGCACGAACTTCTGGACCTTGCCCGTCGAGGTCTTGGGCAGCGGCCCGAACGCGACCGCGTCCGGGCACTTGAAGTGCGCGAGCCGCTCGCGGCAGAACGCGATGAGCTCCGCCTCGCTGACCGTGGCGCCCTCCTTGAGGGTGACGAACGCCTTCGGGCGCTCGCCCCAGTGGTCGTGCGGCACCGCGATCACCGCGCACTCGAGGACCGCGGGATGCGCGCAGATGGCCTGCTCGACCTCGATGGAGGAGATGTTCTCGCCGCCGGAGATGATCACGTCCTTGCCGCGGTCGCGCAGCTCGATCGCCCCGTCCGGGTGCCACACCGCCAGGTCGCCGGAATGGAACCAGCCGCCGCGGAAGGCCTGCTGCGTGGCCTCCTCGCTGGCGAAGTAGCCCGCCATGACGTTGTTGCCGCGCATGACGACCTCGCCCATGGTTGACGCGTCGCGTGGGACGTCGCGCATGTCCTCGTCGACGACGCGCACCAGGTCGGCCGTGGTGTACGCCTGGCCCTGGCGCGCGAGCAGGCGGGCGCGCTCGTCGGGCGCGAGCTGCGCCCAGCCGTCCTGCGGCGTGCACACCGTATGGGGCCCGTAGGTCTCGGTGAGCCCATAGACGTGCACGACTCGGATGTTGAGCTCCTCCATGCGCGCCAGCAGCGTCGGCGACGGCGGCGCAGCCGCGACCAGGGCGGTGACGCGCTGCTCGAGCGGAGCGGCGTCGGGGTGGTTGACGAGCCCGATCTGCACCGTCGGCGAGCCGTTGTAGTGCGTGACGCCCTCGTCGCGGAACAGGCGCCAGATCACGCCGGGGTCGACCTGGCGCAGGCAGACGTGCGTGCCGCCGGCGGCGGTGACGGCCCACGGGAAGCACCAGCCGTTGCAGTGGAACATCGGCAGCGTCCACAGGTAGACCGGGTGGTGCCCGAGCTCTGCCTCGATGACCTCGCCGAGCGCGTTCAGGTAGGCGCCGCGGTAGGTGTAGACGACGCCCTTCGGCCGGCCCGTCGTCCCCGACGTGTAGTCGATCGCGATCGGCTCCTCCTCGTCGAGCAGCGCCGGCGGGACGCCGCGCGCGTCGCCGAGGGCGAGCAGCTGCTCATACGGGGCAGCGGCGCCGCCGGCGGCTACGACGCGCACGACCTCGAGGCCGGGCGGGCGGTCGGCGACCAGCGGCTCGAGCTCCGCGTCGACGAACAGCACGCGCGAGCCGGAGTGCTCGAGGATGTAGCGGATCTCGTCGGCGCTCAGGCGGACGTTGATCGCCACGAGGACGCCGCCCGCCGCGGGCACGGCGTGGTGGAGCTCGAGCAGGGCGGGCACGTTGGGGCACAGCGCAGCGACGCGATCGTGGCGCTCGAGCCCGCCGGCGCGCAACGCGGTGGCCAGGCGGTTGACGCGCTCGCGCAGCTGCGCGTACGTGAAGCGGCGCTCACCGTCGACGACCGCGACGCGCTCGGGATTGACCGCGGCGCTGCGCTCGAGGAAGGCGACGGGGTTGAGCTCGGTGCGGCTGACGCCGCTGCGTGCCGGCCACGGCGAGGAGACCTGCGGCGCGGAGACGACCGTCTGGCTGTCCATTGGAGCGACGCTACGCCGCGTGCGGGGGGATGACAACGCTTGCTTGGCGCGGGGGCCGGGCGGTTGTGGCGCTCCGCTCGGGCGCTGGTTGCGGGCTGAGGCGTGGTCCGATTGCACTGAGGGAAACGAGCCTGGTCTGCGCCCCGGCCGAGCGACAACACGCCACGCGCGGTGACCCGGCGCGACGAGAGAGCGATCGACCGCCTATATCGCGGTCGATTCCTCTCTCGACTGCCACCGAGCGGGAACACGCCACCCACGGTGACCCGCGCCACGAGTGTCGACACTCGACGAACGCGACCGCTCCCAACGCGCCAGAACCCCCGAAGGGAGGCGCGCGGAGCGCGCTCGACAGGTGCGGCCACAAGGACAACCCGCTCCTTCCCCTCGGTGCCATCCGACCACGCCCCAGCCCGCCACACACAAGCGAGCGGAGCGCAAGCGCCTCGAGCGCGACCTCACGTCGAAGGCAGCCCGTGCCGGTACGGATCCCTCGCCGACCGGTCCTCCGACAGCGACGCTCGTGAGCGCGCCACCAGCGCCTCGATGGCGTCGGCGAGGTGCACCCGATCGATGTTGTACTCGCCGCGCTCGGTGCGGATCCTGTGCGCCTCCATCAGCACGTCGGCGTGCGTGAAGCCGGCCGGCGGCTCGAAGCGGTAGGACGCGAGCTCGATCAGCAGGCCGAGCGGGTCCTTGAAGTAGATCGAGTCCATGAACCCGCGGTCCTTGACGCCGCTGTGGTGGATGTCGCGCTCGCCGAGCCGCTCGACCGCCTGGTGGAACGTCGCCTGCGACAGCGCGAACGCGAGGTGGTGCACGCAGCCGGGATCCGTGGGCGTGCGGGCCGGGTCGGGCTCGCGGTCCTCGTTGGTGAACACGGTGATGAGCCGCCCGTCACCGGGATCGAAGTAGAGGTGGCTCTCCGACGGGTTGTCGAGGTTCGGCTGCTCGAAGACGAACGGCATGCCGAGCACGCCCTCCCAGAAGTCGATCGACGTCTGCCGGTCGGCGCCCACGATCGTGATGTGGTGGACGCCCTGGCTCTGAAGCTTGCGCACGGAACTCGTCCTCACCTCGTGCTCGATGTTCAGTCCACTTCTACCGGGTGAGGCCAGGGCGAGTCGGATTACGCTTGACCGATGACGACGCTCCCCCCGGGCCCCGCCGAGCCGCCCGTCCTCCAGACGCTGCGCTGGCTGCTGCGCCCGATCTCGTTCCTGGAGTCCTGCCGGCGCCGCTTCGGCGACGTCTTCAGCGTGCGCTTCCTCGGCTTCCAGACGCCGCTGGTGATGATCTCGGACCCCGAGGCGATCCAGGCGCTCTACACCGCGCGCGAGCACGGCCTGCCGTCGGGGCGGACGCTCGCGCTGCAGCCGATCCTGGGGTCGCGCTCGGTGCTGCTGCTCGAGGGCAGCGAGCACCTCGCGCGGCGCAGGCTGATGCTGCCGCCCTTCCACGGCGAGCGCATGCGCGCGTACGAGTCGATCGTCGCGGAGGCCGTGGCGCGCGACGTCGAGAGCTGGCCGACCGGCTCGCCGTTCGCGCTCCATCCGCACATGCAGGCCGTCACGCTGGAGGTCATCGTCCGCGCGGTCTTCGGGGTCACCGACCCGGGCCGGCGCCAGGAGCTGACCGGGCGCCTGGGCCGCCTGCTGGAGACGTCGGCGTCGGCCGGCCTGCAGTTCGGGGTGCTGCTGTCGCGGCGCCTGGGCGGTCCCGACCCGCTCGAGCGGCTGCGCGCGCTCCTGGGCGAGATCGACGCGCTGCTCGCCGCCGAGATCGCCGACCGCCGCGCCGACCCCCGCGAGGACATCCTCTCGATGCTCGTCGCCGCGCGCTTCGAGGACGGCGAGCCCATGGACGACGGCGAGGTCCGCGACCAGCTGATGACCCTCCTGGTCGCGGGGCACGAGACGACCGCCACCGGGCTCGCGTGGACGTTCGACCTCCTGCTGCGCCACCCGCGCGTCCTCGAGCGCGTGATCGCCGCGGTCGACGCCGGCGACGAGGCCTACGTGCGCGCCGTCGTCAGCGAGTCGCTGCGGCTGCGACCGGTCGTCCCGCTGGCCGGCCGGCGCCTGAGCACGGAGCTGCGCGTCGACGGCCACGTGCTCCCGCCGGGCACTGACGTCACGCCCGCGATCTGGCTGGCCCACACGCGCGCCGACCGCTATCCGGAGCCCTACGCGTTCCGGCCCGAGCGCTTCCTCGAGAACGCGCCGTCGACCTACGCCTGGATCCCGTTCGGCGGCGGCGTGCGCCGCTGCCTCGGCGCGGCCTTCGCCGAGATGGAGATGCGCATCGCGCTGCGCGAGATCCTCCGGCGCCGCTCGCTGCGGCCGGCGTCGCCGGTCGCCGAGCGCGTCGCGCGGCGCAACGTGACCTTCTCACCGGCCGACGGCACGAGGGTCATCGCCGCCGTCCGAGCGCCATCCGCCGCGGCCGACGCGCCGCGCGCGACCGAACCCGCCGGCGCGGCCGTGGACTGACGGCGACCTGGCGCCGATCTTCACCGCATCGCACCGCGGCGGCTCCGGGGAACCGCTGGTCTGCCTGCACGGCTTCACCGACACGTGGCGGACGTGGGAGCTCGTGCTGCCCGCGCTCGAGCGCCATCACGACGTCCTGGCCCCGACGCTGGCCGGGCACGCAGGCGGGCCGCCGATCGACGGGCAGATCACCGACGCCGTGCTCGCCGACGCGGTCGAGCGCGCGATGGACGCGGCCGGGTTCGAGACCGCGCACCTCGCCGGCAACTCGCTCGGCGGCTACGTCGCGCTGCAGCTCGCCGCGCGCGGCCGGGCGCGGACGGTCGTCGCGCTCGCCCCGGCCGGCGGCTGGGCGCCGGGCGACGACTCGTGCGAGGACACGCTCGCCGTGCAGGCGGCGCTGGTCGAGGCGGCGAAGACGTCAGCGCCCCACGCCGAGGCGATCCTCGCCACGCCGCAGGGCCGGCGGCGCGCGACGCTGCACATCGCCACCAACTTCGAGCACATCCCCGCCGAGCTGCTCGCCCACCAGCTGCTCGGGACGGCGAGCTGCCGGGCAGCGGTGCCCCTGATCGAGCACGCGCTGCGCGAGGGCTGGAGCCTCGACGCGGAGAGGATCACCTCGACCTGTCCGGTGCGGATCGTGTGGGGCACCGCCGACCGGCTCCTGCCGTGGCCGTCGGCCGCCGCTCGCTATCGCGACGACTGGCTGCCCGACGCCGACTGGATCGAGCTCGACGGCGTCGGCCACTGTCCGCAGCTCGACATCCCGCTCGAGACCGCCCAGCTGATCCTGGGATTCACCGCTCGCTAAGCCTGGATCTCACCGATTCTCGCGGCGCGAGACGCCCGGATGCCGTCGTCGAACGGCTTCGGCCGCGAACCGAAGGGGTCACCCTGCGGATACGCGGCCGAAGCCGTCTGACTCGGCCTCCGGACCCCTCGCATCCACGATCTATCGGTGAGCTCCAGGCTAAGGCGTACAGTCGCCCGATGACCGCCACCGAAGCCCCCACGATCGTCACCGGCGTCGACTTCGTGTCCGTTCCGACGCAGGACATCGAGCGAGCCGTCGCGTTCTATGGCGCCACGCTCGGCCTGCGCCGCTCGATGTACCGCCCGGACCGCAACTTCGCCGAGTTCGAGACCGGCACCGTCACCCTCAGCGTGCTCGACCCCGAGCGGATGGGCGTCGGGTCGTTCCAGCGCAACGCGAACCACGTCGCGCTGCAGGTCGAGGACGTGGCGGCGGCGCGCGCGGAGCTCGAAGCGCGCGGCGTCACGTTCATGGGCGACATCTTCGACACCGGCGTGTGCCACATGGCGTTCTTCGCCGACCCCGACGGCAACGCCCTCATGCTCCACCACCGCTACGCGCCTCGCGTCCCCGAGGGCTGACCGCGCGGGGCGCCGCTGTGACGAGCCCGTCGCGGCGGCGCACCCCGGCGATGCTCAGGCGGCCTGGACCATCAGGAACGAGTTGCCGTCCGGATCGCGGAACCAGAACATCGGCGGGACGGGGCCGCCCATGCGCATGACCGCTTCGTCGACGTCGACGCCGCGAGCCCGCAGGTCGGCGTGGACCGCGTCGACATCGTCGGTGTTGAACGCCACGCGCGTCTCGACGCCCGCCGAGGCGCCCTCACGCGGGGGCACGATCGCGACGGTCGTCGCGGCGGCGGGCGGCGCCACCTCGACCCAGCGATCGCCGTCCCCGAAGGGCATGTCCGTGCGCTTCTCGAAGCCGAGCGTGCCGACGTAGAACTCGAGCGCGCGGTCCTGGTTGGTGACGGGGACGATCACCGTCCCGACCTGCTTGATGCGGGTCGTGGTCTCGGTCTGGGCCATGCGGCGTCCTCCTGTGGGTCGGTTCATGCGCTGGGACCGGCGGCCGGCGGGAAACTCATCGCTCCGATGCACGAGCTTCGCACGGCGCACACCTCCGACCTCGACGCGGCGACGCTCAGGGCGGCACGGGCCCTCCTCGACGCGGTGTTCGGCGACGACATGTCCGAGCACGACTGGGAGCACGCGCTCGGCGGAGTCCACGCGCTCGTCTGGGAGGACGGCGAGCTCGTCGGGCACGCGTCCGTGGTCCAGCGCCGGCTGCTGCACGGCGGGCGCGCGCTGCGCGCCGGCTACGTCGAGGGCGTCGCGGTGAGCGCGAGCCGGCGCCGCCGCGGGCACGGCGGGGCGATGATGGCGGCGCTGGAGCGCGTCATCCGCGGCGCGTACGACCTCGGCGCGCTCGGGGCGACCGAGATGGCGATGCCGTTCTACGCCGGCCGCGGCTGGCGGCCGTGGCAGGGACCGACCTCCGCCCTCACGCCGTCGGGCATCGCCCGGACGCACGACGCGGACGGCTGGGTCTACGTGCTTCCGGCGGCCGTCCGGCTCGACCTGTCCGGCGCGCTGACCTGCGACTGGCGCGACGGCGACGTCTGGTAGTAGCCCCTATCCGCCAGCGACGTCGCGGCGCAGGAACACGAGCGCGGCGGCCGCCAGCGACGGCACGGCGTACAGCGGGCACACCCACGCGGTGCGCACGATCGGCGCCCAGTCCACCGGCGTGCGCAGGAAGCCCATCCAGGCGTCGAACTGCGTGCTCAGCAGGTAGGGCCGCAGCGCGCCCAGCCCGGGCAGGATCCCGACCAGCTGCAGCAGCAGCGAGACCATCAGGGTCCCGACGACCGCGGCGGCGCTGTTGCGCGTGACCGTCGAGAGCAGCAGGCCGATCGAGGCCACGGCCAGGATCGGCAGCAGGTAGACGAGCAGCGACGCGCCGACGAGGACCAGCCCGCGCCCCGACGAGACGCGCGTCCCCGAGAGGCTGGTGATCGGGTGCAGGCCGGAGGCGAGGATGCCGGCGCCGAGCGCCACCCCGCCGGTGATGGCGATGGCCAGGATCGCGTAGCTCATCGCGGCGAGCATCTTGCCCGCGAAGATCCGCTCACGGTCGACCGAGCGGGTGAGGATGGTCTTCAGCGTCCCGTTGTGGTCCTCGGAGGCGACGATGTCGCCGGCCACCAGCGCGGTGATCAGCGGGAACATCCAGATCGAGCCGAAGAGCAGCAGCACGAGCGGCACGGCCAGGCCGGTGTCGTGCAGGTAGCGGCCGAAGGCCACGTCGCGCGGGCCCGACTCCCCGCCCCGAAGGACGAGCGCGAGCACGAACAGGAGGGGGACGATCGCCGCCGCGCCCAGGCCGAGGTACGTCCGCTTCTGCGAGCGCAGCTTGCGCAGCTCCCAGCGGTAGACCACGGCGACCCCCGGTGTCACGCCGCCACCGCCACGGGGCGCTCCTCGGTGAGCTGGAAGAACAGGTCCTCGAGCGTCGCCAGCTGCGGCGCCAGCTCGAGGACGAGCGCGCCCGCCTCGGCCAGCGCGAGCGACAGCTCGCCGACGGCGCGCTCGCTCTCGGCCCGGAACGTCAGGCCGCCGCCCGCGCCGGGCGCGACACCGGCGATGCCCGGCTGCGCGGCGCAGATGCGCGCGGCACGCTCGTCGTCCGTCGTCCGCAGGCGGTAGGCGACGCCCGCGGTGCGGCGCAGCTCGGCCAGCGAGCCCTCGTAGACCACGTGGCCGCGGCGGATGATCGCCACCCGGTTGCAGACCTCCTCGACCTCGGCGAGCAGGTGACTGGAGAGCACGACGGTCATCCCCTGGCCGGCGAGGCGCCGGATGAGCTCGCGCATGTCGCGCATCCCGGCCGGGTCGAGCCCTGTCGCGGGCTCGTCGAGCAGGAGCAGGCGCGGCCGGCGCAGCAGCGCAGCGGCGATGCCGAGCCGCTGGCCCATGCCGTGCGAGTAGCCCCCGACGCGGTCGCGCGCGCGATCGCGCAGGTCGACGATCTCGAGCACCTCGTCGATCCGCCCGGCGGCGCCGTCGCCGTCGAGCGCGGCCAGGAGCTCGAGGTTCGCGCGCCCGCTCAGATACGGATAGAAGCGCGGCGCCTCGACGAATCCCGACACGCCCTCCAGCGCAGCCACGCCGAGCTGCGGGTCGCGCCCGAAGAGGCGGACGTGCCCCGCGCTCGGGCGGATCAGCCCGAGCGTCATCCTTAGCAGGGTCGTCTTGCCGGCGCCGTTGGGGCCCAGGCAGCCGAAGACGTCGCCGGGCTCGACGGTCAGGTCGACACCGGCGACCGCGGTGAGATCGCCGTACCGCTTGACCAGGCCGCGGACCTCGAGCGGCGGCGCGCTCACAGGCCCCGCGCCGCCGCCTCCGCCGTGGCCGCCGTCACCGAGCCCAGCACGACGTAGTCGACGCCGTCGCGCGTGAAGGAGATCGCGGTCCCCAGCGCGGTGGTGAGCTCGCGGCCGGCGGCGTCGCCGATAGCGACGGTCGGCAGCCGCAGGTCGCCGATCGCGGCGCCATGGTCGTGCTTCGGGCGCGCCTGCGACTCGATCACCGCGATGCCGCCGAGGCCGCGCCCGTAGGTGACGAGCGCGGCCGGCGTGCGATCGCTCGCGATGAGCCGCACGCCGGACCGCTTGAGGCCGCCGAGCGTGTCGGGCGCGGCCAGCTTGAAGGGCACCTTGCCCTGCACCGCTCCGAGTCCCTCGACCGGCTTGGCGCGGGTCCCGCGAGGGTGACGCGGCGCGAGGTCGACGACCTTCGCGCCGGCCGGCGGGTCGATCGCGAACGTCGACGGGTCGACGCGCCCGTAGGAGATGTCGGTGGCCTCGAGCTCCAGCACCGGGCTCGCGTCGCCCGCGGCGTACACGGCGGCGCGCAGCGGCACGCCCGTGACGGCGTCCCAGGCCAGCTCGGCGGCGCCGAGAAGCCCGCCGTCGCGCTTGGGGCTGATGCGCACCGTGTAGGCGGGCCGGCCGGCGACGTTGCCCGGCTGGGCGCCCGACAGGTCGACGTCTCGCATCACCTCGGTGAGCTTGCGCTCGATCCGGGCGACGGTCGGCGTGCGCTCGCTGCCGTGCTCGCGGTGGCGGGGCAGCGTGCCGCGGTAGACCGTGCCGGCGCCCGCGTCGTAGACGCTGAAGCGCCCGCCGTCGACGAGGATCTGGCTGTCGCCCCCTCCGCCGTCGGACTGCAGCTCGATGCGCAGCTTCCCGTCGCGCGAGGCCCACAGCCGTCCGCCGGCTCCCGTGAGGAGCGGGTCGGCGCCCTCGCCGAGATCCGACTGGTCGATGAGGTGGTTGGTGAAGTGGATCCGCGCCGTGACGCCCTCGACCGCCGGCGCGCCGAGCGCATCGTGGATGGCCTGGGCGAGCGGCTTGGGCAGCGGCGTCGGGGCGCCGCCGCCGGCAGCGAGGGCGATCGCGGCGCCGGCGGCCGCGACGGCGACGATCGCGGCGCACAGGGCCAGCAGGCGGCGGGTGGAGATGCGGCGCAGGAACCTCATCGGAGCCTCCGTGGCAGAGACCCCTCCAGCGTACGCCTGCTTCGTGAAGAACTCGTGAGCCGGGAGGCGCCTCCAGCGTCAGCGAGCGGCGAGCCTGGCCAGCGCGTTGCAAGCCGGGAGTTCCGTCGGCTCGGAATGCGAACCTGCGTTCGTGTCCGATGAGCCCACGATCCTGCACGCCGACCTCGACGCCTTCTATGCGTCCGTCGAGCAGCGCGACGATCCGCGCCTGCGCAATCGTCCGGTGATCGTCGGTATGGGCGTGGTGCTCGCGGCGAGCTACGAGGCCAAGGCGTGCGGGGTGCAGACGGCGATGGGCGGTCGCCAGGCGCGCCGGCTGTGCCCGGAGGCGGTCGTCGTCGCGCCGCGCATGTCTGCGTACTCCGAGGCGAGCAAGGCGGTGTTCAAGGTCTTCGAAGAGACCTCGCCGCTGGTCGAGGGCCTGTCGATCGACGAGGCGTTCCTCGACGCCCGCGGGCTCAGGCGGATCTCGGGCACGGCGGCCGAGATCGCCGCGCGCCTGCGCCGCGACGTCCGCGAGCGGGTCGGCCTGCCGATCACCGTCGGGGTCGCGAGAACGAAGTTCCTCGCGAAGGTGGCGAGCGGGGTGGCCAAGCCCGACGGCCTGCTCGTCGTTGAGCCCGAGCGCGAGCTGGCCTTTCTGCACCCGCTCCCGGTCGAGCGGCTGTGGGGGGTCGGCGCGGTGACCGCCGCGAAGCTGCGCGACCGCGGGATCAGGACGGTCGGCGAGGTCGCGCGCCTCCCCGAGGTCGCGCTGGTCGGGATGCTCGGGCGCGCGGCGGGCCGCCAGCTTCACGCCCTCGCGCACAACCGCGATCCCCGGCGCGTGCGCACCGGTCGCCGGCGCCGCTCGATCGGGGCGCAGCACGCGCTCGGGCGCTCACCGCGGTCGTGGAAGGCCCTCGACGCCGTGCTGCTCGGGCTGGTCGACCGCCTCGCCCGCCGGCTGCGCGCGGCGCGGCGCGTCTGCCGCACCGTCGTCCTGCGGCTGCGTTTCGACGACTTCTCGCGCGCGACCCGGTCGCACACGCTCTCGGACGCGACGGCGCAGACGCGGACGATCCTCGCCACGGCGAGAGGGCTGCTCGCGGCCGCGATGCCGATGATCGAGCGTCAGGGGATCACGCTGGTCGGCGTGGCGCTCGGCAACCTCTCCGACGACGGCTCGATCCAGCTCGCGCTGCCGTTCGATCGCGAGCGGGCGAGCGCCCTCGACACCGCGCTCGACGACGTCCGAGAGCGGTACGGCTCCGCCGCCATCACGCGCGCCGTCCTGCTCGGGCGCGACCAGGGCCTCTCCGTCCCCCTCTTGCCCGACTGAGGCTTGGTGGCCCCACTCAGGCTGCGCTGGGCCGCCAGACGCGAATGAGGTCGCGCATCGAGATGATCCCCGTGAGCTCCCCGCGCTCGACGACGACGAGGTGGCGAAAGCCGCCGCGCGCCATCGCGTCCGCCGCCTCCTCGAGCGACCACTCGCCGTCGGCGAACGCGGCGTCCGCGGTGAGGTGGTCCCTGACGTACTCGACATCCGGATCCTCGCCGGCGCCCAGCGAGCGGACCAGATCGCGCTCGGTGATGATGCCCGGGCCCGGTTGCTCGGGATCCATGATCACGGCGGCGCCGACGTTGTGGTCGGTCAGGAACCGCGCCGCCTCGCGCAGGGTGCGCCCCGGCGTGATCGTGAGCACCTCGTCGGTCATCGCGTCTCGGACCTTCACGCCCGCTCTCCTCCCGTTCGCTTCCGAGGTCGAAGGGTAAGCACGCTGCATGCGCGAACTGCGACCCGGACTCTTTCACTGGACGACGTTCCACGAGGGCATCCGGGCGCCGGTGAGCTCGTACTACGTCGAGCCGGCCGGCGCCCTGATCGATGCGCGCGTGCCCGACGAGGGCATCGAGGCCGCGTTCAGCGCCCGCGCGACGCCGCAGCAGGCGATCGTGACGATCGGCCTGCACATGCGCCACGCCGACCGGTTCGCCGAGGCCTTCGGCTGCAGCGTGCGGGCGCCGGCCGAGGCGCGCGAGCGGCTCGGCGACGAGGCGAGCTTCGCGCCCTACGACGACGGCGACGAGGTCGCACCCGGGATCACCGCGATCCAGATCGGCGTGATCTGCCCCGACGAGTACGCGCTGCACATCGCGCACGGCGCCGGCGCGATCAGCTTCGCCGACGGCCTCATCCACTACGGCGACGCGCTCGGCTTCGTGCCCGACGGCCTGCTCGGCGACGATGCCGAGGCGATCAAGGCGGGCCTCAAGGACGCCTTCCGCGGCCTGCTCGAACGCGACTTCGACGACCTGCTGTTCGCCCACGGCGAGCCGCTCGTCGGCGGCGGCCAAGCGGCGCTGCGCGAGTTCCTCGAGCGGCCCGTCGGCGAGGAGGAGTCCGGCGAGGCGCTGTGACGGGACGGCCCAGCTGCGAGCATCACCGGCGTGACGGCGCTCGAAGTCGACACTCCGCACGGTCCGGCGATCGCCCATCTCGAGGCCGCCGCTGACCCGAGCGGCGCGCTGGTCCTCGGTCACGGCGCGGGCGGCGGGGTGAGCGCACGCGACCTCGTGACGGTGGCGAACGTCGCGCGCTCGGAGGGGCTCAGCGTCGCGCTCGTCGAGCAGCCGTATCGCGTCGCGGGCAGGCGCTCGCCCGCTCCGGCGCGCCAGCTCGACGCGGCCTGGACGGCGGTCGTCGACCATCTGCGCGCGGGTCCGCTGCGCGACGTGCCGCTCGTCGCCGGCGGCAGGTCCTCGGGCGCACGCGTGGCCTGCCGCACCGCGCAGGCGACGGGCGCGGTCGGCGTCCTGTGCCTGGCCTTCCCCCTGCACCCGCCGGGCCGGCCCGAGCGCAGCCGGCTCGCCGAGCTCGAGGAGGTCGAGGTCCCGACGCTCGTCGTGCAGGGCGCGCGCGACCCGTTCGGCATGCCGCCCTCCGCGCCGCATCGCGTCGTCGTCCAGGTGTCCGGCGACCACAGCCTGCGCACGGACCTCCAGGCGGTGGCGGGCGCCGTCCGCGCATGGCTTCCGGGCGTCGTCGGGGCCGCTACCCTGAAGTAGTTGCTCGGACAACGAGAGAGGACGCCCCGTGCACGTCGAGATCTGGTCTGACATCGCCTGCCCCTGGTGCTACGTCGGCAAGCGCCGGTTCGAGGGTGCCCTGGCTTCGTTCGCGCACCGCGACGACGTCCGCGTGACGTGGCGCAGCTTCGAGCTCGACCCCGCCGCTCCGCGCGAGCGCGAGGGCGACCGCGCCGTCCACCTCGCCGAGAAGTACGGCGTGACCGTGGACGAGGCGCGTGCGATGCACGACCAGATGACGCACGTCGCGGCCGGCGAGGGGCTCGACTTCCGCTTCGAGACGGTCCGCGGCGCCAACACCTTCGACGCGCATCGGCTGCTGCACCTCGCGGCCGCGCACGACCGCCAGGACGCCGTCAAGGAGCGCCTCATGCGCGCCCACTTCACCGAAGGCGAGCTGATCAGCGACCACGGCGCGCTCGAGCGGCTCGCCGTCGACGCCGGCCTGCCCGAGCCCGAGGTGCGCGAGGTGCTCGCCTCCGACCGCTACGCCGCCGAGGTCCGCGAGGACGAGCGGACCGCCGCCGCCCTGGGCATCCGCGCCGTGCCGTTCTTCGTCGTCGACCGGGCGTTCGGCGCCTCGGGCGCGCACCCCTCCCCCGTCCTGCTCGGCCTGCTCGAGCGCGGCTGGGCCGCGCGGCCGGCCGTGGCCGTGGTCGCCGACGGCGAGAGCTGCGGCGTCGACGGCTGCTGAGCATGGCCGAGCTCTGCGTCCGCATCAACGAGTTCACCGACCCCGGCTGCCCCTGGGCCTACAGCGCCGAGCCGTTCCGCCGCCGGCTGAACTGGCTCTACGAGGGCTCGATCGAGTGGATCCCGCGGATGGTGGTCCTCGCCGACGCCGCCTCGGACTACGCGGAGCGCGGCTACACGCCCGACTGGGTGGCCGACTCCTCGCGGCGGATCTCGCGCGAGCACGGCATGCCGATCGACACGCGCGTCAAGCCGCGCGTGGCCGGCACGCGCGACGCCTGCCAGGCGGTCGTCGCCGCTCGTCGCAACGCCACCGAGTTCCAGACGCGCCGGCTGCTGCGCGCGCTGCGCGTCCGGCACTTCTCGGGCGAGATGCTCGACGAGCCCGCGACGATCGACGGCGCCGCGCAGGACGCCGGCCTCGCGCCCGGCGAGCTGCAGCCCTGGCGTGCCGACCCGGCGGTCGAGGAGGAGCTCGCCGCCGACATGCGCCTCGCGCGCGAGCCGCTCCCCGCCGCCCGCGTGCTCGACCACAAGCTCGCCAACTGGTCGGGCGGGCGGCGCTACACCTGCCCGAGCTACGAGATCACGCGCCTCGAGGACGGCGTGACGGTCTCGGTGCCGGGCTTCCAGCCGTTCGCCGCCTACGACGTCGTCCTGGCCAACCTGGTCCCCGGCCTCGACCGCCGCGAGCCGCCCTCCTCGGTCGAGGAGGTGCTGCGCTGGGCCGGGACGCCGCTGGCCAGCAAGGAGATCGCGGTGGTCTGCGACATCCCGGTCGAGGACGCGCGCGAGCGGCTCGGCCGCGTGGCGGTCGAGCAGCACGTCGGCGCCGACGGCTTCTGGACGCTGGCCTGACCCGCCGGGCTCAGTCGAGCCGGTCCGGCAGGCCGAAGCGCTCGAAGAACGAGGCGACCTTGGCCGTGTCGACCGGCTCCTCGGGATAGCGCTCGAACTTCTCGGGCTCGCGCGGCTCCGCGGAGCGCGCGATGAACGCGACGACGTCGCTGACCTGGTCGCCGCGCAGGCTCAGCACGTTGAGCGCGAACGGCAGGTGGGTCTGCGCGTCCTCGTCCCAGGCGTAGAAGCCGAGCGCGGGCTGGCCGTTGGCGTGCGTGAAGATCGTGCGCCAGCGCCAGGCGCCCGACATCGGCGAATTGGCCGCCCAGATCGCGATCCCCTCGCGGCCCTGGTACCAGCTCGCCAGCGGCGGCATGGCGAACGTCGCGTCCTCGGCGAGCATGGCCGCGAACGCCTCGACGTCGTTGCGCTCCCAGGCATCGACGTAGCGGGTGACGAGGTCGCGCAGCGCGTCGTCGCCCAGCGTGCGCAGCGTCGCCTGCTGGCTCTGCGCGGGGACGCGCTCCTCGACCGCCGCGCGCGCCCGCTGCAGGGCGCTGTTGACCGACGCCACCGTCGTGTCGAGCGCCTCGGCGACCTCCTTGGCCGAGAAGCCGAGCACCTCGCGCAGGATGAGCACGGCGCGCTGGTTGGGCGGCAGGTGCTGCAGGGCCGCGATGAAGGCGAGCTCGACGGCCTCGCGCTGCTCATAGGTGGCCTCGGGGGCCGCCAGGCCGTCCTCGAGCCCGACCATCTCGTCGGGGTAGGGCTCGACCCATACCGACTCGATGACCGGCTCGCCCGGCGGGCGGTGCGGGTCGTAGGCCGGGCCGTAGTCGATCGGAAGCACGCGCTTGGGCCGCGCGGCGATCTGGTTCAGGCAGGTGTTCGTCGCGATCGTGTACAGCCAGGACCGCAGCGAGCTGCGGCCCTCGAACCGGGCCAGCCCGCGCCACGCGCGCAGCGAGGTCTCCTGGAGGGCGTCCTCGGCGTCGTGGACCGAGCCGAGCATCCGGTAGCAATGCGCGTGCAGCTGCGCGCGGTAGGGCTCCAGCAGGCGTCCGTACGCGCCCTGGTCGCCCCCGCGGGCGGCCTCGAGCAGGTTTCGCTCCTGAGTCAGCATCCCTCCATCAGATCAGACCGGGCAAGCGGATTGGACTCATCGGCGCGATGAGTTCGGCGCCGTGCGCCGGTCTTAACACACGAAAGGGCATGAGACCCGTCGTCCATCTGGAACTGCACACCGGCGACCTGCCGGGCGCCCGCGCCTTCTACGCCGAGCTCTGCGGCTGGCGGCCGGACGTCATCAAGACGCCGTGCGGCTCGTATCACGCGCTCGAGCTCGGCGGCGGGCTCGGGGGCGGCATGGTCGAGTGCCCGACCCAGCGCCCGCTCTGGCTGCCCTACGTCGAGGTGGACCGGATCGGCGAGGCGACCGACCGGGCGCGCCTGCTCGGCGCCTCGGTGCTGCTCGACCCCCGCGAGGGGCCGGCCGGCTGGCGGAGCGTCGTCGCGACGCCGTCGGGCGGCGAGATCGCCTTCTGGCAGCCCAAGCGATGAGTCCGGCCGCCGCCGGCGGTCTCTGGTGGAAATGACCCGCTACGACGAGGAGACGACAAAGGTGACTGCCGACAACGACCGCTCGCGCTGGGCGGCCCTCGTGGTGCTCTGCGCCGGGATGCTGATGATCGTCCTCGACGTCACCATCGTGAACGTCGCGCTCCCGTCGATCCAGGACGACCTCGGGTTCTCGCAGTCGAGCCTGGCCTGGGTCGTCAACGCCTATCTCATCGCCTTCGGCGGCCTGCTCCTGCTCGCGGGACGCCTCGGCGACCTGATCTCCCGGCGCGGCGTGTTCCTCGCCGGGCTCGGCGTCTTCACCGTCGCCTCGCTGGTCTGCGGGCTGGCCCAGAGCCAGGAGATGCTGGTCGGCGCCCGCTTCGTCCAGGGCATCGGCGGCGCGATGACGTCCGCCGTGATTCTCGGGATGATCGTCACGATGTTCCCCGAGCCGCGCGACCAGGCGAAGGCGATCGGCGTCTACGCGTTCGTCGCCTCCGCCGGCGGGTCGATCGGCCTGCTGGCCGGCGGGGTGCTGACCGAGTCGATCAACTGGCACTGGATCTTCTTCGTCAACCTCCCGATCGGCATCGCGACAGCGACGCTCGCGACCCGCCTGCTCGAGAGGGACCGGGGCCTGGGCTTCGGCCGCGGCGCCGACTTCCTCGGCGCGGTGCTCAGCACGGCCGCCCTGATGCTGCTCGTCTACACGATCGTCAAGCCGGTGGTCGACGACGGCTGGGGCTCGGGCCGCGCCCTGGGCCTCGGCGCCGTCTCGCTCGCCCTGCTGGCGGCGTTCATCGTGCGCGAGGCGACCGCGCGCAACCCCCTGATCCCGCTGCGGATCTTCCGGTCGCGCCACATCGCCGGGGCCAACGCCATCCAGGCGCTGCTCGTCCCCGGGATGTTCGGGATGTTCTTCCTCGGCGCCCTGTATCTCGAGCGCATCCTCGGCTACAGCCCGCTCGAGATCGGCCTCGCGTTCCTGCCGGCGACGCTCGTCATGGGGACCCTGTCGTTCCGCTACTCCGAGCGGCTCATCACCCGCTTCGGCGCCCAGGCGACGATGCTTCCGGGCGTCGTGCTGATCCTCGCCTCGCTCCTCGTGTTCGCGCTGTCGCCGGTCGACGCGACCTACGTGGTCAACGTGCTCCCCGTGACGGTCCTGCTCGGGGCCGGCGCCGGGCTCGCCTTCCCCGCGCTCATGACGCTGGCGATGTCGGGCGCGACGCCGAGCGACGCCGGGCTCGCGTCCGGGCTGGTCAACACGTCGGCGCAGGTCGGCGGGGCGCTGGGGCTCGCGGTGCTGGCGACCCTCGCGGCGACGCGGACCGACGATCTGCGCGGCGCCGGGCACTCCGCCGCGGCCGCGCTGAACGGCGGCTACCACCTCGCGTACGTGGTCGGCGCCGCCCTCGTCGTGGCCGCGATCGCCGTGGCGCTCACCGTCCTGCGGCCCGAGCCCAGGGCGGCGCACGCCCGCGAGCACCGGCTGGCCGGCGGCGAGCCCGCGTACTCCGAGGCGGTGTAGTGGCGGTCGTCACGCTGCGTGGACCGTTGAAGCAGCTCGCCGGCGGCCGCTCGGAGCACGCGCTCCCGGGCGCGACCGTCGG
Source organism: Actinomycetota bacterium (assembly GCA_005888335.1). Next base: position 78,117 of record VAWY01000025.1, read on the forward strand.
CGAGCTGCTGCGCGCGCTCGAGCGCGACCGGCCGGCGTTGAGCGGCTGGATCCTCGACGAGCGCGGGACCCTCCGGCGGCACATCAACGTCTTCGTCAACGGTGAGTCCAGCAAGCAGGACGCGCCGGTCGGGCCGGACGACCGGATCGACGTCCTGCCGGCGATCTCGGGAGGATGACGGTCAGATGACGCAGCTTCTCGTCGGCACGAAGAAGGGTCTGTTCGCGCTGGAGGGCGAGCCGGGCGAGCCGTTCGAGGTCACGGCGCGGGCCTTCGCCGGGCAGCCGGTCGAGTACGCGATGCGCGACCCGCGCACCGGTCGCCTCCTCGCCTCGGTCACCTCGCCCTTCTATGGGCCCAAGATCTGGCACGCCGACGACCCCGCGGATGAGTGGCAGCAGGCCGCGGGCGTCGAGCTGCCCCAGGGCGGCGACGCGGCGCTCGAGCGCATCTGGGTGATCGTCGCCGGCGAGGACGAGACGACGCTCTACGCCGGAGGCGACCCCGGCGTGCTCTTCGAGAGCCGCGACGGCGGCGCGAGCTGGGAGCTCGACCGCACGCTCTGGGAGCACCCCACCCGGCCCACCTGGCAGCCCGGCGGCGGCGGGCTGTGCCTGCACTCGATCGTCCCCTGGCCGGGCGATCCGAACCGGCTCGCGCTCGCGCTCTCCGCCGTCGGCGTCTGGCTGACCGATGACGGCGGCCGGACATGGCGCCACGGCAACAACGGCATCGTCCCGCGCTACCTGCCCGACGACGCGCCCGCGGAGACGATCAACCTGTGTGTGCACAACATGCAGCGAGCCCCGAAGCGCCCCGAGCGGCTGTTCATCCAGTTTCACGGCGGTGTCTACCGCTCCGACGACGCCGGCGAGACGTGGACGGACATCGGCGACGGGCTGCCGTCGGACTTCGGCTTCCCGCTGACGCTCGATCCCGCCGACCCTGACAGCGCCTTCGTGATCCCGCTCAGCTCCGACGAGGATCGCGTGACCCCCGGCGGCCGGGTCCGGGTCTACGAGACGCGCGACGCCGGCGCCAGCTGGACGCCGCGCGGCGAGGGGTTGCCCGCCGAGCACGCCTACCTGACCGTGCTGCGCCAGGCCTTCGATCGCGCCGGCGAGGGCGCCGGGCTCGAGCTCTACTTCGGCGCGACGTCGGGCGACGTCTTCGGCTCGGCGGACGCGGGGGCGAGCTGGTTCACCGCAGCCAGCCGGCTGCCGCCGGTCTATAGCGTGCGCACGGCATGACGGAGCTGGCCGAGCGCGCGCGGCGGTTCCTCGGCCTGCACCAGGCGGGGCGGCCGCTGCTGATGCCCAACCCGTGGGACCGCGGCTCGGCGGTGCTGCTGGCCTCGCTGGGCTTCGAGGCGCTGGCCACGACCAGCAGCGGCTTCGCGGCGACGCTCGGCCGCCTCGACGGGTCGGTGACCCGCGACGAGGCGCTCGAGCACGCGGCCGCGATCGCCGCGGCGACCGAGCTGCCGGTCTCCGCCGACCTCGAGAACGGCTTCGCCGACGAGCCGGCGGACGTCGCCGAGACGGTCCGGCTCGCCATCCAGGCCGGGCTGGCGGGCTGCTCGATCGAGGACTTCACCGGGCGCGACGACGAGCCGATCTACGACCGGGGCCTGGCCGCGGAGCGCGTCGCCGCCGCGGTCGAGGCGGCGGCTGCCGGACCGCTCGTGCTGACGGCGCGGGCCGAGAACCACGTGCGCGGCCGGCCCGACCTCGCGGACACGATCGCCCGGCTGCAGGCCTACCAGGAGGCGGGAGCCGACGTGCTCTTCGCGCCGGGCCTGAGCCGGCTCGAGGACATCCGCGAGGTCGTGGCCTCGGTGGATCGCCCGGTCAATGTCCTCGCCCGGCCGGGCGCGCCGTCGGTGACCGAGCTCGCCGAGGCCGGCGTCAGCCGCATCTCGGTGGGCGGGGCGTTCGCGTTCGCCGCCCTCGGCGCGGTCGTCGAGGCCGCCGGCGAGCTGATGGGCCCCGGCACCTACACGTTCTGGGAGCGCGCCGGCGTCGGCGTGCGCGCCGCGCGCTCGGCCTTCTCGGGCCCGTAGGTGCGCGCGCGGATCAGCGCCCGGTGACGCCAGGCGCCGCGCAGCAGGTGGCCGGTCGCGAGCGGCGGGACGGCCACGCTCGTGAGCGCCATCGTCCCGAGCTCGGCCGGCGCCCGCGGCCCGGGCGCGACCCGCCCCCACCAGGCGCGCGTCGTCACGGCCAGCCAGGCGGCCGCCCAGCGCGCCCGTCGAGCGTCATCACCGCGCACGTGTCGAACGGCGAGGCGAGATGCGCGCTCGCCGCGTGCGCGAGGTGGCGCTCGACGAAGCGGGCTCCCAGCCGTCCCTCGTTATGGAACCGTTGAGTGAAGGGGCGAGCGCGGGCTCGTAGCTGTAGCCGACGGCGTCGAGGTCGCCGGCCTCCAGACCCGCGTGCTCGAGGCACCAGCGCATCGCCTTCTCGGGCAGCTCCCAGGCGGCGAACGGCACATTGGCATGCCCGTGCTTTCGCCGGCTGAAGCGCTCCTCCTCTGCGGCGGCCACGATCTCGCCGTCGACGACCAGCGCCGCCGCCGGGTCGTGGAACACCGCGTTGACGCCGAGGTAGGCCCCCATCGCGCTGGAACACGTGGCGGTAGGCCGAGCAGCCGGCGCAGACGGCGGGCGGGTCGACGCTGGTCAGGCGGGCGCGGAAGTCGGCGTAGCGCTCGCCGTTCCAGACCTCGCCGGCAGCGCAGGTTGCACGATCCGGTGACCTCGACCTGGAGCTTGCGCGGCAGCGGCGGCATCTGCCGCGCGCGCTACCCGGCTCGCGCTCAGTCGAACACGTCGATCCACTCGATGGCGCGCCCGGTCTCGCCGAGCCGGACGGGCACGCTGCGCGCCCGGCGTCGCACACTCGGCCGGTGCATCAGGGCGGTGCGCACGACCTCCTCGATCACCTCGAGCACCGCCCGGTCCGGCTGCTCGGAGACCCGGATGACCAGGCCCGCCGAGACGACGTGGACGAACGTGTCGAACTCCTTGAGGTGCGGCGGCTCGCGCAGCTCGACCGAGAGGCCCTTGGCACGCAGGCCCTCGACGACCTCCCCGGCGAAGAAGGGATCGCCACCTGCGCTGTTGTCGACGACGACCTGCACGCGCGTACCTAGCCTAAGCAGGATGGCGGTTCTGCGGGCCCACCACCTCGTCAAGAGCTACGGTCGCGGCCGCGCGGCGCGGCGGATCCTCGACGGCGCGGCCCTGGAGGTCGCTCGCGGCGAGCTGGTGGCGATCGTCGGGCGCTCGGGCTCGGGAAAGTCGACCCTGCTGCACCTGCTCGGCGGGCTGGACTGGCCGGAGGCGGGCTGGGTGGAGGTGGCGGGCGAGCGGCTCGTCGCCCGCGACGCCGACCACATCCGCGCCCGGCGCGTCGGCTTCGTCTTCCAGGCCTTCCATCTCGTCGGGGAGCTGACCGGGCTCGAGAACGTGCTGCTCGCCGCGCGCGTGCCGGGGGCCGCGCCGTCGACCGCCGAGCGCGGGACCGACCTCGTCGAGCGGCTGGGGCTCGGGCCGGTGGCCGGCGCGCTGCCGCACGAGCTCTCCGGGGGCGAGCAGCAGCGCTTCGCGATCGCGCGAGCGTTGGCCGGCGATCCCGACGTCGTCCTGGCCGACGAGCCGACGGGGAACCTCGACGCCGCATCCGGCGCGCTGGTGCTCGACCTGCTGCGCGGCGCCGCCGACGCCGGCCGCGCCGTGATCGTCGTGACCCACGAGCACGAGGCGACGGGCCGCGCCGACCGCGTGCTCGAGCTGCGCGACGGGCGGCTCCCCGGGTGACGCGGCGGACGTGGCTCGCGGCCCTCGGGGTCGCCGCGGCCGCGCTCGTCGTCGGGATGTGCGTGACCGTGGCCTACGCGCTGTCGACGGGATTCGAGCGCGCTGCGCGCCAGGCGGACCTCCCCGACGTGCTCGTGCGCTTCGACCCGGCGCGCCGGGCCGAGGTCGACGCGCGGCTGCGCACGCTGCCCGGCCTGGAGGCGCGCTCGTATCGCGACGAGGTCACCGACGTGGGGTTGCGCGCCGGCGGCCACGCGACGGACCGCGGCGCGGTGCACGTCGTGCAGGGCGGGCGGCGCGGCTACGCGGTGGTCGCCGGGCATGACCTGCGCGCCTCGCGCGCCGACGTGCTGGTCGAGCCGGGCCTGGCGCGGGCGTGGGGCCTGCGTCCGGGCTCGACGCTCGACGTCGGGACGCTGGGACCGCTGCGGGTGGCCGGCGAGGCGCTGGAGCCCGACAACGTCGCCTATCCCGTCGCGTCGGCGGCACGGGTCTACGTCGGGCGCGACGACGTCGCCCGCGTCTTCGGGAGCGGCGAGCAGGCGGTGAGCCTGGCCCAGCTCTGGCTGCACCCGGGCGCGTCGACGGACGTGGCGCTCACGCAGGCCCGGGCGCAGTCCTTCGGCGTGCGGGGGCTGTCGTTCATCACCCGCTCGGGCGTGCGCACGCTCGTCGGCCAGGCGGCGGGGATCGTGGTCGCGCTGCTGGTCGCCTTCTCGCTCGTGGCGCTCGGCGCGGCCGCGGTCATGCTCGGCACGGCCGCGCACGCCGACGTCCAGCGCCGGCTGCCCGCCCTGGGGGTGCGGCGGGCCCTCGGGTTCTCGCGCCGCGCGCTGGCGGTGGCGGCCGCGCGGCGAGCGGGCGGGCTTGCGGTACCCGCGGCGCTGGCCGGGCTGGCGCTCGGCTGGGCCTTGGCGCGCGGCCCGACGGACGCCCTGCTGGCCACCCTCAACGAGGCGCCGCCGGGGACGGCGATCGTGGGCCCGCTCGGCATCGGGCTGGTCGCGGTCGTCGCGCTCGTGGTCGTGTGCTCGACGTGGCCGGCGTGGACCGCGACCGCGGCAGCGCCGGCCGCGCTGCTGCGCGGCGGGGAGCTGCGAGGGCGGCGAGGGCCGAGGCGGCCCCGCGCCGCCGCGGCGGAGCGGCGGCTCCCGCCCTCGGTCGCCGTCCTCGGCGCGCGGATGGTCGCGGCGCGGCGGGCGCGGTACGCCGGGGTCGTCGCGGTGCTCGGCGCGTGTGCGGCGGTGGTGCTGCTGATGCTGGCGCTCGCCTCGCTGCTGGAGCGGCTGCGCGACGACCCGGCGACCCTGGGCAAGCGGTATTCGCTGACCGTGAGCGCCGACGCCTCGGCGGTCCCCGACGTCGAGGCGGTGCCCGGCGTGCGCGCCGCGGCGGCGCGGTGGCAGCTGCACGCGGTCGACTCGTTCGCGCTCGGCGAGGACCTGCGGCTCGTGGCCTTCGCCGGCAACCACGTGCCGTTCGAGGCGCCGCCGCTCGCCGCGGGCCGGCGGCTGGCGTCGGACGGCGAGGCCGAGGTCGGCGTGGGACTGGCCGACACGCTCGGGCTCGCGCCGGGCGGCACGCTGGGCGTCCAGCTGGTCGACGGCCGGGAGGTGCGCTTCCGCGTCGCCGGGGTCGTGCGCGCGCTCGACAACGAGGGGCGCATCGCCTACGTACGCCCGGCGCGGCTCGGAGCGGCCGTCGACTTCACCCCGAACATCGCGGTCAAGCTCGAGCCCGGCGCCGACCGGGCGGCCGTCGCGCGGGCGCTCGACGAGCGCGGCTTCCCGCCGCGCCGGACCGCCGGCGCGACCGGCCAGAACGGCGCGCTGCTCGGCGTGCTCGGCGACGTCCTGCGCGTGGTCGCCGGCGGCGTCGCGCTCGTCGTGCTCTACGCGCTCGTCCAGGCGCTCGCGCTCACCGCCGCCGAACGGCGCCCCACGCTCGCGCTGCTGCGCAGCCTCGGCGCGCCCGCGCGGACGCTGGCCGTCGTGCTCGCCGGCGCCGGCGCGGCGCTCGTCGTCCCGGCCGCCGCGCTCGCCATCGCGCTCGAGGAGCTGCTGCTCGCGCCCGTCGTCGCCGGGCTCGCCGCCGACTACGCCGACCTGCCGCTCACCGCCGGCGTCGACCAGGTCGCGCTCGTCGCGGCCGGCCTGAGCGCGCTCGCGCTGCTCGCCGCGGCGTGGGTCGCGCGGCGCGTTCGCCGCGAGCCGATCGCGCCGGCGCTGAAAGAGGCGGCGTGAGACGCGCGGCCCTGCTGGTCGCGTTCGCCCTTGCGGCGGTCGGCTGCGGCGGTCGCGCGGCGGACGACTCGGCCGCTCGTCGGCATCCGGGCGACACGCGCTTCGTCACGCTGGTCGACCGCGACGGCGACGGGCGCCTCGAGGCGGGCCGCGGCGAGCCGCTCTTCGCGCTCGGCGGGCCGGCCGGGCGCACGACGAAGGTCCTGGCGACGTTCGCGCAGATCACCGATCCGCACGTGCGCGACGAGGAGTCCCCGGCGCGCGTGCCGTTCCTCGACCGCCTCGGAGCGCCGTTCACGTCCACGTTCCGCCCCCAGGAGGCGCTGACCGCGCAGACGCTGGAGGCGGCCGTCGAGTCCGTGAACGCGCTGCCCCTGGACGCCGTCGTCGTCACCGGCGACATCGCCGACAACGCCCAGCGCAACGAGCTGGTGTGGGCGCTCGAGGTGCTGCGCGGCGGCATCGTGCGCCCGGACAGCGGCGCGCGCGGGCCCTCGGGCCCGCAGCTGGCGAGCGACCCCGACCCGTTCTACTACCGGCCCGACGTCGACGCCCCGCGCCACCCCGGCCTGCTCGCCCGCGCCCAGCGCCCGTTCCGCTCGCAGGGCCTGCGCGCGCCGTGGCACGCCGTGCTCGGCAACCACGACCTCCTCGTCCAGGGGGAGCTGGCGCCCGACGCGCGCACGCAGGCGGCGGCGACGGGCGATCGCGCGGTGGTCCGCCTCGACCTCGACCGGCTTCGGGGGCCGGCGCTGCCGCGCGCCGACCGGTTCGGCGAGGGGGGCACAGGTCCGATCGGCACCGCGACCGTGGCGCGCGTGCTGGCCAGCGGCGCCGCCGTCCGGGTGACTCCCGACCGTGGGCGCCGCGAGATCACGCCCACCGAGGCCGGCGCCCTCGTCCGCCGCTTCAGTGGCCGGCGCGAGCTGCGCGCGTTCGACCTCGGTCCGCACGTGCGCGGCATCGCACTCGACCTCGTCCGCCGCGCCGGCGGCTCGGACGGCGACGTGACCGCCGCGACGCTGGCGGGCCTGCGCCGCGAGCTCGCCCGGGCCGGCGACCGCCCCGTCGTGGTCTTCTCGCACCAGCCGCTCGATCGCAGCGCCGGCGGGAACGCGGCGCTCGATCTCCTCGAGCGCGACCCGCACGCGATCGCCGCGGTCGCCGGGCACACGCACCGCAACGAGATCCGCCGCCGCGGCCGCCTGTGGCTCATCACGACGGCGAGCCTCGTCGACTTCCCCCAGCAGGCGCGCGCGTTCCGACTCGTGCGCACCGCGGGCGGCGGCCTCGCCCTGGAGACGTGGATGCTCGACCACGGCGCGGGTCCGGCCGGCCTCGCGACGATCTCGCGCGACCTGTCGTTCCTCGACGCCCAGGGCGGCCGGCCCGGGAACTTCGCCGGCCGCCGCGCCGACCGCAACGCGCGACTCAACCTGCGAACGGGAGGCCCAGCGCCGGCCAGGCGATGAGTTTCGCGCCGCGCGCCGGTCTCGATGTGCAGGATCCGTCGCGGGAGCCCCGCTCCCGCCTACGAGAGGATGCGCACCATGCAGCAGAAGATCACGCCGAACCTGTGGTTCGACACCGAGGCCGCGGAGGCCGCGGAGTTCTACATCTCCGTCTTCAAGAACTCGCGCGTCGTCAACGTCGCCCGCTACACCGAGGCGGGTCCGCGCCCGGCCGGCACGGTCATGACCGTCGAGTTCGAGCTCGACGGCCAGCGCTTCATCGGCATCAACGGCGGTCCGGAGTTCACGTTCAGCGAAGCCGTCTCCTTCATGATCAGCTGCGAGACCCAGGAGGAGATCGACTACTACTGGGACCAGCTGACCGAGGGCGGCGAGGAAGGCCCTTGCGGCTGGCTCAAGGACAAGTTCGGCCTCTCCTGGCAGGTCGTGCCGACGGGCATGGACGAGATCTTCGCCGACCCTGACCCGACGCGCGCCGAGCGCGCGATGCGGGCGATGTTCGGGATGCGCAAGCTCGACATCGCGACGCTGCGCAGCGCGGCGGACGGGGTCCCGGCGACGTAACCGACCCCTACGGGTCCGGGAACGGCTCGATCGGGACGCCGTGGCCGCTCTCGCGCATCCCGATCTCATAGGTCGCGCCGCCGAGCGCGGTCAGCGAGCGGTCGGGGCGGCGGACGACCAGGCGCGCCTCGGCGATCGACGAGTGCAGGACGTCGTGGCGCCCGCCGCCCGGGTCGCTGTAGACCCAGCCGACCAACCGCTCGCGCGGCGCGATGATCTCGCCCTCGACCACGAGCCCGTCGGCGCCGCCGAGGACGAACGCGCAGCGGTCGGGCGCCTCCTGGACCTTCGTCGAGCGCAGCCGCTCCAGGCCGCCGAGCCGGTGGCGGCGGCCCTCGAGCTCGACGAAGCCGTTGGCGATCCAGGGCAGCGTCCACCGGCCCACCCGCACGCGGCCCATGATCGCGTCGAAGACCGCCCCCGGCGCCTCCTCGAACGTCGCGCCGTGCAGCCAGATCCAGCGCTCGGCGTGCTCGGAGCCCCAGTTGTGGCCGATCATGCCCGGCCAGCCGTCGAGCTCGACCCGCCGCCCGTCGAGCTCGACCCAGCCGCCGAAGCGCACCTTCGGGTACAGGCTCTCGGCCTTGGTCCGCGGCAGCCGCGCGCGGTACATCCACGGCCGCGGCAGGTAGGCGAACGGCTCGGCGTCGCCGTCGAACGACAGCTCCCAGCGCGGCGACGAGGCCACGCGGTCCGTGAGCCGCGCGTCGCCGACGTGCAGGTACTCGCCCTCCCCCACGCCGAGCTCGGCCGGCGGCCGCGTCTCCTTCCACGCCACCGGCCGCGCCCAGCCGGCGTCGAAGAGCGTGCACCACAGCGAGCCGACGGCCTCCTTCCCCGGCGCCTTCCACACCGTGTGGCGGATCCACACGCCGCGTGGCTCGCTCGGGTGGCACGCCTTGATGTAGAAGCTCTCGTAGTGCCCGCCGTCGCGCGCAACCTCCGCGAAGCGAGCGCGCGTCCGCAGCGCCATCACACCTCCAGGCGTGACTCTTCGAGGTCGAGGTCGCGCTCGATGCGGTGCATGACCTCGTCGTTGATGCGGCCCTCGTTGCGCATCGAGACGATCGCGTCGCGCTGGGCGGAGAAGATCTCGTGCAGCAGGCGCTGGTAGGCGACCGAGCGCTCCTCGAAGCGCTCGCTCTCCGTGCCGTCCTCGGCGAAGCGCGACGCGAAACGCCGGCGCCGGTAGTCGTAGAGCTGGCGCACCCGGTCGGCGGTCTCGTCGCGCACCCACTCCTCGACGCGCAGCTCGTCGACGCGCGCGATCGCCGCCTCGGCCGCCTTCATCCGCGCCTTGGACTCCTTGTAGGCCTCCTTGCCGTCCTCGCCGACGCCCAGCGCGCGAATGACGAACGGCAGGCTCAGCCCCTGCACCAGCAGCGTCGAGGCGATCACGGCGTACGTGAGGAAGATGATGAGGTCGCGATCGCGCACCGCCAGCGGGATCGCGAGCGCGGCGGCGAGCGAGACCGCGCCGCGCATGCCCGTCCACGCGACCACGATGCTCTGCCCCCACGGCGGGGCGGGCTCGCGCTCGCGGAGGCGACGGGACAGCAGGCGGGGCAACCGGACCGTTGGGAAGACCCACAGGAAGCGCACCGCCATGACGGCAGCGCTCACGATGACGGCGTCGCGGACGAGCTCGCCCGCCGACTGCCCCTCGAGATGCGAGAGCACGTCGGGGAGGGCCAGGCCGACGAGCGTGAAGAGCGTGGCGTTGAGCAGGAACTGGAGGACCTCCCACACCGCGAAGGCCTGGATCCGGGTCGACGGCGAGATCAGCCGCGGCGAGCGCCAGCCGAGCCAGATCCCCGCCGTCACGGCCGCGAGCACCGCCGAGACGCCGAGCGCGTCGGCGGGCAGGTAGGCGAAGTACGGCGTGGCGATCGAGAGCGTGATCTCGGTCGGCGGGTCCTCGATGCGCGCTCGCACGGCGGCGACCACGTAGCCCACGGCGATGCCGATACCCACGCCCACGACCGCATTGAGCAGGAAGCGCCCCCCGGCCTCGGCTGCCGAGAACGATCCGCTGAGCGCGGCCGCCACGGCGAACTTGTAGGCGATCAGCGCGGTCGAGTCGTTGACCAGGCTCTCGCCCTCGACCACGCTGATGACCCTTCGAGGCGCCCCCACCCTGCGCGCGATCGCCGTCGCCGCGACCGGATCGGTCGGCGAGACGACGGCGCCGAGGACGAAGGCCGGCTCCCACGCCATGCCCGTCAGCCAGTGCGCGATCGCCGCCACGCCGACGGTCGTGAACAGCACGAGCCCGACCGCCAGCATCGTGATCGGCCGCAGGTTGCGCTGCAGGTCGCGCAGGGAGGAGAAGAACGCGGCTGAGTAGAGCAGCGGCGGGAGGAGGATGAGCAGGACGAGCTTCGGCTCGAGCACCAGGTGCGGGACGCCCGGGATGAAGCCCAGCCCGACGCCCCCGACGACGAGCAGGATCGGATACGGGATCCGCGTCACGTAGGCGGCGACCAGCAGCACCGCCACGCCGGCCAGCACCCCCGCGATGATGAGGTCGGTGTCCATCAGGCCTCCAGCGCGGCGACGGCCAGCGCCGCGGCGCCCTCGCCTCGACCCACGAAGCCCAGGCCCTCGCCGGTCGTCGCCTTGACGTTGACGCGCCGCTGGTCGAGCCCGATCGCCTCGGCCAGGCGCGCGCGCATCGCCGCGCGATGCGGCGCGACCTTGGGCCGCTCGAGCACGACCGTCGCGTCGACGTTGACCACCCGCAGGCCCTCGTCGCGGACCATGCCCGCGACCTCCCGCAGCAGCGCGATCGAGTCGGCGTCGCGCCAGCGCTCGTCGCTGTCCGGGAAGTGCTCGCCGATGTCGCCCAGGCCCGCCGCGCCGAGCATGGCGTCCATGACCGCGTGGGTGAGCACGTCGGCGTCGGAGTGGCCGGCGAGGCCGAGGTCGTGCTCGATGCGCACCCCGCCGAGGATCAGCGCCCGCCCGGGGACGAGGCGATGCGTGTCGTAGCCCAGCCCGATCACGTCGCCCCGATCGGCTCGAGCCGGCGCCGCCGGCCCTCGAAGACGCACAGCTCCCCCACGCCCAGGCCGTCGAGCGCCTCGAGCGCCTCCTCGTAGCCGGCCCCCAGCTGGTCGGGCGTGTGCGCGTCGCTGGAGAGCGCGACCGGGCAGCCGGCCTCCAGGCACATCTCCAGGAACGGCAGCGCGGGGTAGAGCTCGCGCGCCGGCTTGCGCAGCCCGGCGGTGGAGACCTCGACGGCGATCCGCGAGTCGGCGATCCCGTCCATCGCGCGGTCGTAGAAGCGGCGCAGGTCGCCGTCGGGCCGTGGCCGCTCGGGACCCCAGACCTTCACGAGATCGGGGTGCGCGAGGACGTCGAACAGCCCGCTGCGCGCCGCCTCCCCGAGCAGCTCGAAGTAGCGCCGCCACACGCGGTCGGGCGAGTCGCCGCCGGTCCAGACGTCGTAGCGGTCGTAGTCGACGGCCCGGTCGCCGAGGAAGTGCACCGAGCCGACGACGTAGTCCCACTCGCGCGCCTCGAGCAGGTTGGCCATCCGGTCCTCGCGGCCGGGGATGAAGTCGGCCTCGATGCCGAGCCTCAGGTCGGTGTCCTCGCGCACGAACGCGCAGTAGGCGTCCAGGTCGTCGACGGCGTTCTCGCGCCACATCGGATGCTGCCAGACGTCGAGCGCGGCGGTGAAGCGGTACACGTGCTCGCTGACGCCGAGCTCGGCGATGCCGCGCTCGGCCGCCACCGTGCGGTAGCGCTCGGCGTTGGCGGGGGTGAAGTGACGCTCGGCGGTCGCGCCCGGGTCGTCAGGGCGCAGGTGGACGTGGTAGTCGGTCAGCAAGGAGCAGCTCGGCCAGCTTCAGGTCCGTGGCGGTGGTGACCTTCAGGTTGCGCGCGCTGGACTCTACGACCCGCACGACGCCACCCCGGGCCTCCACGAGCCCGGCGTCGTCGGTCGCCCTGGCGAGGACCTCCGCCGGCTGGTCGAGCGCGTCCTCGAGGGCCGTGCGCCGGAAGGCCTGCGGCGTCTGCACCGCCCACAAGCGGGACCGGTCGAGCGTGCGCACCACGATGCCGTCCGCCGCCTCCTTCAGCGTATCGGTCACGGGGGCGGCGGCGATCACCGCGTCGACGCCCCCGTCGAGCGCCGCCAGGCAGCGCTCGACCAGGTCCGCGTCGACCAGCGGCCGGGCCGCGTCGTGCACGAGCACCGCGTCCGCCTCCCCGGCCGCGGCCAGCGCGTTGCGCACCGACTGCGAGCGCGAGTCGCCGCCCGCGACCGCGCCCGGGTACCGGACGCCCGGCGGGACCGCGACCACGACGCGCTCGACCGACGGGGCCGCTCGCAGCGCGTCCAGCGACCACTCGAGCATCGGCCGGCCGGCCAACATGACGAACGCCTTGGGCCCTCCGGCACCAAGGCGTTCGCCACGTCCGGCGGCCACAAGCAGGGCGACCGCCAACGAGTCTCGGCTGACCGCTCGCTACTTGGCCGCCGCCGCGGTGATTCCCTTCTGCTCGGCCGAGCCGGCCAGCAGATCGTCGAGGTAGCCCTCAGCCGCGTCTTCGTCCTTGTCGAGCGCGTACATGAGCTCGGAGGCGAGGATCTTCTTCGCCCGCGTGAACATCTGCTTCTCGCCGGTCGAGAGTCCCTTCTCCCACTCGCGCAGCCCCAGGTTGCGGACGACCTCGGCGAGCTCGTAGATGTCGCCGGTCTTGATCTTGTCCCGGTTGTGCTTGAACCGGCGGTTCCAGTTCTTGGGCATCTCCGAGACGTCGTCGCGCAGGACGCCGAGGACCTTCTCGACGGTCTCCTCGTCGATGACGCGGCGCAGGCCGGCCACTGACGCGTTCTCACAGGGAACCATGACCGTCATGTCGTTGTGGAGGATCTTGATGGTGAGGTACTCGCGCTCCTCGCCGAAGATCTTCTTCATCTCCTTCTTGACGACCTTCCCGGCGCCGTGATGGGGGTAGACGACGTTGTCGCCGAGATCGAACTCGATGTTCTCCACCTCGCGGTGGACGTCAAGGTCCTCGAGAAGCTCCTGTTCAGTGATATCGGTGATGGTTCGGTCCTCCTTGGGGGCGACAGCCTTGGCCTGGACGCCAGTGTCCTATGTCTGCAGGTAGCGGTCCACGAGGTTGATCTCCTGGAGACGGCGAAGGCCCTCGCGGATGTCCTTCGCCCTGATCTCGCCCACGCCCTCCACGGCCTCCAGCTCGGAGTCGGTGGCGGCCAGCATCTCGTCGAGCCCGCCGAAGTCGCGGACGATGTTCGAGACGACGATGCGCGGCAGGCGCGGGATCCGGCCGAGGATGCGGTAGCCCCTCGGCGAGACGGGATAGTCCAGCGTGTTGAGCTTGCGGTCGTAGCCGAGGACCTCGGCGAGGCGGCCGAAGTCGAGCAGGTCCTGGTGCGGCAGGCGGCCGACCTGATCCAGCGCGGCGGCGAAGGCGTCGTCGGTGTTCTCGGCGAGGTAGTCGTGGACCAGCGCGGCCTTGTCGGCGGCGACGCCGACCATCGTCTCCTCGAGCTGCATCTCGATCAGGCGGCCCTCGGTCCCCAGCTCGACGATGTAGCGCTCGATCTCGACGGCCATGCGGGTGACGAGCTCCGCGCGCTGGAGCACGGTCAGGACGTCGTGCAGCGTGGCGCCGCCCTCGAACTCCAGCGCGGTCAGGCGCGTGGAGACCTGGTCGAGGCGGCTGCGGTACTTGTCCAGCGTGGCCAGCGCCTGGTTGGCCTTGGCCAGCACGACCGGGATCTCCTCGAGCATGTACTTGGCCCCGTCGACGTAGAGCGAGACGACCTCGCGGCGCTGGGAGATCGCGACGACCAGCGAGTCGGTCTGCTTGGACACGCGCTCGGCGGTGCGCTCGCGCGTGCCGGTCTCGAGGCTGAGGATCGTCGGGTCCGGGATCAGCTGGACGTTGGCCGCCGCGATCTTCGTCGCGTTGGCGTTGAGAACGATCGCGCCGTCCATCTTCGCGAGCTGGAAGAGCAGCGGCGGCGTGTAGTCGACCTCGATCTTGATCCCGCCAGAGAACAGGAACGAGAGCTCGTCCGGCTCACCGATGACCAGCAGCCCGCCGGTGCGCGCGTGCAGGATGTTGTCGATGCCCTCGCGCAGCGCTGTTCCGGGCGCGACCATCTCGAGGGCCTTGACGAGCCGGGGCTCCTGGCGCGCCTCGAGCTCTGTGAGCTCTTCCCCGGATCTCGCCGTCATTAGAGGGGATTCTAGCGGGGCGGCCGGTGTCCCCCGCGGTTTTCGAATCCGGTGCGTCGGCTGCCCGGCTGCCGGATGTTCACCGGTCCAGGGAGAAGTCTGCCCTTCCCGCGCGGCCGTTCCGCGGAATACGTTCGTTGCGTCATGAACCGCGCGTTCTGCCGGAGCGCCGTCGTCGCGTGTGTCGTGACGGTCGCGGCCGGCGCCGCCGCCGCGACCGCCTCGGCCGCACAGCCACCGTGCCGCGAGCTCGTCCGGTTCAACCCCCTCAACTTCCCAACCACCCCCGCGGTGACCAACAGCCGGCTCCCGCTGATCCCGGGCTGGCAGCGCGTCTACGAGGGCCGCTCGAACGTCAGCGGCCAGTCGCTGCCCCATCAGGTGACGTTCACGGTCACCGACCTCACGAAGGTGATCAACGGCGTGCGCACCGTGGTCGTCCACGACGTCGACTTCACCAACGGGCAGCTCGCCGAGCAGGAGCTGTCCTTCTGGGCGCAGGACAACCAGGGCAACGTCTGGAACCTCGGCGAGTACCCCGAGGAGTGGTTCAACGGGCAGCTCAAGGGCGCGCCGAGCACGTGGATGGCCGGCCTCGACGGCGCCGTGCCCGGCATCCACATGCCGGTGCGGCTCCCCGAGCCCGACGAGGCGCCCTACCTCCAGGGCTACGTCCCGAGGATCAAGTTCCTCGACTGCGCGTCGACGTTCCAGACCGGCACGACCGTCTGCGTCCCGGTGAACTGCTTCCGAGGCGTCGTCATCACCGACGAGACGAGCCCGCTCGACCCCGAGAGCGGCCACCAGCGCAAGACCTACGCCGCGGGCGTCGGCATCATCGACATCGGCTTCGTCGACGACCCGCAGGGCGAGCGGCTGGTGCTCGCGCAGAACGCACAGCTCGCGCCAGACGCCCTGGCCGCCGTGCGCGCCACGGTGCTCGAGATGGACGTGCGCGGCTATGGCGTCAACCCCACGTACCGGCGCTCGGTGCCGATCGACGCGCCCGTGCAGCAGACCCCGGCGGCGACCGCGCCGGTCGCGCCCGTCGCCGAGGCGCCGTTCGAGGAGCGGCCGGCGCCGGACCGGCGAGCGACCGGCCGCGTCTCGCTCTCGCTGCGCCCCGGCGGGCGGCGCGTGAGCCGCTCCGGCCAAGCCGCCGTCCGCGTGGCCTGCGCGACCCCCGCGAACCGCGTCACGATCCGCCCCGGCCGCTGCCGCGGCACGCTCGACCTCGCCGTGCGCGGCACGGGAATCCGGGCTGGCGCGGCGCGCTTCTCTGTGCCCGGCGGCATGGAGCGCAACGTGCGCGTCGCGCTCACGCGCCGCGCGCTCGCGCTGCTGCGCCGCCGCCACCACCTGCCGCTCGTCGCGCGCACGCGCGGCGCGTTCGCCGGCGAGCGGTCGGTGGTGGCGCGGCTGTCGCTCACGATCACCGCACGACGATGATGGTCGAACGCGCGACCGTCAGGTTCCCGGCGAGGTCGCGGACCCCGACCTCGACGCGGTAGCGACCGGGCTTCGCCTTCGCGCCGCCGGCGCTGCGGCCGTTCCAGTTCACCACGACGGTGCCCGCCTCCTCGAGCTTGCGCGGGCCGAAGGTGCGCACGAACGCCCCGCGCCGGATCCTGACCCGGAACGTCGCGGCCTCGGGGACCGAGAAGCGGATCTGGGTCGAGCGCCGGCGACTGAGGTCGAGCCGCTTGCGGCTGATCCTCACCGAGCGCACCCTGGGCCGCGAGCGATCGATCGTGATCGTGCCCGTGCGAGCCGCCACCTGGTTGCCCGCGCTGTCCTTGCCGGTGAGCCGCCAGCGGTACGTCGCCGAGACGGCGTTGCGCCCCTCGCCGCTCACGCCGTTCCAGGCCGCCTTCATCGTCAGGCCCTCGCCCGCCTCCGAGAAGAGCACCGTCGTGCCGGAGAGGACGTCGAACGTCCACTGGGTCGACTCCGAGAAGCGGCCGCTGGCGATGAACTCGTCCAGGCGCCCGTCGCCGTTCGGCGAGAACCGGGTGGCGTTGACCTTGAAGGTGCTCAGCACCGGCGCGCTGAGGTCGGGCGTCGGCTGCGGGGTCGGGTTCAGCACCGGCCGGAGGTTCACGTTCTCGATGTCGGGCATCACGTTGTCGCCCTCGCCGGCGACGCCGTCGTTGGCCACGCCATCGCGGGTGACGGTGACGGGAAGCTCGCGCGACGTGTAGTCGACGGTGTCGATCCCCGCGCCGCCGTTCATGACGTCCGCGCCATTGCCCACCTCGCCGGACTGGACGAACGTGTCGTTGCCGTCGTCGCCGTTCTCGGTGTCGTTGCCGAGGCCGCCGTCGATGGTGTCGTTCCCCGCGCCGCCGCTGAGGACGTTGTCGGCGGCGCTGCCGGTGAGCGTGTCGTCGAACTGGGTGCCGGTGACGTTCTCGATCTCCGAGAGCGTGTCAGCGCCGGCGCTGCCCGTGACCTCGCCCGTTGCGAGGTCCGCGGAGATCCCGCCGCCCGCGATGTCCGAGTAGTCGGCGCGATCGACGCCCGCGCCGCCCGAGATGCCGTCGCCGCCGCCGCCGCCGTTCAGCGTGTCATTGCCGTCACCGCCGAACAGCCCGTCGTCGCCGGCCGACCCGAGCACCGTGTCGTCGCCGGCGTCACCGGACAACGTGTCGTTGCCGTCGCCGCCGTCCAGGCGATCGATGCCGTCGCCGCCGGCCACCGAGTCCTCGCCGGCATCGCCGAAGACCTGATCGTCGCCTGCGTCGCCCGACATGTCGTCGGGGCCTGCACCGCCGTGCATGACGTCGTTGCCGCCGCCGCCGAACACCTTGTCCTCGCCGGCGCCGGCATCGATCGTGTCGTTGCCGTCGCCGCCGTCGAGGTGGTCGAGGCCATCGCCGGCCTGCAGGTCGTCGGCGCCGTCTCCGGCGAACAGCTGGTCGTCGCCGCCGCCGCCCAGGAGCTTGTCGTCCCCGGCCTCGGCGGTCAGCTGGTCGTTGCCGTCGCCGCCGTCGAGCGTGTCGCCGCCGTCCCCGCCGAAGATCACGTCGTCTCCGCCGGCGCCGGTGAGCGTGTCGTTCGCGGCCTCGCCGAACAGGGTGTCGTTGCCCTGGCCGCCGTCGAGGCCGTCGCCGTCGTCGCCGCCGAACAGCTGATCGTCGCCGGTGTCGCCCTGCAGGTCGTCGGCGCCCGCCTCGCCGAACAGCTGGTCGTTGCCGTCGTCACCGTGGATCTTGTCGGCGCCGTTGCCGCCGAAGACGGTGTCGTCGCCCGTTCCGCCGTGGATGGTGTCGGCGCCGTCGAAGCCGCAGATGACGTCGTGTCCGCCCTTGCCGTTGATGGTGTCGGCGCCGTTGGTGCCGAAGATGACGTCGTCGCCCTCGGTCGGGCTGTTGAAGCCGATGACGACGATCGTCGGGTCGCCGCCCGTCGGGTCGAGGGCGGTGCGGTCGATGACCTTGTCACCGCACCGGTCGTTGGCGGTCTGGGCGGGCGCGGACGCAATCCCGGACACCAGCAGGGCGACCACGAGCACGAGGGTGAGCGCGAGGGCCGCCCGTGCTTGCCTGCTTCCTTGCAGCGCGAACATCGAGACCTTCCGTGGAGGTGGGGGGCGGCTGCGCGATACCGCAGCCGCTCATACGCAATCTGCGCGAGTGTGCACGGCAGGTGTCAAGCGACGGTGACGTCGCGTGTCAAGCGCCGGTTAGAAGTCCCCCCCACCGCCGAAATCGCCGCCGCCACCGAAGTCGCCGCCGCCACCGAAGTCCCCGCCGCCACCGAAGTCCCCGCCGCCGCCGAAGTCGCCCACGCCGGGATCGACGTACGTGACATCCGGCCCGCTGAGGGCTTCGCCGATGAGCAGGCCCGTGAGGAAGCCGGGGCCGCCGAAGCCGCCGTAGAAGCCGCCGGCGTACGGCCCGTAGTAGGCCGGCGCGTCGTACCACGGGCGCCCCGCCAGCTCGCGGGTGGCCGGAGCCTCGCCGCGCTCGACGCGCTGGGCGTCGGCCTCGCAGGCGGGCACGCTGCGCGTGGCGCCGCCGGGCGGCGCCCACTCGACGTCACGGGCGGAGGGTCCGTGGCGGGGGTCGAAGAAGCACGGCGCCCGGCGCTCGGGCGGCTCGCGCCCGGCGAGGCGCGCCTTGGCGGACTCCATCGCGTAGCGGCCCTCCTCCAGCACCCGCGCGACCGGTTCGAAGTCGTCCGGGCGCCGCGCGCCGGCCAGCAGCGCGCCGGCGCGGTCGTGGGCCTCGACCGCGCTGCCGTAGTCGGCCTTCGCCGCAGGGTCGACGCCCGGCATCTCGACGTCGATATCGAGCGCGCGGATGTCCTCGCCCAGCGCCGTGCGGTCGTCGTCGGCCGCGCGGCGCAGCTCGGCCGCCTGCTCGGCGGCGGCGCGGCGGCGGCGCCGGCGGCCGGCCAGGAACAGGGCCCCACCGCCGCCGGCGAGCGCGAGCAGGATGATGAGGCCGGTGGACGACCCGCCGCCCCCGCCGTCGCCGCCGCCGCCCGGCTCCGCGCCCCCGGCGGCGCGGGCGGCGCCGACGCGGCGGACGAAGTCGGCCAGGGTGGCGTAGACGCCCTCGGCGTGGTGAGCGTTGTAGGCCTCGGTCGCCAGCGCCGGCGCGGTGCCCGGGCCGAGCCCGCTGCCCGCCGTCTGGCCGGCGCTGAAGTGCCGGCCCCCGACGACCGCGTAGACGCCGCGGCCGATCCGGCGCGACAGCGCGCGGGCCGCGTCGGTGGCGTCGCCGGCTGAGGCGGGCAGGACGGCCACGTAGAGCGGGCCGCCGGCGCGGTCGGCGATCAGGCGCTCGAGCCGGCGCTCCTCGCTGCGTGTGAGGCGCGTCTCGGCGTCGCGGGCGGCGTAGACAGGGTCCCCCCGCAGCGCCGACGCGGCGTCGTCGAGGGTCGTCGCGCGCGCGGGCGCCGCGGCGACGAGCACGAGGGCGACGAGGAGGATCAGCGGGTAGCGGCGCTTCGCGCGCTGACCTTGCGAGTTCCACGTCAGCCCGCGAAGGGCCGGATCGTCACCGGGAACTCGGATAGCACGGCCCATGGGTGTGCCACCATCGTGGCATGTCGCTGACCATTGCCTCCGGGCCGCTCGCCATCCGGCCCGCGCCGTCGAACTACGCCATCGACGGACCCGCTCACCGCCTCTTCTTCGAGCCGCACCCGCGCCGGGTGCGCGCCGTGCTCGCCGGTCGCACCGTGCTCGACACCGTGCGCGGGCAGCTGCTTCACGAGTCCAACCTCCTGCCCGTGCTGTACCTGCCGATCGAGGACCTCGACGCCGGCGCGCTCGAGCCCACGGACAAGCGCACGCACTGCCCGTTCAAGGGCGACGCGTCGTACTGGTCGCTGCGCGTGGGCGACCGGGTCTCCAAGAACGCCGCGTGGACGTACCGCGAGCCGCTCGAGGCGGCGAGCTGGCTCACCGGCTACGCCGCGCTGTACTGGGATCGCGTCGACGCCTGGTACGAGGAGGACGACGAGGTGCGCGGCCACCTGCGCGACCCCTACCACCGCGTCGACGCCCGGCCGTCGAGCCGGCGCGTCGAGATCGTCAGCGGCGACGCGGTCATCGCCGAGTCCGAGCGGGCCGTCCTGGTGTTCGAGACCGGCCTGCCGATCCGCGCGTACGTGCCGCGCGAAGACGTGCAGGCCGAGCTCGAGCCCAGCGACAAGCGCACGATCTGCCCGTACAAGGGCGAGGCGTCGTACTGGTCGGTGCGCCTGGCCGACGGCTCGCTGCTGCAGGACGCGGTGTGGAGCTACGAGACCGGCCGCCTGCTCGTCGACGGTCCGCACCAGATCGCGGACCTCGTGTCGTTCATCCACGACGACGTGGAGGTGCGGATCGCCGGCCTCGAGCGTTCGGCCGCGGGAGTCGGCTAAGGCTCAGGCGGCGCGGGGCGTCCGCTCGGCGCGCGGCAGCGCCGCGCGCAGCGCCGCCCGGAGGCTCGGCGCCGTTCCCGGGTGCAGGACCGGCTTCAGGCCGAACTTGGCCGCCTCCTCGAGCCGGCGCTCGGGGTGGGCGACCGAGCGAAGCTCGCCGGTGAGCCCGACCTCGCCGAAGCAGGCGACGAGCCCCGGTTGTCGCGCCTCGCCGGCCGGTGCGGCTGCGCCCTCGTCGCCGCCGGCCGGCGCGCCGCGCGCCGCGCTGGCCACCGCGAGCGCGACGGCGAGATCCGCGCCAGGCTCGTCGATGCGCACGCCGCCGACGACGTTGACGAACACGTCCGCGCTCCCGGTCGGCACGCCCGCGTGGCGCGCGAGGACGGCCAGGACGAGCGCCAGGCGGTTGCGATCGACGCCGTTGGCCATCCGCCGGGGCGGCACGAGCTCGGACGGCGAGACGAGCGCCTGGACCTCGACGAGCAGCGGCCGCGTGCCCTCCATCGCCGCGAGGACGACGCTGCCGGGGGCGCGCGTCACCTCCCCGACGAAGCGCGCGCTCGCGTCCAGCACCTCGGCGAGGCCACCCGAGCGCATCTCGAAGACGCCGACCTCGTTGGTCGAGCCGAAGCGGTTCTTGAGCGCGCGCAGCGTGCGGTAGGTGCGCTCTCGCTCGCCCTCGAACTGCAGGACGCAGTCGACGAGGTGCTCGAGCACGCGGGGCCCGGCCAGCGCGCCCTCCTTGGTCACGTGGCCGACGAGGAGCACCGCGCAGCCGCCGCGCTTGGCCGCCTCCATCACGCGCCCCGCGACCTCGCGCACCTGCCCGACCGAGCCCGGCGCGCCGGTCAGCTCGGCGGCGTGCAGCGTCTGGACGGAGTCGATGACGCAGACCTCGGGGCGCTCGGCCTCGAGCGTCGCCAGCACCGCGGCCAGGTCGGTCTCGGCCAGGACCGGGACGTCGAGCGCGCGGCCGCCCAGGCGCGCGGCGCGCAGGCGGATCTGCGCCGCCGACTCCTCGCCGGAGACGTAGAGCGTCCGCCGCCCCGCGCCCTCGAGGTTGCCCAGCGCCATCCCGGTCAGCGTCGACTTGCCGATTCCCGGCGAGCCGCCCAGCAGCACGAGCGAGCCGGGCACCAGGCCGCCGCCGAGGACGCGGTCGAACTCGCGGATGCCGGTCTGCAGGCGGGCGATCTCGGGCGTGCGCACGTCGCGCAGGCGCTCGGGGCGCGCGCTCCGTGCCCGCGCGGCGCCCGGCCGCGGGCCGCGCGCCGGCGCGACCGCCTCCTCGACGAGCGTGTTCCACTCCCCGCAGCCGGGGCATTGCCCGTGCCAGCGCGCCTCCTGGTGACCGCAGGCCGAGCAGACGTGGACGGTGGTCGGGCGGGGCATGGCTCGCGCACGCTAGGCGCGCCGCCGGACGCCTTCGCCCCGGGCTGCTTGCCGTCAACGCACCGCGTCGAGGGCGCGGGTCACGTCCGCGAGGAGGTCTTCGGCCGCCTCGATCCCCGCCGACAGCCGGATGAAGCCCTCGGGAACCGCGTCGGTCCCCCACCGCGCGCGGCGCTCCGCCGTCGTGTGCAGCCCCCCGAAGCTCGTGGCCTCGGTGACCAACTCGCTGCGGGCCAGGAAGGCCTGCGCGCGGTCGGCGTCGGGCAGCGCGAAGCCGACCACGGAGCCGAAGCGCGTCATCTGCGCGGCCGCCGTCGCGTGGCCCGGGTCGCCCGGCCGGCCGGGGTGGCGCACCCCGCTGACGTCGTCGCGTGTGGCCAGCAGCTCGGCCAGGGCCAGCGCGTTGGCGCCGGCGCGCTCCAGGCGCACGTCGAGCGTGGCCAGCGAGCGGTGCGCCAGCCAGGCCTCGAACGGCCCCGGGATCGCGCCGGCCCGCGAGCGCCACTCGCGCAGCGCCGCGGCGCGCTCGCCGTCGCGCGTCGTCACGACCCCGAGGACGAGGTCGCTGTGGCCGCTGAGCGCCTTCGAGCAGCTCGTGACCACCAGATCGGCCCCGAGGTCGAGCGGGCGCTGCCCCAGCGCGGTCGCCAGCGTGTTGTCCACCGCCAGCGCGGCGCCCACCGCGTGCGCCGCCTCGGCCAGCGAGGCGATCGGCACCACGTCGAGCCCGGGGTTCGACGGCGTCTCGAGCCAGACGAGCGTCGCGCCGCCCAGCGCCGCCCGGACCGCCGCCTCGTCGGTCGGCACGAGCCGCACCTCGACGCCGCGCGGGGCGAGGTGCTCCCGGCCCAGCGCGCGGATGCCGGGGTAGCCGTCGGCGGGCGCGACGAGCACGTCGCCCGGGCCGAGGGCGAGCACCACCGCGCTGACCGCGGCCATCCCCGAGGCGAACAGAACGGCCTCGGCGCCCTCGAGCGCGCCCAGGGCCGCCTCGTAGCGCTGCCAGGTCGGGTTGGCATCGCGCTGGTAGCCGAACGGCGACGACGACGGGTCGCCGGTCAGGTGGTACGGCGCGGCGAACGTCGGCCCGGGCAGGAACGGCTCCCCCTGGGCGGGGGCGGGCAGGCCGGCGTGCACGACGCGCGTGGCGTCGGAGTTCAAGGCCGCACCCGCTCGCAGGAGCTGAACCCCGCCTCGCGGTGCGAGCGATCGCAGAACGGCTTGGTCTTCGACTGTCCGCACCGGCACAGCGCGACCGACTCCCCCGGCGGCAGCTCCCACGCGTTGCCGTCGACGTCGACCAGCCGGATCGGCCCGGTCACCTTGTAGGGCCCGTTGTCGCGGACCTTGATCTCGACGAGCGGCTCGGCCACGCCGCGGAACGCTAGGGGACGCGCCGCGAGGCGCGTGCCTGGCGCGGCGGAAATTCGGAATCGGTCATCTCTAGGGGACGCGCCGCGGGCGCTCGCCCGGCAGCCGGCGCCGCTCGTCGTGCTCGTCGGCCACGCCGAGCCCCGCGCGGATGAGCCAGACGACGAACGCGATCCCGGTGCCGAGCAGCACCCAGCCCGGCCAGAACGAGCCCGCTCCGGTGGCGAGCCAGACGATCAGGCAGACGACGTTCGGGACAAGGAAGCCCGCCGTCCGGCGGCGCAGCTCCATCCCGTCGATGTCGACCCGCGGCCGTGGCGCCGGCGGAGGCGGCGGCAGGTCGGCCGTGACGCGCTCGAGCTCGGCGCGAGTCCGGGCCGTGTACGCGGCGTGCACGCGCCGCTCGAGCTCGTCGTGGTCGAGCCGCCCCTCCCCCGCCCCGCTGCGCAGCCGCTCGACGGCGGCCTCGCGCTCGGCGTCGGAGGCCAGGACCTCGTTCATGCTCCGGTCGTCGCCGGGCTCCGCGCGAGCGCCAGGTGGCGCGAGAAGAACGCGACCTGGTCGGCGACCACGCGCTCGAACAGCTCGCCGACGTACGGGTCGAAGTGGCCGCCCGGGTAGCGCAGCACCTCTGCGCGCGGCGCCCGCGCCGCCGCCTTCTCGGCGAGGTCGGGCGGCGTGATCACGTCGCCGGTGGCGAGGCAGAAGAGGATCGGGCAGCGCACCTGGGCCGCCTTGCGGATCGGGCGATAGCTGCCGACCCGCAGCGCGACCCGGGCCGCGGCCTCGTTTGGCCAGTCGGTCCCCGGCGGGATGAGCGCGCGGAAGCCGGGCTCGGCATCGGGGGAGTTCATGACGGCCAGCGAGCCCGGCGGCCCGACGGAGGCGAGCATGTGCGGCGGGCGGCCGCGCAGCGCGCCGAGCTGGTCCTTGAGCCCCTCGCGCGTCAGGGCGAGCGCGTGCCGCGGCCCGAGCCGCGGCAGGTTGGCCAGCCCGTCGACGAACGGCACCTGCGCGACGACCGCGGCGATCCGGCGATCGCGCGCCGCCGTCTCGATGACGTGCCCGCCGCTGAACGAGCTGCCCCAGAGCGCGATGCGCTCGGGGTCGACGCCCTCGAGCGTGCGCGCGTAGGCGATCGCCGCCGCCCAGTCCTCGAGCTGGCGCCGGATGTCGAGAAGCTGGCGCGGCTCGCCCTCGCTGGCGCCGAAGTGGCGGTAGTCGAAGACCAGCGCGGCCATCCCGGCGGCGGCGAAGCGCTCGGCGTAGGCGTCCAGGCGCGCCTCGCGGATGCCGGTCCAGCCGTGGGCGAGCACGACGCACGGCACGTCCGCGCCGGCGCCGTCGGCGGGCCGGTACAGCCATGCAGCGCACCGCTCGCCCCACGAGTCGAACCACACGTCCGCGCGCTCGCTCACGAAGCCGATCCTAAACGCGAGAGGGCGGCCATGTGGCCGCCCTCTGGCAAAACAAACGCGGCTATTCGCCGGAGTCGGCCGCCGGCGGCGGCATCTCCTCCTCGGAGCGCTGGTCGCCGCCGTCGCCCTCGCCGCCGACGCCCGCGGGCACGGGCTCGAGGATCGAGAGCTTGACGTCCTGCTCGCCGCTATCGGTCTCGCCCGGCTCGACGAGCACCGTGGCGCCCGGCTTGAGCTCGGACCGCAGCACGAAGTCGGCCAGCGGGTCCTCGATGTAGCGCTGGATCGCCCGGCGCAGCGGGCGCGCGCCCATCGCGGGGTCCCAGCCCTTCTCGACCAGCAGGTCCTTCGCCGGCTCGCTGAGCTCGAGCTGCAGCTCGCGATCGGCCATCGACTCGCGGATCCGCCGCAGCAGCAGGTCGACGATCTCCTTGATCTCGTCCTTCTGCAGCTTGTGGAAGACGATGACGTCGTCGATCCGGTTGAGGAACTCGGGCCGGAAGACCTTCTTGAGCTCGCCCATGATCCGGTTCTTCATGTCCTCGTAGGTGATCCCGGTCTCGTCGTCGGAGACGGCGAAGCCGAGCGGCGTGTTGCGAGCGATCTCGCTGGCGCCGATGTTCGAGGTCATGATCACGATCGCGTGCCGGAAGTCGACCGTGCGCCCCTGGGCGTCGGTCAGCCGGCCGTCCTCGAGGATCTGCAACAGGATGTTGAAGACGTCAGGGTGCGCCTTCTCGATCTCGTCGAGCAGCAGGACGCTGTACGGCTTGCGGCGCACCGCCTCCGTCAGCTGACCGCCCTCGTCGTAGCCGATGTAGCCCGGAGGCGAGCCCACGAGGCGCGAGACGGCGTGCTTCTCCATGTACTCCGACATGTCGATGCGCACCATCGCGTCCTCGTCGCCGAAGAGGAACTCGGCGAGCGTGCGCGCCAGCTCGGTCTTCCCGACGCCGGACGGGCCGAGGAAGATGAACGAGCCCGTCGGGCGCTTCGGGTCCTTGAGCCCCGCGCGCGAGCGCCGGATCGCCTTGGAGACGACCTCGACCGCCGCGTGCTGGCCGATGACGCGCTTGTGGAGCTCCTCCTCCATGCGCATGAGCTTCTGGGTCTCGGCCTCGGTGAGCTTGAAGACCGGGATGCCCGTCCACATCGAGACGATGTCGGCGATCTCCTCCTCGCCGATCGCGGGCCGGTCGCCGGACTCGCCGGCCTCCCACTGCTCCTCGAGCTCGCGCTTCTTGTTGGTGAGCTTGCGCTCCTTGTCGCGCAGGTTCGCGGCCTTCTCGAACTCCTGGGCCTCGATCGCCGCCTCCTTCTGGCGGCGCGTGGACTCGATGTCCTCCTCGAGGTCGCGGTAGACCGGCGGGGAGGTCATCGACTTGATGCGCATGCGCGACGCGGCCTCGTCGATGAGGTCGATGGCCTTGTCGGGCAGGAAGCGGTCGGAGATGTAGCGGTCGGCGAGCTCCGCCGCGGCCTCGAGGGCCTCGTCGGTGATCTCGACCTTGTGGTGGGCCTCGTAGCGGTCGCGCAGGCCCTTGAGGATCTGGACCGTCTCCTCGGTGGTGGGCTGGTCGACGCGGATCTGCTGGAAGCGCCGCTCCAGGGCGCTGTCGCGCTCGAGGTACTTGCGGTACTCGTCGAGCGTCGTCGCGCCGATCGTCTGCAGCTCGCCGCGCGCCAGGGCCGGCTTGAGGATCGACGCCGCGTCGATCGCGCCCTCGGCGGCGCCCGCCCCGACGAGGTTGTGGAGCTCGTCGATGAACAGGATGATGTCGCCGCGCTGGGTGATCTCCTTCATCACCTTCTTGAGGCGCTCCTCGAACTCGCCGCGGTACTTCGAGCCCGCGACCAGGGCGGCCAGGTCCAGCGTGTAGATCTGCTTGCCCTT
>VAWY01000109.1:0-2068 GCA_005888335.1 Actinomycetota bacterium
ACGAGCGCGGCGCGACGATCCTGCGCGTACACGACGTGCGCGAGCATGCGGAGGCGCTCGCGGTCGTCCGGGCACTTGCATGAGCGTCACCGTCGAGCTGCGCGGGTTGCGCCTCTTCGGGCGGCACGGGGTGCATCCGCACGAGAAGGAGGTAGGGCAGGATTTCGTGTTCGACGTCGACCTCGACGTCGGCGAGCGCGGCATCTCCGACCGGCTCGAGGACGCGGTCGACTACCGCGAGGTCGCGCGGACGGTGCAGGAGGTGTCCGACTCGCGCTCGTTCGACCTGCTCGAAGCGCTCGCGGCGGCCGTCGCCGACGAGCTGTGCGGCCGTTTCGGCGCCGAGCGGGTCGTCGTGCGCGTGGCGAAGCCGGCGGTTCGGCCAGGCGGGCTCGACGGCACGGCGGGCGTCAGTGTGAGGCGGCCGTAACGCTCAGCGTGTAGCGCGCCTCATTGCTGCGGCCGGTCAGCAGCACCTCGACGTAGGCCTCGAAGCCCTTCTTCTCGGCTCGGATGCTCGGGCCCCTGAGATCGCGCCGGCGCGCCTTGAGGCCCTCGTTCAGGCGCGCCGTCTTCGGGCCCCAGATGCGCACCGCTGCGTCCCCACCCGGGCCGACGGAGGCGCGCACGGTCCTCCGCGCCGGCACCCAGACCCGGTAGAGATCGTGGGGATCCTCGGAGGAGTCGAGTGTCGCCGCGATCCTGATCGACGGCTTCCCCGGCATCGTCAGCGGCTGCTGCCCGAGCTCGAAGAGCTTGCCGGGCTTGACCTGGTCGACGTCGTCGTTCGGCTCGAACGGATCGTTCGGGGGCACCGCCGCCGCGAGCGCCGCCGGGATGTCGAGGATCCCCCAGCCGGACGCGTTGTCGAATCCCGGCGGCCCGATGTCTCGGGCACTGAGGCGCAGCACTCCGGCGAGCTGCGTCGCCGTGAGCGACGGCCGTGCCGTCCAGACCCATGCTGCCGCGGCGGTCACGATCGGCGCCGAGAAGCTCGTGCCCGAGAACCCGTCCTGATAGCCGCTTGCGTTGCGTGTCGGCGGAACCGCGCCGACCATGTCGACGCCGGGTGCGGAGACGTCCATCGCGGGCGACGAGGTCGTGAAGGACGCCGTCAGGTCGGAGGCGTCCGTTGCGCCCACCGTGAAGACGTGCGGCCACGAGGCCGGGTACGTCGTCGGGCTGCCGAAGTCGCCGCTGTTTCCGGCGGCGGCGACGACCAGGCAGCCGTTGTGCACAGCGGTGAGAATCGCGTCCTGCAGCTGCTCGTCCTGCTGCGTGCTCCCGAAGCTCAGATTGATCACGCCGGGGCAATGCTGTGCGGCGGCGAGGATGCCTGTCGTCGCCGCGAAGTCGCTGATTCCGCGCGAGTCTCCACTCGCGTCGTACACGTCGAGCGTCGCAGTCGGATAGACGCCGACGATGCCGACATCGTTCGCGGGCGCAGCTGCGATCGATGCGACCACGGTGCCGTGGTACTCCTCGCGTCCGAGGACCGTCTGCGTGTTGAGGAAGGTCGTGCTCGGCCGCGATGCGAACTCCGGGTGCGTCGGATCGGTGCCGCTGTCGACGATCGAGATCGGCACGCCGGGCCCCGGCGCGACCGCTCGGTCTGCGCCGACGTGCGACAGCCACCACTCCTGTGGCTCGAGAGGATCGGTCGCACTGCGGACGGTGGCGGCGGCGGCAGCGCCGGACACGCACAGAGCCAGCAGCGCGGCGGCGAGGATGCGGCGCCCCACGAGTCCTCCAAGCGTAGCTACCGTCGCCGGCATGCCCAGGGCATTCGTCGGCCTCGGCTCGAACCTCGGGGACCGTGAGGCCACGATCCTGGCTGCGGTGGCCGAGCTCGACGCGACCGACGGGATCGCGGTCGTCGGGGTCTCCTCGCTGATCGACACCGAGCCGGTCGGAAACGTCGACCAGCCGAGGTTCCTGAACGGCGTCGCGGCCCTCGAGACCTCGCTGCGGGCTCGCGAGCTCCTTCGCCTCCTCCTGGCCGTCGAGGCCCGGTTCGGCCGTGACCGCGAGACCGGGCCGCCTCAGGGGCCGCGGACCCTGGATCTCG